>DASYYE010000583.1:0-4658 GCA_035946955.1 Streptosporangiaceae bacterium | reverse complement strand
GGTGCCGACGGCGTACCGGACGCTGGAGGAGATCGCCAGGGGCGGCCCCAGGACGGGCAAGAAGCTGACCGCTGCGATCAGCGCGGCGCGCCGCTACGCGTGGGCGCAGGTCGTGGCGCGGCACGGCGCGCTGCCCGGGGTGCGGGTCGCGGATAAGACCCTGCAGGGGGTGACGTGCATCCGGATCGACGCGACCGTCACTCCCGCCCATTCAGAGAAGGAACTGGCGGAGGGGAATTTCAAAGGTTTGTGCGACATGACGCCGCTCGTGGTGAGTGAGCGCGTCGGAGGAGGTCAGTGATGCTGACGACGTGACTTCGGGCAGTGCCGAGGCTCGTCCCCGCCCCGGCGTGCGCCGCTGGGTCCTGCTCAGTGGGGTGCGGAGCCCGGGGGAAAGCCCGAGGGTCCTCGTTCCGTCTGGGGGCCACAGGTGAGGGGAAGGCTGGGAGGGGTGAATGCCAGTGAACCCTTGCTGACGCTCCGTTATTGAAGACATCCCGGGACGGGTCGTGCTGCCGGGGTGACAGGGACCGGCCGTTGTAAGGCGGCAGGCGGCGGTCAGGTGGAACCCCATGGCCGTGTCGGCACCGTCGTCCCCGGGGTAAAGAGGGCACCCGGCCCCAGCCGTGTCTCATGCGTGCGGAACATGGAAACCCCGCCAGGGTCCACGCTGGCCAGCGTGGTAGGCCGATCGTGAGAGGGGCGGAACTCCGCTGGCGGGACAGGATGCCCAAGAAGCGAATGCCGGCGGCCGAAAGGCAGCGGGAAAGCGGGACAGGTGACCGGCTCCTCCGCCGGCTGTCCCGTATAACCGGCCGGATACCGGGCCTGGTGCCCGGGCGCGAAAGCGTGCTGACGTGAGGCAGGTGAGCTGGTGAAGCGATGCGGCTTAGGTTGCCGGAACCGAAGGGCAAGTTAGACGCGATGACGGGATACAGCTTCACGACCCCGGTATGGGAGGGCGGCCAGTGGGTCGTTCCCGCCGTGGCCGAGGTGGCGGTGACAGCGGCCCGGATAGTGAACGGACCGGAGGACCAGCCCCGCGACGCGCCCTGCCAGTGGGACAAGATCGACTGGCGGGCGCAAGAGGAGCAGGTACGGCGGCTGCGGCAGCGGATCTTCACGGCGGCGCAGGAGCAGGACTGGCCCAAGGTCAGGAACCTGCAGAAGCTGATGCTGCGATCACGGGCCTGCACGCTGGTCAGCGTGCGGCAGGTGACGCAGCGCAACACCGGGCGCAAGACCGCCGGGATCGACGGGGAGGTCGCATTGACTCCCGAGGCCAGGGCGCAGGTGGCGGTGCGGGTGCACCAGTCCATCTCGTCGTGGCATCCCCGGCCGGTCAAGCGCGTGTATATCCCGAAGGCATCAAACCGTGCGAAGCTGAGGCCGCTCGGCATTCCCGTGCTGATGGACCGCTGTCACCAGCAGCGGGTCCGTCACGCACTGGAACCGGAATGGGAAGCCCGGTCCGAACCCCGGTCGTACGGATTCCGGCCGGGCCGCAGCTGCCAGGACGCGATCGCGGCGATCTTCATCACCTGCGCGGGCCCGCGGGCCAAGCGGGTGTGGGCGCTTGATGCCGACCTGGCCGCGGCGTTCGACAAGATCGGGCATTCCTTCCTGCTCAGCCAGCTGGGGTCGTTCCCGGCCAGGGACATGATCCGGGACTGGCTGAAGGCGGGCGTGTTCGAGGCAGGCAAGGGGTTCGCGCCGACCGGGGAGGGAACTCCCCAGGGCGGCCCGATTTCACCCTGCCTGCTGAACGTCGCGTTGCACGGGCTGGAGGAGGCCGCCGGGGTCCGCTACCGGACCTGCGGCACCCACGCCGGGGACACCATGCCAGGGTCCCCGGTCGCGATCAGGTACGCCGACGACGTGGTCGTGCTCTGCCACAGCCAGGAGCAGGCCGCCCAGGTTAAGGCGCGGCTCGCGGAGTGGCTGGCACCCCGGGGCCTGGCCTTCAACGAGGACAAGACGAAGATCGTCCACCTCAGCGAAGGCTTCGACACCCTCGGGTTCAACGTCCGCCGCTACAACCGCAAGCTGCTGATCAAGCCGTCCAAGGCGGCCGCCAAGCGGCTTCGGGAACGGCTCGCAGCCGAGATGCGCACCCTGCGCGGCGGCAACGCGATGGCGGTCATCGCCAAGCTCAACCCCATTATCCGGGGCTGGGCGGCCTACTACCGGGGCGTGGTGTCATCACGACTGTTCCGCTGGCTCGACAGCTACCTGTGGGAGCTGCTGTATAAGTGGGCCAGATGGCGCCACAGCAACAAGCCGAAGTTCTGGATCGTCGGCCGGTACTTCGGCAAGTTCAACAAGTTCAGGAACGACCACTGGGTATTCGGCGACCGTGACACCGGCGCTTACCTGGTCAAGTTCTCCTGGACGGCCATCGAACGGCACGTGCCGGTCAAGGGCGCGGCATCCCCCGATGACCCGGCCCTGGCCGCCTACTGGGCAAAACGGCGCGAGAAGATCAAGCCCCCGCTGGACAGGTACACTCTGCGGCTGCTCACCGCGCAGCACGGGCTGTGCCCGCTGTGCGGGGACTACCTGCTCAGCGCCGACCAGCCGCCTCAGTCTCCCCAGCAGTGGGAGACATGGTGGCTGAGCATCACCCGCAAGGCGATAGCCGCCAGCTATCTCACCCACCACGGGCAGCCCAGCATGCCGCACGATGACCAAACCCGCCTCGTGCACGCATCCTGCCAGCGCGTCAGCCAGGCACGCCAGCGCAGGAACCCGGAGCTTCAACCCGCGACACCCTAGCGGCTTGCTTGAGCCGTGTGCGGGGGCAACCCGCACGCACGGTTCTGAGGAGGCGGCGGGCGCAGCAATGCGCCTGCCGCTATCCGACCGGGCATCATCCGCTGCTGGCGTTCTGCGATAATACCGGCGAGCCGCTGGCCTGGATGCTGCGCCGCGGCTCAGCAGGCTCGAACACGGCCGCCGACCACATCACCCTGGTGGACGACGCCATCGTGGCGCTGCCGCCAGGACTGCGGCGGAACCTGATGCTCACGGTGGACGGAGCGGGTTTCTCGCACAAGCTGCTGGAGCACCTGGACAAGCTCGCGCAACGCCGCGGGTTCACGCTGACCTACTCGTGCGGGTGGGAACTGGATGCCCGGGAGAAGGCGGCGATCCGGCTGGTCCCCGAAGACGCATGGCAGATCGCGATCGATCACCGGGGCGAGGTCCGTGAACGCCGCGCCGATGACGGGTGCGCGGACCTGGAGTGCGGGCACCGGGCCTGCTGGATCGAGGAAGCGCACGTCACCGAGCTGACCGGGCTGCTGCGAGAAGGCCAGGACGGGGATCAGCTCGCCGGGTGGCCGGAAACGATGCGGATCTTCGTGCGCCGTGAGCGGCCCCACCCCGGTGCCAAGCTCAGCCTGTTCGAGCATGAGGACGGGTACCGGTACCAGCTGTGGGTCACCAACCTGCCCGCGGACACCAGAGGCTGGCGCGGCCAATGCGCCTATATCGACGCCGGGCACCGGGTCCATGCGAGGGTGGAGGACTGCATCCGGACCGGGAAAGATACCGGGATCGGCCGGTTCCCGTCGCACGGTTTCGCGTTCAACCAGGCCTGGCTCACCGCGGCGATGATCGCCCAGGTCCTGCTGGCCTGGCTCAAGCTGCTGGCCCTGGACGGCGCCCTGGCCAGGGCCGAGCCGAGAACATTGCGCTACCGCGTCCTGCACGCCGCCGCCCGCCTTGTCCGTGGCGGTCGCCGCAGACGCTGGAAAATCGCCGCCGGCTGGCCCTGGGCCGAGCAGATCACCCAGGCCTGGCAGCGCATCCGAGCCCTGCCCCACCCCGGCTGACCAGCACGAAACCCGTACCTACGACCTGAGGAAAACCACTCGGGACCTGTGGAAACCCCCGGCACCCGGCCCGCAAGCCGGGCCTTTGCCATACCTCGACGATAAAATCAGGCTCAACGCCACGATCCACCGTACCCTCTGCGGCAGCCACCAACCCGTGTGAACGATCAGGGCTAGGGCCGGCTGGCTATCTTCGGCCGCTGCGAGAAGGTCCACAAACCCCAAGGGCTCCGAAGAGTCGGACTGTGTATCCTCACCGCCTTCTTCGGTGAGCGGCACTCGGGGGGGAACTGAGTTGGCTTCCTCGGTCTCGTTCCAAATTCTCGTAGCTGTCACCGGATCAAATTCACCCGCGAGCCCCGCTTCGAGTAGCCTGGCCAGTTCATCGCGAGCTTGAATCAAACCATAAGGAGATCTACTGAACTGTATAGTTCTGATAACGGTGATATCAAAGGGCAGTCGTCCATACTCGCCAATCTGTATTGTTAGGACATTCCGAGTGTGCCGCAGGCCGAGCTCGTACATGACATTGGCATTCGCTCCGGTGACGTCGGCAATTACGACGTCGTCATCTCTCAGTCTTCGAAAGACTTGTTCGGTTATTTCTCCGGCGCGTGCTAGTCCATCTCCCCTGACGGGTTCCAACCCTACTGTTCTGCAAGCAGGCAAGATTACTTGTTCGAGCACCTGGAGAGCTTCCTCATAACTTTGACGCGCAGGAGTCCCAGGCTCGGCCAACGCGCTCCCTATGGGACCGACTATGAAACAACGTAGCCGTTGCCGATCTGACACGGTTGGGTCTTGATCATCCGATGTCATGCT
>DASYYE010000582.1:0-54078 GCA_035946955.1 Streptosporangiaceae bacterium | reverse complement strand
GACACACGGCGAGGCCCACCCGATGCGGCCCAGCGGAGACTCCGGATGGTGGGAGGCAGACGTCGCGGACGCCGACCACGGTGTGGACTACGCGTTCCGCCTGGACGGGGGGGAGCCGCTGGCGGACCCCCGCTCGCCGTGGCAGCCGTCTGGGATCGACCAGGCAAGCCGGACCTACGACCATTCGGCTTTCCAGTGGACGGACCACGGGTGGCGGGGAGTCCCGCTGCCCGGCTCGGTGGTCTACGAACTGCACGTCGGGACGTTCACCCAGGAAGGCACGTTCGACGCGGCAATCGACCGGCTCGGGCACCTCACCAGCCTCGGTGTCGGCACCGTCGAGGTGATGCCGGTGAACTCCTTCCCCGGCAACCACGGCTGGGGCTACGACAACGTGGGCCTGTGGTCGGTGCACGACCCATACGGGGGGCCGGACGCGCTGAAACGGTTCGTGGACGCCTGCCACGCCCGCCGCCTGGCCGTCGTCCTCGACGTCGTGTACAACCACCTCGGCCCGGGGAACCGGCTCGCCGACTTCGGCCCCTACTTCACACAGGCGCACGTCACGCCGTGGGGGCCCGCGGTCAACCTCGACCAGCCCGGCTCCGACGAGGTGCGAGAGTTCCTGATCGGCAACGCGCTCATGTGGCTGCGCGACTACCACCTGGACGGGCTGCGGCTGGACGCGGTGCACGCACTGGAGGACCACCGTGCCCTGCACTTCCTGGAGGAACTCGCGGCCGAGGTGCAGGCACTCGCCGCACGGCTCAACCGTGACCTGGTCGTCATCGCCGAGTCCGACACCAACGACCCGCGGCTGGTCACCTCCCGTGAGGCGGGCGGGTATGGGCTGACCGCCCAGTGGAGCGACGACTTCCACCACGCCGTCCACGCCGCGGTCACGGGGGAGCGGCAGGGGTACTACGGCGACTTCGGGTCGCTGGCCGCGCTGGCTAAGACGCTCACCCGTGGCTACTTCCATGATGGCACCTGGTCATCGTTTCGTGGGCGCAGCCATGGGCGTCAGCTCGACACGTTCCGGGTGCCCGCCCACCGGCTCCTGGGCTATCTGCAGAACCATGACCAGGTCGGCAACCGGGCCACCGGTGACCGTATCTCGGCCTCCGTGTCACTGGACCACCTCAAGGTCGCCGCCGGACTGGTGCTCACCTCGCCGTACACGCCGATGCTGTTCATGGGCGAGGAATGGGGTGCCAGCACACCGTGGCAGTACTTCACCGACCACCAGGACCCGGAACTCGCCCATGAGGTCGCCGAGGGCCGGTGCGCCGAGTTCGCGAGGTCCGGCTGGGATCCGGCTGGCATCCCTGACCCGCAGGATCCGGTGACGTTCGTGCGTTCCAAGCTGGACTGGGAGGAGCGGTTCGGCGACCGCCACGCGGAACTGCTGTCCTGGTACCGGGAGCTGATCGCGCTGCGCCGGTCCCGTCCGGAGCTCACCGAGCCGCAGCTGTCCGGGGTTCGCGTGGAGTCCAGTGAGGAGGGGCGCTGGCTGGTCGTGTGGCGGGGGGGATTGTGTATCGCGGTCAACCTGGGCACTGATGGCGTCACCGTGCCTCTCGGCCGTCCGGCGGGGGAGGTGGTCGCTGCGTCGCGCGCGGGTGTCTATGTGACCAAGGAGTCCGCCACGCTCCCGCCCACGTCACTCGCGGTCGTGACGACCTGACCGGAGAGGGTCTAACAGCATCTCGTTCGCCTGCAGCCGGGCCGTTCACGGCGTGGGTGTGGGTGACGGCGGTTGCGGTGGGGTCCACGCGGTGGCGCTGGTCCATAGCTCGTCGATTTGAGCGAGGTGGTAGTCGTACCACTGCTCGTCCGACGGTTTGATGAGCAGCCGCATCCCGTCCCACTTCGTGCCGCGGTAGGCGTAGTACTGCACGTACATCGCGGCCCGTGACGTACCAGGATTGACAACTGCCGCGCCGAAGCTGAGTTCCTGCTCAGTGAGCCGGACCTGCAGACGGTCACCGGCGCCAGCGGCGAGTCTCGCCAGATGGTCGAGAGTGGACTGCGTCCAGTAGGTGCGGCGGCCGTGGTCGGCGGGGATCCTGAGCCGGTCCTCGGCGAGGTGCGCGCCGGGGGATTCTGGCCGGATCAGCAGCACCCGTACGGTTCGGCCGAGGCGGAGCCGGCGCTCCAGCGAGTGGAGGTTTTCCATGATCGTGGTGGTCAGGGAAACCCCCTGCAGGTACAGGTCACCCTCGTCATCGAGTGCCGCCTGGTGGTCCGCTCCCCACCTGGCGGAGAAGTGCGGCAAACCCGCCTTGGCGCGCTCTGTCATGGCTTCCAGCCGGGAGCGGGTCACCAGCGTCCCGACTGCCAGCAGCGCCAGAACCGCCAGGATTACTCCGGAGAGCCGGGAGGTCGGCAAGACGTCAATGATGTTGAGCACTGCCAGCACGATGGCTGCCACGACGGTGACATAGGCGTCGATGTTCTCACCGCGGCGGATGTCTGCCACCAGTCGGCGCAGCAGGTTCACCTCACCACCACTCTTCTCACCGATCGGATCCCCGTTGTAATTAGCCCTGAACGCCCAGCATCCCGCTCACCTTCCATGCCCAGAACATACGGCTCTGGTCGGGTGGGGGGCCTGTCAGGGGATGGTCACGATCGGGTGGCTGGCTTCGCAGCCGCCTTGACCGTTGTTGCCGCCGTTGCCCCAGATGGTCTGCACCGCGAAACTGCCAGTGGCCAACGTGAGGTGGCACAAATGGTCCCGCACGTGGGGAATATGACATTCGTGGTGCCTCGATGCTTAGGCTGGCTCAGGTGCATCGGGGCGGCAGTGCAGCCTGGTGAGCGGGAAGGCTGGTCAGGTGAGGTTTCGTGTGCTGGGCCCGGTCGAGGCACGGGCCGACAACGGTGATCTCGTGCCGCTGGCGGCCAAGCCACGTGCCCTGCTGGCGGTGCTGTTGTTGAACACGGGCCGACCGGTCAGCCGGGAGCGGCTGATGGCCGCACTGTGGCCAGCGCAGCCGCCGCGGTCCGCGGATGGTGTGCTGCGCACCTACCTGTCGGCCTTGCGCCAGGAACTCGGCCTGACCCGGCGGGGCGGCCTGCCGCGGCTCGAACCGCTGGGCGGCAGCTACCGGATAGAGGCCGCACCTGGCGATCTGGACCTGCTCGCCTTCGGCGACCTGGCCGAGCGGGGGTGCCAAGCGCTGGCCGAGGGTGCTGCTGGCGCGGCGGTAGTGCTGCTGGATGAAGCCCTGGGGTTGTGGCGTGGCCAGCCCGCCCAGGACGTCAGTCTCGACCCCCAGACTGAGACTGAACTGGCCGGGCTGGCCGAGCGGCGGCTGGTGGCCGAAGAAGCCCGCGCCGAGGCAGGGATCGCCCTGGGGCACGACGTGGCGCTGGTGGCCAGGTTGCGTCTGCTGGTAGGCGAGTACCCGCTGCGGGAGCGGCTGTGGGAACTGCTGATGACCACGCTCTACCGGACTGGTCAGCAGGCCGCAGCACTGGCGGCCTACCAGCAACTGCGTGCCCACCTCGTCGGGGAACTCGGCATCGAGCCAGGCCCCGGACTGCGGGAACTCCACCAGCAGGTACTGGCCGGCGACAGGCTCCAGGCGGCCGGCGGCCGGCTCCCAGGAGCGGCCTTGACCGGCCAGCCGGCACCGCCGCCCTCCCCACTGGAGGTGCGGTACTCGCTGCCGCCGGACTCGGCGGCTTTCACCGGCCGGGACACCGAACTGGACTGGATCACCACGGCGGTGACCGACACGGCCCGGGCCGGCGGAGTGGTGGCAATCCACGCGTTCGCCGGGATGCCGGGGATAGGCAAGACCACGCTGGCCGTGCACGCCGCGCACCGGCTGCGGGCGGAGTTCCCCGCCCGGCAACTGTTCATCGACTTGCACGCCCACACGCCGGGACGCGAACCAGTACGGCCGGAGGACGCACTCGCCGGACTGCTGGGCGCTTGCGGTGTCGACCCCCGGCAACTGCCCGCCGACCTGGACGGGCGGGCCGCGTTGTGGCGGGACCGGATGGCCGGGCAGCGGGCCCTCCTGGTCCTGGACAACGCAGCCAGCAGTGGCCAGGTCACCCCGCTGCTGCCTGGCAGCGAAGGCTGCCTGGTGCTGGTGACCAGCCGCCGCCACTTAGGCGACCTTCCGGGCACTGTGGCGCCACTGGTGCTGGATGGCCTGCCGCCGCAGCAGGCGATAGAGATGTTCATCCGGCTGGCCCCGCGCGCCGCTGGCAGCCCAGGTGAGGTCGCGGAGGTGGTGCGGCTGGCGGGGTTCCTGCCGCTGGCCGTCTCGCTGCTGGCCCGCGTGTCCGCCCGGCACCCAGCCTGGACACTGGCTGACCTGGCCGCCGAAACCCGGGCGGGCCTGCTGGCCCTGACCGCGGAGGACGACAGCGTCGCGGCCGCGTTCGAGGTGTCCTACCGCCACCTTGACCCCGCCCAGCAGTGGCTGTTCCGGCTGCTGGGCGCACACCCGGGTGTCACGCATGACATGTATGCGGCTGCGGCACTGGCGGAGACCAGCGTGACGGAGGCCGCGAGGCTACTGGACAGGCTGCACGGCGAAGGGCTGCTGACCGAGACCGGCCACCGCCGCTACGGCATGCATGACCTGCTGCGCCGCTACGCCCGCGACCAGGCCGGCGCCACACCCGCCGAGGCCCAGCGGGCACTGGAGCGGCTGCTGGACTACTACCAGCACACCGCCGGCCGCGCCGATGCCCACCTGGCCCGCCTGACCCGCCCCGGCCCCGCCCCTACCGCTACGGCACCGCCGCCTGCGGCCCCGGACCTGGAGAACGCCGGGCAGGCGCTGGCCTGGGCCCGCGCTGAGCGCGCCAGCCTAGTGGCCTGCCTCGACCACGCCACCGGCCAGGACACCCGGGTGACCGCCCTCACCGCCGCCCTTGCCGGGCTCTTGGTGCGCGACGGCCCCTGGACGGAAGCGATCACCCGCCACACCACCGCCATCCAGGCTGCACGCCGCCTCGGCGACCGGCTCAGCGAAGCCAACGCCCTCACCAACCTCGGCGACCTGCAGCGGCTCATGGGCGACCACCCGGCCGCGGCCCAAAGCCTCGAACAGGCCCTGGACACCTACCGCGGCATCGGCGACCGCCTCGGCCAAGCCAACGCCCTCACCTACCTCGGGGACGTGTGGTGGCTGATGGGCGACTACCCGGCCGCGGTCCAGGCCATTGAACAGGCCCTGGGAACCTACCGCGACCTCGGCGACCGGCGCGGCCAGGCCCATGCCCTCACCTACCTCGGGGACGTACGGCAGTTGATGGGCGACTACCCGGGCGGAGTCCAGGCCCTTGAACAGGCCCTGGGAACCTACCGCGACCTCGGCGACCAGCTCGGCCAGGCCCATGCCCTCACCTACCTCGGCGACCTGCAGCGGCTCATGGGCGACCACCTGGGCGCGGCCCAAAGCCTCGAGGCTGCCCTGAGCATCAGCCGCGACCTCGGCGACCGGCGCGGCCAGGCCCACGCCCTCACCCACCTCGGCGACGTTCGGCGACAGACCGGTGACTATCCCGCCGCAGCCCAAAACCTCGAGGCAGCCCTCGAGATCTACCGCGACCTCGGCGACCGGCGTGCCGAGGCCCTGGCACTCACCTTCCTCGGAATCCTCCAGCGGTACATAGGGGAATACTCCGCCGCGGCCCGCAACCTCGACGCAGCCCTCGAGATCTACCGCGACCTCGGCGACCGAGGCGGTGAGGTCGAGTCGCTCAATGAGAGAGGGACACTGCACCTGGCCAGTGGTGACCTCACACGGGCACAGGAATGTCACCAGCAGGCCCTGGAACTGGCCCGCGCCATCGCCAGCCCCTGGGACGAGGCCCACGCGCTGGCCGGGCTGGGCCGCTGCGCGACCACCACCAGCCACACCGCCCAGGCCCGGAGCTTGCTGCGGCAGGCACAGGAGATATTCCAGCGGATCGGCGCAGCCGAGGCCCGGGCCGTACTCGCCGACCTCACCGCCCTGGAACCGGAGAACGCGAATCAGTCTCCCTGCGAAGGGCGGGACGCATGACAGCGGCTCGCTGGTGGCTTGACCACCAACGTCCAGCATCGGCTGGACATCGGCTGGACACGACAGCCGCAGACTAACGAAAACGATGCCCGCTGAACGGCAGTGGTACAGAGGCGCCCGCTAGGGGACCACATGAGACTCAGGTCGATAACGAAACGTTTGCGGCCATGCCTGCGGTTAGTGGCCTGATCCTCACCGGTCTGAGTGGCATTGTGCCAGGCCCTTCGGTTGTCGATCGGTTTGGATGGACTGCCGGAGCAAGTTCCCAGTCTTGGCCTGGCAGGCATCAATGACGGCTACCTGGCCGCCCATCCGCCGTCGTGCATCCGCCGGTACGGGCCGCAGGAACCGAGCAGCTTCCGGTGGGTGCCGCGCTGGACCACTTTGCCGCGGTCGAGCACCACGATCTCGTCGACCTGGTCAAGCCCGTCCAGTTCGTGGGTGATCAGCAGCGTGCTGCGGTTGGCGGTGGCGGCGAGCAGGTCGGAGGTCAGCGCCTGGCAGGTCTCCTGCTCGAGCCCGGCCGTGGGCTCGTCGAGGACCAGCACCGCCGGGTCGGCGAGCAGCGCCCTGGCCAGGGCGATCCGCTGCCGCTGGCCGCCCGAGATGGCCGCGCCGTGCGCGCCGACCCGCGTCGCGAAGCCGTAGGGGAGCGCCCGGACCCAGGTCAGCAGCCGGGCCCGCGCCGCTGCGTCAGCGAGGTCATCGTCGCTGGCGCCGGGCTTGGCCAGGCGGAGGTTGTCCCTGATGGTCGCGTCGAAGATGTACGTGTCCTGTGGGCAGCCGCCGATCAGAGTGCGCACGTCGTCAGTGGCGTAGCTGGACAAGTCATGCCCGTTGAGAATGGCGGTACCGCCGGCCAGGTCGCAGAACCGCAGCAACACCGCGGCCACCGTGGACTTCCCAGCCCCGCTGGGCCCCACCAGAGCGACGCGCCGGCCAGGCGTTAGGTCGAGGTCCACGCCGTCAAGCGCGAGGGGACCGTCCGTCGCGTAGCGCACCCGCGCGTCGCGCACCTCTACCCGCACTGGCCCGGTCGGCAGAGGCCGTGGCGTGGCCGGTTCGGGCACCGGATCGGGTGCGTCGACGACGGTGCAGACCCGCCGCGCCGAGGTGCGCGCGAGACCGAGTTGCAGCGCTGCGGCTGGGAGAGGGCTGACCGCCTCGAATGCGGCCAGTGCGGTGAGGGTCAGTACCGCCAGTGGCACCCGGGTGAGGGTGCCGGATCCGACGGCCGCGACGCCGAGGACCAGCACGCCCCACAGGGTCAGGCCGGAGACGAGCGAGGTCAGCCCGGCACCCATGCCAGCGGCCCCCGCGGACCTGCGGTCTAGCGAGGCGAGTTCGGCGTCGGCCGCGTCCACGTGGGCCAGGCCCGCGTCCTCGGCGCCGAACGCGTGCAGGTCAGCGGCGCCGCTCAGCAGGTTCGCGGTGATGGCGGCCAGATCGCCGCGCACCGGGCCGGCCCGCCGCCGAGACCGGCGGCCTGCGGCTGAGGCCAAGCCTGGCACGGCTGTCCCGGCCAGGACCAGCCCCGTGGCGAGCACGCCGGCTGCCGGGGCGAGGACCAGCAGGCAGACGGTCACTGCCGCGGCGCCCACGAGTGCGGCGGTGGCAGGCGGGGCGAGGCCCCGGATGAACAGGTCCTGGGTGGCGTCGACGTCGGAGATGAGCCGGGCCAGCAGGTCACCCGAACGGAAAGCGCCCAGGCCAGCGGGGGCTAGCCGCGCCAGCCGCCGGTAGATCGAGACCCGGATGTCGGCCAGCACCCGGAATGCCGCGTCGTGTGAGATCAGTCGCTCGGCGTAGCGGAACACCCCCCGGCCGACGCTGAACGCCCGCACGGCGACCACCGCCGCGGTGATGGCGACGATGTCCGGATGCTGGGAAGCGCGGGCGAGCAGGAAGCCGGAGACTGCCAGCAGCGCCACGCCACAGCCGGTTGCGGCGGCCCCGGCGGCCACGGCCAGCAGCAGCCGGGCGCGCAGCGGGCGAGCCAGCCGCAGCAGCCGTAGCAGCGGGTCGGCGCGGACCCGGCGCAAGGCCGTTCGGGGGCACTGCTGGCCGGCGGCCGCCGGCGGAGGCACTGAACCGCGGGTGGTGGTGCTGGGCTGCAGTGGGGTCACCGGCCGGCCGCCTGCCGGTCCGGCTCGTCGCCCGCTATCATGACCGGGCGCACGGCGACTCGGCCGTGGTCGAGGCAGAGGACCTTGCTGGCACCGACCGGGAGCCGTTCGCGGTGGCTGGCCACCAGCACCGTCCGCCCGGCCGTGACGGCCTCAATGGTGGTCAGGATCTGCCGCGCACTGACGGGGTCCAGGTGGGCTACGGGCTCGTCCAGGAGCACCAGCGGGGCGTCCCGTAGGAAGGCGCGGGCCAGGCCGAGCCGCTGCCGCTGGCCTGCCGAGAGATTGAGCCCGCGCTCGTTGAGCCGGGCGTCCAGCCCACCGGGCAGCGTGGCGACGAACTCGTCGGCTCCCGCCAGCCTTGCCGCCCTCGCGATGGCGTCAGGTGCCGCACCCGGCTCCCCGAGCATGATGTTCTCCGCCACGGTGCCGGCGAACAAGTACGGGCTTTGCGGCACCCAGGCGATCTGCCGTCGCCAGCGGCTGACCGGGACCGCCGCCAGATCGGCGCCGTCGGCCGTGATCTGGCCGGAGGTTGGCACGGTGAACCGCAGCAGGAGGCTGAGCAGCGAGCTCTTGCCCGCACCGCTCGGACCGCTGAGCACGATCCGCTCGCCGGGGCTGATGGTGAGGGTGACCCCGCTGAGCGCGGGCCGCTCGCGTCCTGGATAGGCCAGCGTGACCGCGTTCAGGGCAATGGTCGTCTCGCGCAGGTCTGGGTCGTGCCGTGCGGCGTGCCCGTTCGCCGATGGTCCCGGGCCTGACGGGTCCGCGGTCCTGGCCCGGGAGGCTGGCAGGTCGAGGATCTCGAACACGCGGCTCGCTGCTGCCGTTCCCTCGGCGCTGGCGTGGAACTGTGCGCCGAGGCCGCGCAATGGCAGGTAGGCCTCTGGTGTCAGCAACAGCACCAGCAGCGCGGTCTGGTAGCTGAGGTGACCGGCCAGCAGCCGCAGCCCGACCTCGACCGCCACCAGGGCGGTGGCAAGCGCCGCGGCAAGTTCCAGGACCAGCGCCGACAAGAACGCGATCCGCAGCGCCGCCATCGTCGCGGCGCGGTGCTGGCCAGTCACCGTCTTGATCACATCGGCCTGGGCGCTGGCCCGGCCGAACACTTTCAGCGTGGGCAGGCCCTCGGCCACGTCGAGGAAATGGCCGCCAAGCCTGGCCAGCAGCCGCCACTGCCGCTGGGCATGTTCGGCGCTGTACCGGCCGACCAGCGTGGCGAAGACCGGGATCAGTGGCAGCGTGGCCGCGATGATCAGGCCGGATATCCAGTCGGCGGCAGTGACAGTGACCAGGACCGCGAGCGGGACGACGCAGGCGAACAGGAGTTGCGGCAGGTACCGGGCGAAGTAGGCATCCAGCGCGTCCAGGCCGCGCGTGCTCACAGTGGTGACCTCGCCCGCCCGCTGGCCCGACAGCCATGCCGGCCCGAGCCGCAGGGCCTGTTCGGTGAGGCGGCGGCGCAGCCGTGACTTCACCTGTGCTGCGGCACGCAGGGCCGCGGTCTCGCCGCCGTGGATAGCGGCTGCGCGCCCGATCAGCACCACCAGCAAGGTGATGATGGTCCCCGACAAGGGGGCCAGGCCGGTGCCCCGCGCGGCGCCCGCCAGGGCTCGCGCCAGCAGGCAGGCCTGGGCCAGGACAAGCCCGGTCGTGGTCAGCCCGAGAGCGGCGGTGAGTGCCAGCCAGCGCCGGGCAGCGGCGGCATGTCGCAGCAGGCGCAGGTCAACCGGTGCTCCGGCCGTCCTGCCGCGCGCCGGTGCCGGGCTGGCCGCCTCGGGTGGCAGCCGGGTGGCTGGGGTTCTGTCCGGGCCGGCCTTCCGCACAGGGCGCGTGTCTGCTCAGGCCTGCGGCCGGGGAGCTGCGGGTGAGTCGGTGACGCTGCTCTGACGCGCCGGCTGGGGCGCCGCCACCGGCTCCGGCTGATACACGTCGCGTAGCCGGCCGATCTGCCGGGTGACGTAGGTGCGCTCGCGGCGGATATCGCGCGTGAACGCCAGCCACCAGGTGAGGATCGCGCCGACCCGGTTGCGGTAGCCGGTCAGGAACGCGATGTGGATGAACAGCCAGGCCGCCCAGCCGGGGAAGCCGTCGGCGCGCAGCGGGCCGGCTGAGACGACGGCCTGGCCCCGCGAGATGTAGGCGGCTGAGCCGAGGTCGTAGTAGCGGAACGGCTTGGTCTCGCCTGCGCCGGTGAGTTCACGCCTGACTCTCTGGCCCGCGTAGTGTCCCGATTGCATGGCTACCTCGGCGACGCCGGGGAGTTTGCGCAAGCTCATCATGTCCCCCGCTACCGAGATCTCCGGATGCCCGCTGACCGTGAGGTTGTCCCGGACGATGATGCGGCCAGCGCGGTCACGTTCCGCGCCCGTGGTGCGGGCCAGCGCCTCCGCGAACGGAGGGGCCTCCACGCCGGCGGTCCATAGCACGGTACCCGCGTCGTAATGCGTCTGCCCGCCCTGCTGATCGCGGACGTCCAGCCCGTTTCCGTCCACGCTGGTCACGATCGAGCCCATGTGCAGCTCGACACCCAGAGTGCGCAGCGCGTCGGCGGCCTTGCGGGACAGCTTGTTGCCGAAGGTGGCCAGCGGCGCGGGCCCGCCGTCGAACAGCATCACCCGGGCGTCCTCCGGTTCCACCCTCCGGTATTCGTCGCGCAGGGTCTTGGTGGCCAACTCGCGGATCTGACCCGCCAGCTCCACCCCGGTCGGGCCGGCGCCGACCAGCGCGAACGTCAGCCAGCGGCGCTGATCGGCCGGGTCATCGGCGGTCTCGGCCATCTCGAACGCGCCGAAGACCCGCCGCCGTATCGTCAGCACATCGGAGATCGTCTTCATACCGGGCGCCCACTGGGCGAATTCGTCATGCCCGAAGTAGGACTGCCGGACCCCCGCGGCGGCGATCAGGTGGTCGTAGGGCACCTCGATCGTGTCCCCACCCGGCCGCCGGGACACAACGCGCCGCCGGCCTGCGTCCACGTCGACCGCCTCGGCCGTGATGCACCGCAGGTTGGGGTGCTTTCGGAGCAGCCGCCGCAGCGGCGCGGTGATCTGCCCCTCGGACAGGATGCCGGTCGCGCACTGGTACAACAGCGGCTGAAACACGTGCTGGGCCGTCTGGTCGATAAGCGTGACCGAGAGCGGGCTATCGCGTAGCGCCCTGGCGGCGAACAGCCCTGCGAACCCGCCGCCCACGATCACCACCCGGCCCTGCCTGCCCTGAGCGTCCATGAGGCGCCCCCCTCCAGAGTCTGGCCCTTGCTAGACGGCTGGGACGTGCCAGGTATCTCTCCCGGGCAGCAGCCGGTCGGCCTCCTCCGGCCCCCAGCTGCCCCGGGCGTATGAATGCACGGGCGTGACGTCGTTGAGCACGGGGTCCACGACCTCCCAAGCCGCCTCGACGGTGTTCTGGCTGGCGAACAGCCAGCGGTCGCCCTCCAGCGCCGCGCCGATCAGCCGGTCATAGGGCCGCATGTCCGACCCGGGCTGCCCAGAGAACGTCAACTCCTCCGGCTGCGGCTCCAGATCGGGGCCTGGCTTCTTGCCAGCCAGCTGAGAGGTGACCGCGGTCTCAGGCCAGATGCGGAACCGCAGCGAGTTGCTGACCGCGAACGGCTTGATCCCGAACACGTCATGCGGCGGATGACGGAACTTGATGCTGATCTCGGTCGCGGTGACCGGCAGGCACTTACCGGCCCGGATCAGGACGGGCACGCCCTCCCAGCGCCATGTGTCGGCGGCCAGCCGGACCGCGACGTATGTTTCGGTCGTCGACTTGGGCGCGACTCCGGCCACGTCGAGATATCCCTGGTACTGGCCGCGTACCACGTCCTCGGGTTCCAGCGGGCGCAAGGCCGAGATCACCCGCGACTTGGCGCCCCGCCACGAGTCCAGGCGGTGCCGCCCGTCGGGCGGCTCGGCCAGCACGCTGGCCAGCACCTGGAGCATGTGGTTCTGGACTACGTCGCGGATGGCGCCGGTCCGGTCATAGAACGCCCCGCGGTCGGCCACGTCGAACGCCTCGGCCATCGTTATCTGGATCCGCTCCACGTAGGTGCGGTTGAGCAGCGGCTCGATCACGGAGTTGGCGAACCGGACGAACAGTACGTTCTCCACCGGGTCGAAAGCCAGCCAGTCGTCCACCCGGAAGATCGCCTCTTCCGGGAGGTACTTGTGCATCGTGTCGTTGAGCCGCCGCGAGCTCGCCAGGTCGGAGCCGAACGGCTTTTCCACCATTACCCGGGCGCCGGAGGTGCGCCCGGCTGAGGCGATCCCCTCGGCGATGCGCCCGAACAGTACCGGCGGGACCTCCAGGTAAAACAGGAGCCGCCCGGTCTCGGCCTCGTCCGACATCGCCTTGTACGTGGCATCGTCGGCCAGGTCCCCGTCCACGTAGCGCAGCAGGCTCAGCATCTTCCGCGCGGCCAGGGTGTTCGGGTCCATGTGGTTGAGCTTCAGCGAGGCCTCCGCGTAGCCGCGGAACTGCTCAAGGCCCCAGCCGCTCTTCGCCACTCCGACCACCGGCACGTCCAGCACACCGCGCTGGACCAGGCCGACCAGCGCCGGGAACGTCTCCAGCTTCGCCAGATCACCCGTGGCCCCGAAGATCACCAGCGCATCCGCCTTGGCTGTGGTCATGTCCGCTCCTCTGCTGTAGCACGCACGGCTCCATCGGAACGCATGGACGGCCGGCGCGCCCCACCCGACGCGGGTGATGCTCGCTGTTGGCCGGCTTGGACACCCCGGGAATGGCGCCAGCCATCAGCGATGGCGGGCTCTGGTCCGCCGCCTCCGGTGCGAACGCCGCGCATTGGCCCGGTCGCTGTCGGGTGTCACGGACGGCCGTGTGGGCACTGCCGCCATCTCCGGCTGCGGTGGGGCCGGCGGCGGTGCCGGGCGGAAGCTCTGGACACTGACCCGCCGCCGGAACACGTAGTAGGCCCAGGCCTGGTAGGCGAGAACCAGCGGCAGAAAGATGATCACGACGACGGTCATCGTCTTGAGCGAGTACGGGTAGGACGCCGTGTTGTGCACGGTGAGGCTGTACGCCCGGTTGGTGCTGGACACCATCACGTTGGGGTAGAGGCCGACGAAGATCGACGCGATGCACGCGGCGACCGTGACCGTGGTGGCGGCGAAGGCGAAGCCGTCGCGGCGGTCGTAGACCAGCCAGACGGCGGCGAGCGCGGCGAGTATGGCGAGAAACTCGAGCGGCCGGAGGAAGAACGTGCTGCTGGAGGACACGTGCGTCCAGATGGCGTAGCCGGTGACTGCGGCAGCGGTGAACGGGGCTATACGGCGGGCCAGAAGCTCAGACCGCTCACGCATGACGTCGGTGGTCTTCAGGGACAGGAACGTCGCACCGTAGAGCAGGCAGATCAGCACCAGGGTGGCCCCGGTGTAGACCGCGTAGGGCTGGAACAGATCCCAGAACGACCCGGTGTAGTTGTGGCTGGAGTTGATGGGCAGCCCGTGCACCAGGTCGCCTAGTGCGATGCCCATCAACAGTGGGGCCAGCACGCTCCCGCCTGTCAGCAGCGCGTCCCAGGTGTGGCGCCAGCGGGCGGCGTCGCGCTTGCCGCGGTACTCGAAGGCCACGCCGCGGACAATGAGACAGCCCAGCAGCAGCGCCAGTGCCAGGTACAGGCCGGAGAACATGGTCGCGTACCACCCGGGAAACGCGGCGAACATCGCGGCACCGGCCACGATCAGCCAGACCTCGTTGCCGTCCCACAGCGGCCCGATCGTGTTGATCGCGGCCCGGCGCCCGGGGTCATCCCGGCCGACGACGCTGTGCAGCATGCCGACGCCGAAGTCGAACCCCTCGAGGATGAAGAACCCAGTCCACAAGACCGCGATGACGATGAACCAGAACGGGATGAGATCGTTCATCGGAACCTCAGTACTGGACGGCCGGCACCGGGGTACCCGCGTCGGCCTCGGCGCGCGGGGGCGGGAGTTGCGTGCGGGAATACCGCAGCATCAGCAGAAGGTCGACGGTGCCCAAGGTGCCGTATAGCAGTACGAATCCGACCAGGCTGATCCACAGCCAGGTGGTGCTGACGGTCGGCGACACGCCGTTCCTGGTCAGCATGATCCCTTGCACGATCCACGGCTGCCGGCCGCTTTCCGTGAGGAGCCAGCCCGCGGTGTTGATCAAGAACGGGAGTACCGCTCCCCAAACCGCCACCCACAGGAACCGCCGGGAGGTCGCGAGCTTCCTGCGCCGGACCAGCCAGAGCCCCCACAGGCCTATTAGCAGTACGAGGACGGCAAGGTAGGCCATGACCCGCATGCCCCAGTACTGGATGAACACGTTCGGCACGTAGTAGCCGGGCCCGAACTGCTTGCTGTACTGCGATTGCAGTGGGTTCAGTCCGACCACCTTGCCGTTCCAGTGGTTGGTTGCCAGCAGCGACAGCAGGTGCGGGATCTCGATGATCTGCGTCGGCGTCTGGTCGTGGTTGCCGCCACCGATCTGGAACAGCGAGAACGAGCACGGCTGGCAGGTGGTCCACTGGCCCTCGGCGGCCGCGATCTTCATCGGCTGGTATCTGGCCTCGATCACCCCGAGTTCGTCGCCGACCAGCATCGCGAACAGGATCGCGGGCACGAGCACGATCAGGGAGAGCCGGGCGGAGCGGGTGAAGACGCCGGCTTCCCCGCCGTGGCGCAGCTGCCACGCCGAGACCGCGAGCATTACCGCGGCGCCTGTGACCAGCGACGCGAATATCACCTTCGCGAATCCCCAGACGAACACCGGGTTGGTGAACACCGCCCAGATGTCGTTGAGCGCGGGCTTTCCGCTGATCATCGTGTAGCCGACCGGGTGCTGCATCCAGGAGTTGGCCGCCAGGATGAACGCCGCCGACAGCACGCTGCCGAACGACACCGCCCAGATCATCAGGAGGTGGGTCCGTCGCGGCAGCTTGTCCCAGCCGAACAGCCACAGCCCCAGGAACGTGGACTCCAGGAAGAACGCGGCCAGGCCTTCCATAGCCAGCGGGGCGCCGAAGATGTTGCCGACCAGCTTGGAGTACGCCCCCCAGTTCATCCCGAACTCGAACTCCTGCACGATGCCGGTGACCACACCGATCGCGACATTGATGACCAGCAGCGTGCCGAAGAACCTGGTCAGCCGCAGGTACTCGGCGCGGCCGTTGCGATACCAGGCGGTCTGCAGCAGGGCGGTCAGGAACGCCAGCCCGATGGTGACCGGGACGAACAGGAAGTGGTTGATCGTCGTGAACGCGAACTGTATCCGGGCGAGATCTGTCGCCATCGGCTATCGCCTCCGGTCGGGGTCTGGCCGCTATGAGCCGAGCCGTTCCACGATGTGCCCTCCCCGGTGCGCCCGGCTCCTGGTTCCGACGCTCCGCCGGAAGGCCTGCGTCTGCCTCACCCAGCCCGGGTGATTCGAGATCCGGGCCAGCGCCTGACGAGGAAGACGGGGGGCGGGGCAGGCCACGGCTGGGGCTTCAGCTTCCGGTGCATCCCTGGCTAGCTGTCACCAGGTGGAAGCCGACGTTGGAGAGGTTGGTGATGATCTGTACCCCGGCGCTGCCGGGGAGCGCGGAAGGGTGGATTGTCATGACGATCGCGTGTCCCTGGGGCTGCCCGGGTGCTGTGGAAGGAGTAATGACCTTCGATAGCAGTTCCGGATGGCCGTAGGACTGGCACGGGTTCGGCTGGTTGCCGAAGATGACGCTCGCTGGTACGCCGTCAGCGCGGAGCTTGGCCTGCAGCGCGGCTGGGTTGCGCAGCTCACGGATGGTGACATCGACCGTGCCGTTGGCATGCTTGACCACCGTCCAGGCGGCCAGCTGGATCCCAGGCCGGGGGCTGCGTGGGTGACTGGATGGCAGCAGCGTGGTCACGGCGAGCACCGCGACGGCCACCACGGCCAGGACTGTGGCCAGGCCAGGGATTCGGCGGCGAGCGCGGATGACCCGGCCACGGCTGATGATCTGTTCGACCGGGATGGTCATTGGGAGCTTGGTTCGTTGCTGTCTTACTACTGTGAGCAGTTCTTCGTCGTTCATGATCGGTTCTCCTGCTGTCGTTGGGGGATGAGGTCAGCGCGCAGCGTGGCGATGGCGCGGCCCAGATGGGCCTGAACTGTGCCTGGCGCGATGCCGAGTACCTGCGCGGTGTGGTCGGTGTCGAGGTCGAGGAACAAGCGCAAGGCAACGACTTGGCGTTGCCTTTCAGGCAGCCGCATCAACGTGGCCATGATCCGCGGATCGACCGAGCTGTCCGCGGCCTCATCGGCTGTGGGCAGGTCCGCGACCGAGCCGGGATCGGGGACCGGTACCTCACGGCGGTGGCGCCGCCACCGGGAGATGTTCGCGTTCAGGGCGGTACGGACCACCCACGCCCGCGGCGCTGGATGCTTGCTGACTGCGGGCCAGCAGGCCCAGGCCCGGGCAAAAGCCTCGGCCACAAGCTCTTGCGCCGTCTCCCGGTCACCAACTGTCACCAGGACGGTGAAGAAGCACTCATCTTTGGCTCGGCGATAGAACTCTGTGAAATCTGCTCGTCGGGTGCCCACAATCCTTCAACGCACTACTCTCGCGCGGCGGTTACCTGGCTCGTACCCGATATGTGCCCAGTCGGGCAGCCGACCGAGGCGAACCGCGGCGCAGCGAAGCGAGCATGAACGACGTTGACACCAGCCAAGCGCCGGCGCACCCTTCAACCGGCGGGGCGGAACCTCCCCACATCAGCTCGTGCAGTCATCCATAGCGTCTAATCCCGCGCCGCGTCATGGTGCCGCTCGGCGAGCTGCTTCAGGTTCAGCAACTGCCGCCGGGCCATGACCAAGTCGCCGATGGACAGCGCGACAGCGGCCCAGTAGGTGGTCCGCATGACAACCTTGAGCAGCAGCCGCGTCATGCCGTCCTGCTCGGGCACCAGGACGTAGGACATGAAGGCTCCCATGATTGTGCCCGTGAGCTGCTTCCCGGGATCGACCGACACAATCCGGCCCAGTTCACGCCCGCCAGCGGTGGTGAACCTGTCACCGACCTGAGGCTCCGGAAGCCCTGCCAGCTCCCGGGGTGAGCGGCGGCCAAGGTTATCGACCCAGTCATAGGAATACGGCGCCAGCCTCACTTGGGCGACCCACGGCCACACCGCGGCGGCAGGAGCCTCGACGCGCACGCCCCGCCACGCCCGCAGCGCGGGCGAGGCGACGAATTCATCGCACGGGTAGGAGCGCGCGACCTCGCTCTCCGTCACCCCCCACCGGTCACCGATCACGTGCCCATTTTCCACCAGAGTGCCCTGGCAGCGGCCGGCGACCTCAGCGAAGCCCTGGCCCGCTGAGCCAAGACAGGTGGTAGGGGCTCGATCAGGTGAACCCGACGTTCAGGACGAAGTGGCCGAGTTTCAGGTTGAGGGCTCCACCGCCGGCCCAGTGCACGATGAACGCCAGCAGGATGATGGCCAGGATTGCGATGACCACCCAGAAGAAGAACACGACGATCCCGGGGATGGCGTACCCGGCTACAGTTCTCGCTCTAGCCATGAGCCCCCAGCTACCCACTGCCGCCCAACCTATCCGGCAGCGTTACCGGGAACGACGACGCCAGGCCCTAGTTCTACTGGGCCGGGCCGGCGTCTGCTGCCATACCGTTCGGGCATCCTGTGACTGGGAGCATGACCTTCTACAACGACCGCGGCTTTGGTGCGTGTGGGACACCCATCGACGCGTCGTCGCAGTTCCTGGTCGCAGTTTCCTTCCAGTGGTGGACCACGGCGAACCCAAACAATGACCCGCTCTGCCGTGGCGTGTCGGTGCAGGTGACCTTCAACGGCAACACGATCACGGTGCCGGTCGAAGACAAGTGCCCGACATGCACGGCAGACCATATCGACCTGAGCCAGCCGGCATTCGCTGCGCTTGCCCCGCTGAGCGCCGGGGTCATTGACGGAATCACCTGGCAGTCGCGGTGGCGGTGGCGCCACCGGGACCACAGGCGCCACCGGGACCACCAGGACCACCGGGACCACGGGCGCTACCGGGAGCACTGGGAGTCCTACCGGTGATTCCTGAGGCCGCACGCCCAAGGTGATGAGGCTCCTCGCCGACACTGATCGGGCAGGGTCATGCGTGATCTGGCGTTCCCCTGAGCACAGCCGCAGGGGAGTGCGGTGCCGTGAGTAGTAGGTGTGTGGTGCTGCCCGCCCCGCTCCGCCAGCCAGTCGCTCGCGCTGGGAATGTTCCCCGCCCCAAGCCGTGATCAGTCCTGGCGAAACTCACTCGGACGTTCATCGTCGGGAACCCACTCCATCTCGTCGCTTTTATCAGTACCAGTACGGTGGCCGTTCGGCCCGACTTCATTTGGGTCGGCTGGATCGGAGGTTTGTGCTGTAGTCCGGCGCAAGTGCCGCGCTCCGATCTGACCTCGCGTGAACTCACGGTTAAGTTCTTCGATCTGCGCCATCAAGTCGGGATAAAATCGAGCGACCTCGACCCCAGCTGCTCGGAGGCGGAGTTCCCCGAGGCCACGGATCTCGTCGTTTGGGTCGAGCACGCCGATGAATACACGCATGATCCGGCGTTCGATGATTCTTTCGACACAAGGGATCTTAGGGGTGTTTCGCACCGTGCATGGTTCAAGTGTCGTGAAGAGGGTCGAACCGGCCAGGGTCTCGTTCTTGAGCTTGATTTCAAGGAGTGTGAACTCGGCGTGGTTCCCGGGAGCGAGTTCACCCCGATAAGCCTCGCCCAACACGACGCCCTCCCGCGCAACAACCGCGCCGACCTTCGGCGAGACACGCCCTTCTTCGTTCACACACCGCCGCGCGAGGTCGATAGCTCGTTCCATGAGTGTTCGCTCGTCCTGCGGCACGGGTGTGGAGTTCCGTGGAGTGCGCTTGGAGGCACTGGAGTGGTCCCCGGTGCCGAAGCCGCGTCGCTGGTTGCCCAAGCCCAGCAGACTCCTAAGATCATCCCAGGGACTTCTTTGGTTCATCTGCATCCTTTCTCCCTCTGGATGTGGCCTTTACTTCAGGTGGTCGCAAAGGCGGCTAATTAAAAGGCATGGTTTATCATGTCCCCACAATTGCTGGGTGGTTCGCAGGACCAGCTCACTGGGCTCATCAGGGGTCGGCGACTCTTCGAAAGCTAGGCTGAACTCGTATGTGTTGGTCCTTGAGGTGCAGCTGATCCTTCAAGATTTCGCTGCTGGCCACGTCGCGAAGCGTAGTCTCGTGCTCCTTACCAAACCTGAGAATGCTGAAATTGTCCACGGCGAGATGGTAAGGGACATTCAAGGATAGGATCCGCGCGGATACATTGGGCAGATCTGATACCTCTGCGAACCGGTGGAGTTGCTGCCGCCTCAGCCGCGTCTCCATACGCCGTTCGACTACCGTGGGTGGTAGAATGGCTACCACCTTCTGGTACCCCGACAACACCTGCCAGGTGTATTGCTTGGTTTTGCAGCAATCCATGCTCGAAATGGCAGAGGCCTTGATGAGCGTGCCGAGCCGCGCTGAGCGGCCGGTGTCAGCAATGGTCCAGCACAGGGCCGCCACCACAACCGACGCGATCGCCGGGGCTGCCGTCGCGGCGTGCCAGCTCAGCCCGGCCAAGGTCACGGAGACAGCTGCCAAAATCCCTGCTGCCCATTGGATTGTCGTGGCTGTGCGTTTCATGTGCACGTCTGTCCTGGTGCGGGTGCCGCGACCCGCAAGGATCCGCTCTAGGGGGGCTACGGTCGCACCGAGAGGTGAGCTGTGCCCTCAGTGATGGGCCTCCACCCCAACTGCCACACCAGAACCTCCCTGCGTAAGTCTCTGCACGTGCAGACGCCAGTGCGAATGAACGTTCAGGCGAATGCACGTTCAATTGAACGTTCAGGCTACTCCGGGACCGATCTCTGTGCACGGCAAAATGCGTTTGTACTCATCAGTAGGCCAGGCGAGTGCCAAGCGTGTCCGTGACAGTTTCGCCCCGAATTAGGAATAATGTGTATCCTGAGGTAGTTACGGTGCCCTTGCTATGGCAATCCCCCCACACCTCGAGCTAGAGCCCGGGGAATCCGCTGCCAGCGGACCGTGCAATGGCCGCGTCCGCTGACTGTGTGGTTCGGTCGCGGCAGGCTGGCACGTATGCCGGGTCGGCGCAACCTACCAGCCTGTCGCCTACATTCGCGTCCCACAGCCGGGCGCTCGTGAGGAACTGGCTTACGGCGTGGCGATCGAGGACTGGCTGGCCCGGGGTGGCTATGAACTCGACGAAGAGGAACCACGATTCCCTGAGTCGGACGGCCCGGTGTTCCTGCTCGGTGACTGCGCGCTCGTGGACGCGATGTGGGCGTTGGTGGGCGAAGACCCGCTCCGCGACGTTATGGGCGTGCTGGTACCGGCCCTGGACCAGGCGGTCCCCAGCGTGGGGGGCCAGGACATCGCTGACGCCCTGGTCTGCGCCTTCGCCACGCATTACCGCTGCGAGCAGCCGGCCAGGCGTGCCAATGCAGCAAGCGATAACCTGGTCTGACCACGGAATGACCAATGGTATGATGGCGGTATGACCAAGAAGATCGGTATCTCGCTGAAGGACGAAGTGTATGAGTGGGCGTCTCGTGAGGTAGAGGAAGGCCGCGCTGAATCGGTGTCGGCGCTGATCGCCGAGGGCCTGGCGGTTCTGGCGGCTCGATCTCGGCTAGAGGCTCTGGTCACGGATCTGCGCGCGGAGGCTGGCGAACCCGACGAGCAGGCGAAGGTGCGCCTTACGGAGGCTCTCCGCGCTGCCGACGAGGCCTACCGTAGGCACCTCGCGGCCAGGGCGGCGGACGCCGCGTGAGAGGCTTCGTCTTCGATGCCGGAGCGTTCATCGCCCTGGAACGCAGGTCCGCGTTCATGGTCAGCATCTTGGACGAGGCCCTGCACGGAACGATCGAGGTTGTCCTGCCGCGCACCGTGATCGCTCAAGTGTGGCGCGGAACACCACGGCACGCCAACCTGGACCGCCTGGTGAGCGCGGGCCTGCGGCGGGGCAGCCCAGTGGTCATCGACGAGCTTACCGCCGAGCGGGCCAGGGAGATCGGCGTCAAGATCGGCCAGACATCCCATCCGGACATTGTCGATGTGCACGTGGCGCTGGCTGCCGCCGAGCGCGGGCACGCCGTGGTCACCTCCGATGCGGCGGACATCGCCAAGATCGACCGGAACCTGGTACTGGTTCACGTGTGAGGCCTGCGAGTGTCGCCAAATCCTGGCTCAGACAGTGCGCCGGGCCGCGACGTCGCAGTTCAAAGGCCGGGTCGCGAACACCTGGCCGAACGAAATAACTGAGCGTGACGCGCGCGGCTTCCACTGCGAATGGCTGGACGCGGCGGGTCCATCGAGTTTGTACGCTTCCCCGGCCTGTTGCCCCGCGGCTGGGCCGCTGCCGCCGATGTCCCCGGCCGATGCGCGGTACTGTCTGCGCTACAGGCGGGTCACAGCATAGGCGCGCAGGATTGTCTGGGTGACCCTGTCACCCGCGTTGTCGGCCACTGTCGCGCGCACGGCCATGTAGCCGGGTGTGGCCAGGTTGCGGACTGTCGCGACCCAGTGACCGCAGGCCCGGGAGAGCACGACCGGCTGCCAGCTCCGGCCGCCGTCGGCCGACACTTGCACGGTGAGCCTGGTGACCGGCACCGGGACTGCGCCGGGCTGGCGGTCCACCCACAGCGGGATGTGCAGGACGGTGCCTGCCTTTGCCTGGTTGTGGCTGTTGAGGCCCGGTATCTGGAAACGGACCGTAATCAGCGGGAGGGCCGTCGTCGCCGCGGCGTGCTCTGAGCGGAACGACCAGGCCGCCGTCACCTGGGTGGAGATGGCTGTGTGCGGCCCCGTGCGGGAAGCCGACACGCGAAGTGTGTACCGGGCGGGTGCGCTGGGAAGCTGCGCGGTCAGATGGCCTGGGTTGGGGTAGCTGTGCTGGAACGGCGCCGAGCCCACCAGCTTCCCGTTGCGGGTGAGGGTGATGGTGCCTGTGGCGGCGTAGTCCAGGCCGAGGTGGGACGACACGTCGTCGCTGAAGAAGCCCACGGTGTGGTAGGTGAAGGTGTTCCCCGTCCTGGTGGCGCCGTGCGCGGCACCGCGGGGCCCGATGGCCGCACCGTTCCAGGTCTGGGCGTAGTTTCCCACGCCGAACTTGCGCATGGTGGTCACCATCTCCTCGGGGGCGCTGGGGTTCCCGGTGTCGGAGACGCCGAAGTACGCGGTGTGCGGCATCAGGTAGTGGGTGATCGTGCGGGGCAGGGCCGCCGGGTGCTGGAAGATCGCCGAGAACGCCATGCCCGGGAGCTCGGGAGCCCACGTTCCCGCGCCGGTCGTGCTGGCATCCTGACTGCGGTAGGTGTCGGTGACCGCGGCGAGCGCCGCCGTCGTGAAGTGGTACGACGGCCGCGCCGGGACGCCCGCCGCGTCAGCGGCGGCCAGGGCGTACTGGCGGGTGCCAGCCTGGCCGCTGCGGTAGATGTCCCATTGAACCGAGAACCGTACGTGGCTGTCACGGACCGCCATCACATCGAGCGAGCCGGGTGCCCCCGGGAGGAACTCTGCCCAGTGGAACTTGCTGCTCAGGTACGCGACCGCGGCGAACTGCCCGGCGGCGGGGGTCCTGCCGTCGAGGGTGAGCGTGACCGGCTCCGCCCTGCGGGCGTCCAGGATCAGGTGAGTGTGACCTCTGGTGAGCCGCAATGGCAGGAACATCTCGGTGAACACCTGGTGCCTGGACTGACCCGACAAGACGCCTGCGTCGATCAGATACGTCCCGGCGGGCAGGCGGATCTTTCCGGTCCCGCCGGGAGTGCTGACCCGGCGAGAGTCTCCACTCTTGCTCGCGGTGTTGAAGATGAGGCCATGGATGTCGGCGGGCCGGCCGTTGCGGCCGATCGCGGACAGCGTCAGCGTGACGTGCGGACGCAAGCCATCTGCCGCCCATGGTGCCGCGCTGTCGCTGGCTCTGGCATGCGAACCCGCGGTGCTGCCGGCTGAGAGGATATGGGCCGCCCCACCGGCGGTCCACCCTACGCCGAAGGCTGTGGTGGCGGCCGTGCCTGCGGCGGGGATGTGCACCCCGTGCATGCCCTGCCCGAACGCCACCACCCAGCCGCCCGGCCCCGCCTGGGCCGCTGAAACGGCAGGCTGGTGGCCGCCGACGGTCCGGGTGCCGGCCAGTGCCGGGTTACCGGACACTAACGCCGCCATGGCCGCGACGGTGACGGCCGTGATGTCCCGGGCACGCCGGTACATGGATAGGGACATAGTGGTACCTCCGGTTGGTGTCTCCGCCCATGGCGGGTGGGTGGTGCTGGGCAGCCCGCGATGCCTAGTGGGTGCTGGTCGTTCAGCCGGCGGGGCGGGCGTCCTCCGGCGGGGCCTTGAGCCGTCGGCCGGCGCGGACGCGGATGACCGCGATGGTGATCACGCACAGCGCCAGCAAGGCCGGCAGGCCGAGCACTGCGGTGAGCGATATGGCTGTCGGCCACCATTGCGGGCCACTGCCAGCAAGGCGAAGCAAAGCCATGCCATAGGGCAGTCCAGGGACCGCGAGGAGCACCAGCACGCGGCGCCCGGCCGGGGTGATCAGGCATACCACGGCGGCCAGCATGAGAATGCCCGCGCTCACCAGCAGCGGGGTGACCCCCCGCATGAGCGGGATGTCGAACTCTGTGCCCTTGGAGAGTTCAGCAAGCCCGGCGGCCGTGACGGCGACCGCGGTCACCCCCCACCAGCGCAGGATCTCGGTCCCCCGCCGGGGCCCGGGCGACAGTACTGCCGCGACGGCGGTCAGCAGCCCGAGGTAGGCCTGCAGCGCCGTCCCCGGAGAGTACAGGTACGACGGATAGGCGTAGACCTGAGGGACCACCCAAGTGGCCGTGGTGACCAGCGAGGCCACGGCGACACTGCGCCGTAGCCCGAGCAGGGCCAGCAGGGTCACGATGGCGGGACCGAAGGTGACCGGCCACGTCCACGGGTCGGCCAGCCAGAACGGGACCTCGGGGGAGCCGGTGGCGCTGCGGATGGCAACCCCGTACAGGTCCGCGTACGCCAGCGCGGCAGCGAGCACCAGGATCGGCGCGATGACACTGACCACGGCGAGCGCGTCGCGCCAGGCACCATCGTCTGCGCGCCCCCGCCAGGCGCGGAACCGGATGCGCAGCGCCCCCGCGAGCAGGTCAGCGGCATCGGCAGCGCGGGGCCACCGCTGGCGAGGACCGGAGCTGGCGAGCAGTACGCCCACCATCTCCTCGCTATGAGCCTGCCGGTGGTGCGATGGGTAGGCGGTCAGCAGCCACCGGTAACGCCGCTCCAGCGTGGTTGCCTCGTTCACGTGGCACCCCCCGCCAGGCCGAGCCGCCGTGCCGCCACCGCCACATTGGCGCGCAGCCGGCTCACCTCGGCCGCGAGCTGCTGCTTCCCCTCGCCAGTGATGCGGTAATACCGCCGCAACCGCCCATCCACAACCTCCTCGTGGCCGGCTTCGATCAGCCCCTCAACCGTCAGCCGGTCGAGCGCTGCATACAGAGTCCCAGCCCGCAGCCGGACCCGTCCCTGCGAGATGCGTTCGACATCGGTCATGATCCCGTACCCGTGCTGCGCCTCAGCAGCCAAGGACGTCAAGATCAAGAACGTCGGCTCGCGCATGAGCCCTTCTCTCATGCTGTCTTTATATACTGATAGTCGATATATAGCAAGCGGGTAGTGGACACGCTCCCTCGGCCTGCCGCTCCCACCGTCATGAGCCAGCACCCCGGCTGGACTTCGAACCGGGACAGAACCGCACCATACGTCGCCTCGCGAGGGCTCAGGACAGACGAGGGACGGATGCGGGACGGCCTCTCGCACACTGGACCGGGCAGACCGCCCGGATCGCGACTCTGGCAGACCACGGCGACACCCATACAAGAGGCGAACCATGAAGACCAGCACAGCGCTGGCCGTTGCGGCAGTCGTATGCGCGGCCACGCTCGGGCCGGCTGGCGGCGCGAGCGCACAGGCCAGCCAAGACCAGTCGCACCCGTCTCGGGCAGTCACCGCCCAGGCGTTCCAACGGGTCCAGGTAGCGGTGGCCCCGCGGCTGTGGCGGCCGGCTGCCACCGCGGTTGGTGCGCCGGTGCCTGGTTCGGCCCTGGTCAGCCCAGCGGCCAGCCCTTGGCGGATCGAGCCGACCCCCAACCCGGACAACCAGCCCAATGCTGCGCCCTTGGGCGTCTCCTGTACCAGCGCGGTGACCTGCATCGAGGTAGGCAACTACATCAACACCGCGAGCGCCGTAAGGCCACTGGCGCAGGAGTGGAACGGCCAGACCTGGACCGTCCAGACCGCCCACAGCCCCGTCGGCGCTGCCGGGAGCTCCTTCGAGGCGGTGTCGTGTTCGGCGCCGGACGCCTGCACGGCCGTCGGCTACTACTCGGCCCGGCACGATGTACGTGGTCTGGCCGAGGCGTGGGACGGCAGGACCTGGACCGTCCAGCCCACACCCGACCCCATGGGCGCCACCACGACCGTGCTCTTCGCGGTGTCCTGCACCAAGGCGGACACCTGCACCGCGGTTGGTGAGGCACTCATAGGAAAGGTCTACTCGCCTGTGGCCGAGCGCTGGGACGGCGCAAGGTGGAGCCTTCAGGCCACGCCTGGCCTTGGCGGGGACAGCGCACTCTTCGGCGTCTCGTGCGCCACGGCGGATTCCTGCACGGCCGTCGGCAGCTATGCCAGCTCGGGTTCTGACCTGCCCCTGGCCGAAGCATGGAATGGCACCACCTGGGCACCCCAGGCGGTTCCCAACCCGGCTGGCAGCGCGACCTCGCCGCTGCTGGCGGTGTCGTGTACCACGCCGGGCACCTGCACCGCAGTCGGCTCGTCTACCAGCAGGGCAGGCCGGACAACGCTGGCCGAGGCCTGGAATGGCACCGCCTGGAGCATCCAGACCACACCCGACCCGCCGAGCGCCAACCCCGATGCGGAGCTCACTGGCGTGTCCTGCACGGCGCCGGACATGTGCTCCGTGGTCGGCGCCTACGTCAACAACGCCTCGCACAACGCGCCGCTGGCCGAGACCTGGAACGGGAGCACCTGGAGCATCCAGGCCACCCCCTCCCTGTCTCCTTTCGACCTGCCCAGCTCCGTGTCGTGCGCCGCGGCGAGTTTCTGCGTCAGTGCTGGCTTCTTGTCCTATGTGCCGTCAGTGGTGGAACCGTCGAGCACCCTGCTGCCACTGACCGAGGTGTGGAACGGTACGACCTGGGCCCTCCAGGCCACACCACGCCGCCCGGGTGTCAACTTCGCCAGCTTCACCAGCGTGTCGTGCCCCGCGGCGAAAGCCTGCACCGCCGTGGGTCAGCAGCAGTACTACCGCGCCTCCCGTTTTGTCGTCGCGCCGATTGCCGAGACCTGGGACGGCAGGCGCTGGGCTCTCCAGCCCATCCCTGCCAACACCAGCATCTTCGCCAACTTCGCTTACAGCGTGTCGTGCGCGTCAGCGCGCGTTTGCGTCGCGGTTGGCGCCACCGGGCCGTTGGACCCTAGCAAGACTGTCGGGCTGGCCTGGGCCTGGGACGGCACCAGGTGGCACAAGCTGGCCGTGCATGACTCAGTCGGCTCCCCGACTGGGTGGGCGTTCAGCGGGGTGTCGTGTGCCTCACCCAGGTTCTGTATAGCCGTCGGGGGCGACTCCAACGCGATGGCCGAGACCTGGGACGGCGTCCGCTGGACCCGCCAGCACGTCCCCGTGCCCGCCGGTGCCTCCTTCACCTACCTGTCCACTGTGTCGTGTGTGTCGGCGCGTGCCTGTGTCGCGCTAGGAAGCACTGACTCCGGTGAGCTGGCCGAGTCCTGGGACGGCTTCACGTGGAGCATCATGCCCGCACCCGCCAGCGCCCACATCGGCCTGTCATGCACGTCCCGCACGGCGTGCACCGCTGTCGGTCTCAAACCGGCCGGTCCTCACCGGTTCCTGCCGACGGCTGAGTCCTGGAACGGCAGACGGTGGGCTGACCAGGCCGTCCCCCTGCCGGCCAGCCGCCGTTCCGGCGAGTTCTCCGCTGTGTCGTGCACCTCGGCCAGCGATTGCACCGCTGTTGGTTACTCCATCGCAGGGCATTGGAATGGCTCCCGCTGGACAACCGTGGTCACGCCGGCGCCTGTGGGGGTGAGGAGTTTCCTCCGTAGCGTTTCGTGTGTCTCATCGCCCACCTGTACGGCCGTTGGCAGTGCCGGTGTCTCGCTGTCGGAATCGGTGACCCTGGCCGTGGCCAGGTAGGTCAGGCTCAGAGGGTGAAGTCGGTCTGCGGCACTCGCTGGGCTGCCCGGAGCGAACCGGCTACATAGAGCAACGCCAGGTAACCCGATACGCGGGACGGCGTGCCCAGTGCCTGGACGAGCGCTTCCACCCCTTGACGTGACCCATGGGGGAGTCTTATGTTTCGTGAAACATATTCGACTATGTCGAACAGCTTTCAATTCTCAGTCTCTGTCGACACCGAGGAGGTGAGGAGCCCAGTCTCCCGGCTGGTGTGCCGGGCAGGCCACGGGCGACCCGCATGGCAGCAGCACCCACCACTCCCCAGAAGCTCGGGGCCGAGTTCCTCGGCACCGCGTTCCTCGTCTTCGTCGGCGCGGGCTCAGCGGCCGCGACCGGCGTGCTCTCCGCGGCGCATGGGGTTCCGTTCTCCATGGCCCAGCTCGGCGTGATCTCGTTCGCGTTCATGCTCGTCATCGTCGGCGCGGTCTACGCGATCGGGCACATCTCCGGCGGCCATATCAACCCGGCGGTCACCCTGGCGCTCGCCGTCACCGGCAAGTTCAGCTGGCGGGAGGTGCCCGGCTACATAGCGGCCCAGGTCGCGGGTGCCGTCGCCGGCGCCGCCGCCATCTACCTGACGCTGGGCCGGCTGGCCACTGTCACCGCTGGCGGCGGGGTCACCGCCTACTCCTCGGCCGGGTTCGGCCGCGGCATGCTGATCGAGGCGCTGGGCACGTTCATCCTCGTGTTCGTCATCTTCGGCGTCATCGACCACCGGGCGGTTCCCGGCTGGGCGCCGATGGCGATCGGTGCCATCGTGTTCGCGATCATCATCATCCTGGGTCCTGCCACCGGCGCCGCGATCAACCCGGCCCGCTATCTGGGCGCCGTGCTGATGCTCAAGGCGTTTGGCGGCAAGGTGCTCTGGTCGCAGCTGCCCGCCTACCTCATCGGCGAGTTCGGTGGGGGCGTACTCGGTGGCCTGGCGTGGGCGGCGATCGGCCACTTCCGCGAGGACGCCTCCTACGCCAGCCTCGCCCCCGCCGACCCCATCACTACCGCCGAGACCGTCAGCGGAGGCGCGACGTCATGAAGAAGCTCATCAACTCCCCAGAGTCGGTCGTCACCGACGCGCTGGCCGGTGTCGCCGCCGCGCACCCGCGGCTCAGCGTAGACATCGAGAACAAGGTCATCAGCCGGGCGGACGGGCCGAGGGCGGGCAAGGTGGGCCTGGTGTCCGGCGGCGGCTCCGGCCATGAGCCGCTGCACGGTGGGTTCGTCGGCTACGGCATGCTCGACGCGGCCTGCCCTGGCGAGGTGTTTACTTCCCCTGTGCCGGACCAGGTGGCCGCCGCCACCCGCGCTGTCAGCGGCGGCACCGGGGTGCTGCACATCGTGAAGAACTACACCGGCGACGTGCTGAACTTCCAGATGGCCGCCGAACTGGCCGCCGACGACGGCATCGAGGTGGCCACCGTGGTGACCAACGACGACGTCGCGGTGCAGGACTCGCTCTATACCGCCGGGCGGCGCGGTGTCGGCGCGACCGTGTTCGTGGAGAAGATCGCGGGCGCGCTGGCCGAGGAGAGCGCGGGCCTGGACAAGGTCGCCGCGCTGGCGCGGGAGGTCAACGACCGCTCGCGGTCCTTCGGGGTCGCGCTGACCTCGTGTGTGGTCCCCGCCGCGGGGAAGCCAACGTTCGAGCTGCCCGAATCCGAGGTGGAACTGGGTATCGGCATCCATGGTGAGCCCGGCCGTACCCGGGTCCCGCTGGCCACGGCCCGCGAGCTGGTCTCAGCTGCGCTCGACGCCATCCACACTGATATGCCACTGTCCGGCGACTTGCTGGTGATGGTCAACGGCATGGGAGGCACCCCGCTGCTGGAACTGTACGTCGCGTTCGCCGAGGTCTCGGCCTACCTGGCGGGGAAGGGAGCGCGGATCACCCGCAACCTCGTCGGCAACTACATCACCAGCCTGGAAATGCAGGGCTTCTCGGTCACAGTGTGCCGTCTGACCGACGAGCTCACCCGGCTGTGGGACGCGCCGGTGGACACGCCCGCGCTGCGCTGGGGACGCTAGGGCTATCCGGACCCAGGCTCACCAGGAGCAACCCAATGAACGCAGACGCCTTCCGCGCGTGGATCACCGCCGCTGCCGCCGTCATCGAGGCGAACCGTGACCACCTCACCCAACTGGACGCGGCCATCGGCGACGCCGACCACGGCATCAACCTCTCCCGCGGCTTCACCGCGGTGCTGGCGGCGCTGGACACGGCGCAGCCAGCCACCCCGGGAGCGGTCCTCACCCTGACCGGGTCCACTCTCATCTCGAAGGTGGGCGGCGCGTCCGGGCCGTTGTACGGGATGGCGTTCCGCCAGGCGGGCAAGTCGCTCGGCGACGCCACCCAAGTGGGACTGACGGAGCTGTCTACCGCACTGGAGGCGGCATTGGCGGGTGTGCAGCGGCTCGGTGCCGCCCGCGAGGGTGACAAGACAATGGTGGACGCGCTGATGCCCGCGACGGCGGCGCTGTCCAAGGGGGTCGCGGAGGGCCTTGCGGAGGTGGTCGCTCTCACCGCGATGGCCGACGCCGCCCGCGCGGGGGCGGAGGCCACCATCCCGCTGCTGGCGCTGAAGGGCCGGGCCAGCTACCTCGGTTCCCGCAGTGTCGGCCATGAGGATCCCGGCGCGGCGTCTACCGCGCTGATCCTTACCGCGCTGCGCGACGCCGTGCTGGCGGCCACGCCTGACCTCCAGGACGGTCCGTGAGGCCGCCGGGCCGCTTCCGCGGCCAGCCGGTGTCCGCCGGGAAGACCGCCGGGCTGCTCTACCTCCCTCAGACCGGCCACGCCAGCGGGCACGTCACTCCGGGAGAGGTCAGGGAGGCCTTCGCGGCCCACGTCGCCGACCGGCTCGCGCTTGCGGCCGAACTCACCGAACGCGGCCGGCCCACCGAGGCCGAGATCGTGACCATCGCTGCGACAATGGCGGGCGACCCGACGCTGGTGGAACCTGCGGTCGCTGCGGTGGCCGCCGGTGAGGACGCCGCCACCGCGGTGACGCAAGTCACTGAGACCCACGCGCGGCTGCTGGCCGCCCTCCCAGACCCGGACCTCGCCGCCCGGGCCGACGATATCCGCCAGATCGCCACCGCCGTGCTCGCACGCCTCGGCGGCGGTGGCGCTCCGCCCCCAGCAGAGGAGCCGTTCATCCTGGCCGCGCGGGACATCGACCCCGCTGACCTGATCCGGTTCGCCGAGGCCGGGCTCGCCGGGGCCGTGTCTGTCGTCGGCGGGCCGAACTCCCACACCGCGATCATTGCCCGCGGCTTGGGCGTCCCGATGATCGTCGGGGTGGACCCCGAGGTTCTCCACTTGGCGCCCGGCCGCCCCGTGCTGCTGGACACCGCCGCTGGGTACCTGACCGTCGACCCGTCGCCCGATGAGCTGGCCACCGCCGGGCCGTCTGCCGGCGCGGCGGTGGCCCACCACGCCGGTGGAGCCATCACCACCGTCGACGGCGTGCGGGTCACTGTGTTGTGTAACGCGGCGTCGGCCCCGGAGACCCGGCTCGGCCTCGCTGCGGGCGCCACCGGGGTCGGCTTGCTGCGAACCGAGATCCTTTTCCTCCATACGCCAGGCTGGCCGGGGGAGTCGGCCCACTACGAGCGGCTCGCCCCGGTGCTGGGGTTGCTGGCGGGCAAGCCTGCGGTGGTACGGCTGCTCGACTTCTCCGGCGACAAGGTTCCCGCGTTCCTCGTCGGCCAGGAGACCGGCCTGGCGGCGCTGCTCAGCGCGCCGGGGGCCCTGCGTGACCAGTTGCGCGCGATCGTGGCCGCTGGGCGGGACACCCGGCTGTCGGTGATGGCTCCGATGGTCCGCACCGTGGCCGAGATGGAAACGGTCAGGGACACGCTGGCGGAGGTGGCCAGCGAAGCCGGCGTGCCCGTCCCGCCGCTGGGCATGATGGTCGAGGTCGCCACGACCGCGATGGCCGCCGCCGAGTTCGCGCGCATCGCCGGGTTCTTCTCGATCGGCACCAACGATCTCACCAGCGAGGTGCTCGGCATCGCCCGGGACGACCCGCGGATGCGCCCCGACCGGGCGGCCGACCCCCGGGTTCTCACTCTGATCGCGGATGTGGCGCGCGCTGCGGCCGACGCCGGGATCAGCGTCTCGGTCTGCGGCGATGCCGCCGCGGATCCCAGCGTGCTGCCCTTGCTGATCGGCCTGGGGGTGCGGACTCTCAGCGTCGGTGCCGCGCGGGTGGCCGAGGTGACGGACCAGGTGCGGCGGACCCACGCTGACCGGTGCGCTGAACTCGCGCAGCGCGCTCTGCTCGCCGTTGGGGCCGACAGCCCCCCGGCTCCGGCCCCGGCATCGCGGGCGGCCGCGGCTAGGACGCGGAAGGCAGCACCGGGAACGCACCGGATCCCACCCGAAGCACCAGCAGCGGCCTCATGAACACCGCCCGCGCACTAGGGGCGAAGCGCGTCGCGAGCACGCGTCAGGGCCAGCGGCCTCGGGCGGGCTCAGCTCAGCGCCGACAGCATCGCGCCGCCACGGCCGGCACCCAGATCACGCGACACGCCCCGGGCGGCCTCGGTGACCGCGCGTGCCAGGTTTGGCAGGGTGGCTGGCACGAGCAGCCGGTCGGCCGCGCCGACCACACCGATCGCGCCGGTGACCGAACCCTCCCGGCCCAGGATGGGCGCGGCCAGCCCCGCGTCGCCGACGGTGGCCTCCTGGTCCTCGACCGCGTAACCTCGCTGGCGTGCCTGGGCCAGCGCGCGGCTCAGCGCCGCCCTGGTCGTCTTGGTCTTGCCGGTGAGCCGCGGCAGGTCAGCGGCCAGCGCACGGGCTCGCGCCGTGTCGGGCAGGAACGCCACGATCGCGTGCCCCAGCGCACAGGCGTGCCACGGGATCGCGGCGCCCACCTCGAGGATCTGCACCGAGTTGTCTGGCCGGAACACGTGGTGCAACACGATGACCCGGGAACCCGACAGCGTCGCCACCCAGACCGCCTCACCCGCGCGCTGGGCGAGCGACTCCGCCCACAGCAGCGAGCGTGCCCGCAACTCGGAACCATCCAGGTAGGCGTTGCCCAGTTGCAGCACACCCGGGCCCAGGCTGTACTTGCCGCTGTCTGGATCCTGGGAGACCAGCTCATGGGCTTCCAGTGTGCGCAGCAGGCCATGCACGGTGGGCTTTGCGAGCCCGACCCGTTCCGCGATTTCCGTCACGCCCAGGCGGGGAGCGCCAGAGCCCAGGGCAGCGAGGATCCGGGCCGCTCGTTCCACCGACTGGATCATGTGAACCTTTCAACGATGCCGAACGATATTCAGGATATGCCATGAGCGCCCACGGCACAGTAGGGATCGTCCTTGTCTCACACAGCGCCGCGCTGGCCAAGGGGGCGGCCGAGCTGGCCAGCCAGGTCAGTGGGGGCGCAGTTGCAGTCCTCGCGGCGGGTGGCACCGACGACGGCGGGATCGGCACCAGCATCGACAAGGTAGCCCGCGCGGTGAAACTCGCTGACGCTGGCGCTGGCGTGCTGATCCTCCCCGACCTCGGCAGTTCGGTGCTCACCGCGCTGGCGCTGCTGGAGGCTCCAGAGGACCTGCCCGCCCTGATAGAACTGGCCGACGCGCCGTTCGTCGAAGGCGCGGTCGCGGCGACAGTGACCGCAGCCGGGGGAGCGGACCTTGCGGCGGTCCGCGCCGCCGCCGAGGAGGCGCGGTATGTCAGCAAGTTCTGAGCGGGCGGTCACCCTTACCGGTGACCTGCACGCCCGGCCGGCCGGTGCGCTGGCGGTGGCGGCCGCGAAATTCGCCTCAGCCGTCTCGCTCAACGTCGGCACGCGTACGGCCGACGCCAAGAGCGTGCTCGGTGTCATGGGGCTGGGCGCAACCAGTGGGGCCCACGTGACGGTGTCAGCGGACGGCCCCGACGCCGATGAGGCAGTTGAGGTGATCGCCGCGATCCTCACTGAGGCCACCCGTGTCGGCACCTAAGCGCCTACACCTGAACCAGGAGCGGGGGGCAGGCTCATGGTCCATGCCGCCCCTCGGCCTGGGTGATGCGCTGGGCGAGTTCATCGAGGTCGTCGGCGCCGATCAGCCTGTACTGGGCGGGGTGGTCGCGTGGCGGCAGTGCCCAGTAGCCGCCCGTGGCATGGCCGCGCCAGATCCGCCACCTCGGGTACTGGCGCCTGAGCCGGTCGAGGCCGTCGCGGGGCTCGGGGCCGCGGCCACGACTCATGGCTGGTTCCTGCTCATCGCCGGGTGGGGTCAGCCTGGCGCGGCCTGGTGGCCAGCGCCTCACTCAGGCATGGGTAGATCGGCAGCAACTGGTCCAGCTGTACCAGCGTCAAGGCGCGCAGGACGGCGGGGAAGGGCACCACCAGCCGCAACTCGGTTCTGTTCGCGGCAGCCTGCCGGTGGGCTCGCACCAGCACGCTGATGCCCGATGAGTCGCAGAACGTAGTGGCCGTCATGTCGGCTATGACGGTCTTGACGCCAGGGGCCAAGGCTGAGCCAAGCTGCTGGGCAAGGTGGCCGGCATTAGCCATGTCCATCTCGGCCGGCAGCGCAACGACCACCGCGGGCAAGTGTTGTGGATCGGCCACGAGGGGCCATCCTGCTGGTAGGGCGGCAACTACGCCGCGTCGGGGCTTCCCCGGCGGCCTCCGGGCCCACCGGGCTGGACTCCAGGTCGGCCGCTGGCGCGCTGCGGCCAGACCACGTCCCCCTCTCCCAAAGAAGAGAGCGTTCAGCCGGGTCATCTCGTTACAGGGCCGGCGGGGACAGCACCGGCAGGGACAGCACCGGCTCCCGGTCCCCGCTGAGGCAAAGGGCACGGTGCCGGGCAGACCGGGCCTGGCCACCATCTGCTGCCCATCCGCGCCGCCTGGGGTCTAACTTGTGAAAGGCCAGGAGCATCCTCGCCGCAGTGACGTCGGCGTGGCGGAAGGGGCGGGTCCAATACGCGTATGTTGAAGCGCTGGAGCATCGGCACCGGGGACCGGGGAATGGCACGCAGCGGCCCTTCTGACCGGGCGCTGAGCCGGCTCGCGGGTCATTTCGCGATCGCGCTGCGGCTGGGCAGCGCCGCGATGTGTGTGGTCGCGGGGCTGCTGGCGGCTGTGGGTGGGGTCTCCGGCTTCTGGCTTGGCCTGGTCATCGTGGTGCTGTGCGGGTGGTCGCTGGTCTTCGCCGGCTTGGTGTGGCGCCATGGTCCGGCTCCGGTCTTAGTGCTCGCCGATGTGGCGGTCATTGTCGCCCTTCTGGTGGCGCACAGGCATGTGGTCCCGGCGGGGATGGTCTCTGACGGGACGACCTGGATGCTCCCGGTGGCCAGCACGGCGGTGTACATCCCGCAGCTCACCATGCCTCCCGTACTCAGCCTGCCCCTGGCCGGGGTGGTTGCCGCCGCCTATGTGGTGACGGTGCAGCACCCAGGGGGGGCGGCGTTCCTGGTGGTGCAGGCGGTCGTGACCGCGGCGCTGATGATGCTGGTGCGGCGGGCAGGCCGGAGTGCTGATGCGGTGATCGCCGCCAGCCTGAGCGCCGGGCATGAGGCGCAGGCCGAGGCCGCCCGCCGGGCTGACGAGAAGGAGCAGTACCGGCGGGTGCATGACACGATCTTGGCCACGCTGACGATGATCGCAGCAGGGGCGGTCACGGCACGCTCGCTGACGTTGACCGCGCAGGCCGCCCGTGACCAGCAGGTGCTGCGGGGGCTGCGGGCGATGCCAGCCGCGGAACTGACGACGGTGTCGCTGGCGGAGCGTCTTGAGCGGGTCGCGGCCGAGGCTGCGCCATTGCGTGTCACCTTGCATCTGGCCGCGGCGGATCCGCCGGCAGCGGTCAGTGAGCGGGTCGCTGGTTGTGTGGCCGAGGCGCTGCGTAATGTGGCCCGGCACGCGGCGGTGGATGCGGCGGAGGTAACGGCCCGCGACGAGGATGGTTGCCTGGTAGTAGAGGTCAGTGACGCCGGGATGGGGTTTGACCTGGGCGCGCTGCCGCGGTCACGGCGGGGGATCAGCGAGTCGATCACCGGGCGGATGGCCGCGGCTGGCGGGACGGCAGCGCTGACCAGCGCTCCGGGGCTGGGCACCCGCGTGGTGCTGCGGTGGCCGGGGTGAGTGCCATGCAGCCACCCGTGCGGCCGTCAGCGGTGCTGGCGGCCCGCTACACCTGGGCGTTCAGCGTCGCGGTGGTCATCGTGGTCGTGGCCTGGCATGTCGCAGGGGCAGGCAGCCAGCTCGCGGGCAGCCTGCGGGACTACAGTTCCGCCGGTGTCCAGGTTGCTGCCTGGGCGGTGATGGCGCTGGTGATCGCCGCTGGGGCGGTGCGGCTGCTGCGAGGAGCCGCTGGACCGGGGTGGGCGTGGGGGCTGTGCGTGGTGGTGCTGGTGGCTGGTGCGATCGCCACCGCAGCCTGCCCACCCGACCGGATGCTGGCGACGGACTGGGCGTGGGGCTCAATGGGATGGACCGGTGTGCTGGTCCTGCTCCGCCGCCCGCTGGCCGAGCTGGCCGGGTTCCTCGCCATGGCAGCGCTGGTCACCCTTTCGGTCTTGGTCAGGGACGACCCGCACCGGCTTGCGCTGGCTGGGTTCTTCACCGTCTTGTTCGCCTCGGCCGGGATCCAGTTCGCCGTATGGGTGGGCGCGCGGGCTTTGGATGTCACCGCGCGCCGGGCCGCGGACGCCGCCGAGCACCAGGCTGGCCTGAGCGCGCGGAAGGTGATCGCTGACCGGGTGTATGCGGCGCGGCGTTCCCGCTGGCTGGCGGTGCACGGGGCGCTTGAGCCTCTGCTGGCCGGCCTGGCCGATGGCTCGGCGGACCCGGGGGATCCGGGCGCTCGGGGCAGGTGCGCGGTGGAGGCAGCCCGGCTGCGGCGGTTGTTCGCCGAGAGCGACGACTCACCTGACCCACTGGTCCACGAGCTGCACGCCAGCGCCGACATCGCGCAGCGGCGCGGGGTCGCGGTAGACGTTGAGGCCGTGGGCGTTATCCCGGTGATGCCGCTGGAGGTCCGGAGGGCGATCACCGATGTCGCGATCGCGGCGCTGACGGCCGCCTTCAGCAAGGCCCGGATCACGGTGACTGCCGCCGATGACGGTGTGGCGGTAAGTTTCGTCACCGATGCTCCGGACGGCTCACCTGTGCCTGCCGCCGGCCCGGGGCTTGCTGTCGAGGCTCAGCGTGACCGGGAGGACCTGTGGCTGGAGGTCCGTTGGGACCTGCGGTGACCGTGGCCATCGTCGAGGACCACCCGGTGGTGATCGAGGGTGTCACCGCGTGGCTCACCGCTGACCCGCAGCGCCAGGTCCAGGTCACGCAGGTTGCCGGGGATGTCGCGGGCCTGGACCTGGCGGCAGGGGCCGATGTGGTGATCCTGGACCTGGAGCTTGGCGGACGGATGGTCACCGCGGAGATCCCCGGCCTGGCTGCGAAGGGCCAGCGGGTCGTGGTGTTCTCCGCCCACACCGACCCAGCCGTCATCCTCGCGGTGCTCGAAGCCGGCGCCTGCGCGTATGTGACCAAAGACGAGGGCCGCGGCCACCTGCTCGATGCTGTCCTGGCTGCCGCCGCAGACCGGCCGCATGTCACCCGCTCGCAGGCCAAGGCGATGCTCGCCGACCGGAGTGCCGGGCGTCCCGCGCTGTCTGCTCAGGAGCGGCAAGCGCTGCTGCTGTGGTTTCAGGGCATGTCCAAGGCATCTGTCGCCAGGCGCATGTCGATCAGCGAGAACACCGTCCGCCAGTACATCAACCGGGCCCGCATGAAGTACGCGACGGTGGGGCGGGTGGCGCCCACCAAGGACGCGTTGCTGGCCCGTGCCGTCGAGGACGGGCTCATCCAGCTGAGCGAGGTGGCCCTGTACACCTCCTACGCGGCCGGGCACCCGCCTGAGCCCACCGCAGAGTGAGGGTTCCTGCTCCGGCGGAATCCGCGGTGCCCAGGGCGCGTCTGGCCGTGATGCCTGAGACGGCAGGCGTATGACCCCCAAGCGGGGATCATGCGCGGCAAGACGGCGCGGCGAACAATTACGGACAGTTGGCCGAAGTCCTGCCTCGGCCGGGTCCGTCGCCCCCGCAAAGGGATACCCACATGACCGCCGAAACGCCCTCCGCTGCTCCTGCCCACACCGGCCCTGCCCACGGGGGCGGGCAGTGCCAGCTGGTTCTTGCCAAGAAACGGCCCATCGCCGCGGTGGTACTTGGGATCGCCGGGCTCGCCGAACTGGCCGCCAGCTTCCCGTACCTGGGACGCGGCTTCACCGGCGTGCTCCAGGCCATCGCTGGCTTCGCTCTTGGCGGCCTGCTGGTGTGGCAGGCAACCCGGTTCTGGCGCGGGGTGAAAAACGCGGTCACGCGGCCGTTCGCCGGCGCGCTGATGGGCCTGCTGAGCATCGCGGCCGTCGCCGGTGGCTTCAGCACCTCCGGTGCGGCGGCGTTCGTGTTGCTGCCGGCCTTCGGCTTCGCCGCGCGCGAGAGCTGGGGCGTCTACTGCGGCGACCGTGACACCCGCCGGCGGGTGCTGGTGGCCTTCTGGTCGTATGCCTCGGCCGCAAGCCTGCTGGCGGTGATCACGCAGCATGCGTGGGCGGGGCTGCTCGCCTGCCCGCTCATTGCGCTCTATGTCCGGTACATCTCGCGCGGCGGCGCAGTGCTGCTCTTTCCGATCCCCTTCTAACACCGTCAGGTATCCGGCCAAGAAACCGGCCCGTCCGGTCACTGCCGATGTGAAAGGAGAGCTGACCATGCTCCCCCAGCAAATCACTGCCGTGCGGGCCATCGGGGACACCCAGTCTCCGTACTGGACAGCGGCGACCCTCGATGGCGTCAACTGCACCTGGAGCCGGGGGAGACCCTGCTGCGCGTGGGCTACTGCCAGGTGTCCGAGCGCGGGGCGAAGTCGTGGACGCTGGAGAACCGGACCACCCTGGTCATTACCGACCGGCGGACCGTCTTCTTGACCACCCAGTTCGACAAGGGCGGCGGCTGGGTCGGGTTCGGTGCTGCAGGCCTGGCCATGGCCCTGACCGCCAACGCGGTGAGCAAGCGCCGGGCCGCCCAGCGCAGCGCAGGGAAGGTGGCGATAGGGCAGATCCGGCACGAGTGGCTCACCGGGATCACCGTGCGGCGCAGTAAAGCGCTCCTCACCGGCATCGTGGACACTCATATCGACCTGATGGTGGCCACCGCCGCCGGGCCCCGGGTGATCGACCTGTGGGCGCCGAGAGCACAGGGCATCAACGAAGACTTCGCGCGCGTGATCGTGGGCGCCGCCGCCGAGCACCGGCTGGCGTTGCTTGGACCGGAGCCATCAGCCGACCTTTCGACGCTGCGGAGGTACCTGCAGGGCGGGCAGGACGCCGCGGGCACCGGTAAGCCTGATGATCTCGGCTGGTCCTTCCCGGGGAAGACCGACGAACTCATCGCCGCCGTCATCTCGGCACAGGCACCGGCGCCAGAAACGAGAAGCGGTACATAACCCCGCGCCCGCCTCATGAGATCCCGGTGTAACGGTGTTCCGGACGGCCGGTGCGCCCGTAGGTGAGAGTGACCCGCAACCTGCCTGTTTCCGCCAGGTGCTTGAGGTATCGCTGGGCGGTGGAGCGGCTGACACTCGCCTGCTCTGACACCTCATGCGCCGACACTGGATGATCGGTGCGGGAGATGATTTGCCCGATCAGCTCGGCGGTCAGCTCCGTGAAGCCCTTGGGCATGGTGTTGGTGACGGTTGAGGTGCGCAGCGTGCCGACCACGCGGTCGACCCCGTCCTGATCCATCTCCACGTCGTCGAGAGCATCGCGCAGACGCGCGTAGGCGTCCAGCTTGCCGCGCAGTGCCTCGAAAGTAAACGGCTTCACGATGTACTGGAGCACCCCGGCGCGCAGCGCCTCCCGGACCGAAGCGGGCCGCCGGTCGGCCGTCACCATGATCACGTCAATGTCGTGGCTGTGCTGGCGCAGCCGGCGGGTGAGGGAGAGCCCGCTCTCATCAGGCAGGTACTGATCAAGGAGGATCAAGTCGATACCGCCGCGTTTGACGGCGGACAGCGCTGAGGCCGCACTGTGCTCCATGCCCGCCACATGGAATCCTGGGGCCGCGGACACGTAGCGCGCATTGACCTCCGCGACATAGAAGTCGTCATCCACGATCAGGACTTCGATCATTGGGCACGTCGGAGGGAGCCGGGTGGGTCTGCGGGCAGCCGGACGGTGAACACCGCGCCGCCGCCCTGGATGCCCGTGACTGACACTGTCCCGCCCCGGTACCTGACGATGCGCCGGACGATGGCGAGGCCCAGGCCACGATGACGCCCATCGGTGGGCCGCTTGGTGGAGGAGCCGCTGGCGAATATCCACTGGCGATCTCCAGGCGGCACCCCTGGGCCGTTGTCCGTCACGCGCAGTTCCGTGACCGCGCCACGCCCGCGCACCTCCACCTCGACCCATGGCTCGGCTCGCGGGTGCTCGAGGAGCGCGTCGACCGCGTTGTCGATGAGATTGCCGAGGATCGTGACCAGCTCGCCCGGCCGCGCGCAGCGGCCGGGCAGGGACGATCCGTCACTGATGTCCAGCCGCACCCCGCGGTCCATGGCCGTCACGATCTTGCCGACCAGCAGTGCCCGGACCAACGGCTCACTGACCCGGGCTATGACCCGGGCTATGACGTTTGCGATCGCGGTGCTCGAGGCGGCGGGTGGCGCGGGGCGGGCCGTCGCGGGCGGCCAGCTCTGCCTGGCCAGTTCCATCATGCCGACCAGCAGGTGCAGAGCGTTCCGGCGCTCGTGTTCTGAGACGCAGGCTGCGTCGATGCCGTGGAAATCGCTCGCGGCCAGCGCGGACTCCATGGACATCCGTGCATCACCCCGTGCGAATGTGTCAGACCGTTGAATGGCCGGGTACAGCCTAATATCGGGGCGGTGCAGTGGAGCTGTCTGGCATGTTCCGGACAGGGCTGAATAGGCGCGCCTGCCGCAAGGACTACGCGGTGTCAACCCTCTGAAAGGCCTCGCAGAGCCGGCCTGGCGGAAGCCCTGCCCGCTCGGCGAAGACGGCCAGTCGACCCCGCATGACCTCGCTGAACTCTGCTTCCTGGCCGCCTTGGCTGCGGTGGGCACGGATCGCGGCCATCTTCAGCTCGAAGGTAGCGGTGACGTCGACGTAGTGGTCGTCGGTTGGGCCGCCGCGCAGCCAGACCTGTGGCACCACCCAGGGTTCCAGCCCTTCGCTGATGACCTGTTCCGGGTAGCTGCACGGGTTCCGCGCATCCGGATAGACCGCGTCGAGCACGGCGGCGCCGACCGCGCGGTGGTCAGGATGGCTTGCCTTGACGCGGGTCAGGTTGCGTTCCGGACTGTGGGTGAGCACCAGGTCCGGTCGCGTGGCGCGGATCACCCGGGTGATGTCGCGGCGCAGGCCCAGGCTGGCCGAGACCGAGCCGTCGGAGTAGCCGAGAAACCGGACATCGCTCACCCCGACGATCCGTGCCGCGTCCCGCTGTTCCGCCCGGCGGCGGCTCGCCAGCTCTGCCCGGTCCACCCGGGGGTCCTCAGCCCCCGCATCCCCGTCGGTGACCACGCAGTAGCCCACCCGGGTGCCCATGCGTGTCCACCTGGCGACCGTTCCGGCGGCACCATAGTCGACGTCATCCGGATGTGCCATCACGACGAGCACGCTGTCGAACGGCTCCGATTCGGCCATGGCCGGATGCTAGCGCGCCTCACCCGTCAGCCGATGACGCCGGGAGGCCGGGAGGCCGGGAGGCCGGGAGGCCGTGTGATTTTTATGCACTTAACGTGGAAAGTATGCACTCAACCCGGAAAGGCCCGTCATGAGCCGTTAGCCTGACCGCGGTGACCCGGGGATGTCGACACGGTTCACGATCACTTACGGGGCTCACGGGGAGGATCAGCTGCCGCACATCCTTTTCATGCACGCCATGTACGAGCAGAAGGTCCGCGCGTTCCAGGTCGCTAAGCAACAGGGCCTGCGGGTGTCGGTCGCGGGGGAGCATATCCCGGCGTGGGCGGAGCCCTACGTGGACGCGCACATCCCGGTGCGGACGGATACCGCGGCGGAGATGGAGCTGGCGGTCAGCGAGCTCCGGGCGCGGCACACGGCCGACCCGTTCGACGGCGTCATCACGTTCTGGGACCACGGGGTGGTCCCAGCTGCTGAGGTGGCGCAGGCGCTGGGACTGCCCGGCGATGCCGCGGCCGCCCGCACCGCACGCAACAAGGCCGCGATGCGGGCAGCGCTCGCCGCGCACGGGGTGCCGTGCCCGGCGTCCGTGCGGGTGACCAGCTGGGAAGACCTGCGGGAGGCCGCGGCGCGCGTCGGCTACCCCGCCATCTATAAGCCGACGGGCGGGGCGGGCAGCGCGGGGATCTTCGCGGTAGCCAATGAGTCCCAGCTCCGCGCGGCATACGACGCGGCCGTCACCTACGCCGCTCCGGAGGCTGACCCGTTCTTCGCCTACTACCCCGGCGAGTTCGTCTACGAGGAGTATGTGAGCGGGCGGGAGGTCAGCGTGGAAGGGGTGGTGAGCCGGAAGGAAGTACGCGTCTGCGGTGTCTCGGACAAGCTGATCGCACATGACGCATATTTCACCGAGTACCAGAACTCATTTCCGGCCGAGATTAGCGAAGCGGCGCGCCAGGCGGCCATCGATATCGCCGTCCAGGCTGTCCAGGCCGTTGGGCTGGACGCATGCGGATTCCATGTTGAGGTGATGCTGACCAGCTCCGGTGCAAAGGTCATCGAAGTAAATGCGCGGCTTGGCGGCAATTTCATTGCCTCGCACCTGGTGCCGCTCGCGGGGAGCGATGAGCTGATCGCCTCGGCATTTCAAGCGGCATTTGGCGAGCCCGTGGAACTGGGGGCGCGACCCGCCGGGGGCAGCTGTGTGCGCTATCTGCTGGCCGCCCGGCCAGGGACCGTCCGTTCCTGGGACGGCGTGCGCGCGGCCCGGGAGTGCCCGGGTGTCGCGCAACTATGGGTCACCAAGCACGTTGGCGATCAGGTGCTCCTGCCACCTGCGAGTTTCTTCGACTGCCAGACCGCACACGTGATCACGGTGGGCCGTGACACCGCTGAGGCCGTCCAGCGGGCCGGATACGCACTCGACCGGATGCGGTGCCACATTGACTGACCGCCGCCCAGTGCCTTGGCCAGAGGACTCCGCTGTGCTGACGAACCCACTGCTTCTGCTCGGCGGCGCCAGCGCCGCCCCTGGACGAGACTGCCTGGACCAGGCACGGGCCCGCGACCTGCCGGTCTGGCTGGTGGACACGCCGGAGCACCTCGCTGCCGTCCCCGAACTGACCGAGCGTGCCGCCGAGGTGGTGGAACTGCCATTCCACGACGTGGCGGCATGCACGGCCTGGGCGCTGGACGGCGGGCGCCGGCTGCCACGTTTCTGTGGTGTATACGGGTTCCGTGAGCAGGCCGTGGAGTCGGTGGCGGCGGTCGCCGACGCGCTAGGCCTGCCAGGGAACGGACTGCCCACCGCGCGGCTACTGCGTGACAAAGCGGCATGCCGTGAGGCGCTGCGGGAGCGAGGGTTCCGCCAGCCCCCTTCGGCCCGGTGCCAGACCGAGGCCGAGGCAGTCGGTTTCGCCCTCGCCCACCCACCCGGCCCGTGGGTCATCAAGCCCCGGCAGGGGCAAGGCAGCGTCGGGGTCACCCTGGTGCGCGACCCTGCCGAGGTAGCGCAGGCGCTGGAGCACATCGTGGCGTCCGTCCGCGCGTTCAGCCGGGACGCTGGGCTCCCCGAACCTGCGGCCGGCGCCGCCGGGTTCCTGATCGAAGGGTTCCAGCGCGGCGACGAGTACAGCGTGGAAGGGGTGTGTGTCGACGGCGTACCCCACGTCCTGGCGGTCACCCAGAAGCTGACCAATGGCGCGCCACATTTCGTGGAGATGGGCCATTCGATGCCAGCGGAACTCAGCCCCGCGCGTGAGGCGGCGGTGAGCAGCACAGTCCGCTCGGCGCTCACCGCGCTGGCGGTGCGGTGGGGGGTGTTCCACGTCGAATGCTGGCTGGACGGCACCGAGGTCGTCATCGGCGAGGTGCACAACCGGCCCGGTGGCGGCCACATCCACACCATGACCCAGCACATCACCGGAGTAGAACTGCACGGAGCCGTATTCGACCAGATGCTGGGCAGGCCGGTCGACACCTCTGGATGGCGGCCCGGCCGGGGCGCGGCCATCCGGTTCCTGGCTCCGGACCCAGGCCGGGTGATGGCCATTACTGGCTGGCAGGCGGCCAGTGCCGACCCGGCAGTGCTCATCGCGCACCAGGGCCTCGCTGCCGGCGACGTCATATGCGCGGCCAGCTCCTACCTCGACCGGACCTCCTACCTGGTGGTCACCGGCGAGACGGGCCGTGCCGCCGCCGCCACGGCGGCGCGGCTGTGCGCCACCGTCTCAGTCGAGGTCGACATCGACGTCGTGGCGGTGACCGCGTGACCGTCCCGCACGTGGACACCCGGTCAACGGCCCTGGCGCGGGTGCGGGCGGACCTGCCAGCTGTCACGGCGGGCGGTTACTTCAACGCCGGCTACACCGGGCCGCTGTGCCGCGCTGCCCACGACGCGACGGTGTCGGTGAGTACCCGCGAGTGGCAGTCCGGCCGGATGGGCGCCGCCGCGACAGGAGAACGCGACCGGCTGCACGCCGAGGCCCGGGCCCGGGCAGCCGCCCTGCTCGGAGCCGGGCCGGGAGAGATCGCGCTGACCCACCACACCACCGACGGGATGAACGTGGTGGCCCACGGCCTGGCCTGGCGCCCCGGTGACAACGCGGTCTCCACACGCGTCGAGCACAAGGGCGGCATCCTGCCGCTGGGGGTACTGCGCGCGCGCCATGGCGTCGAAGTGCGGACCGTGCGCTGGGAACCGGGGGAACCGGCGGCCGATCTGCCAGCTCAGCTGGTGGCAGCGATCGACAGCCATACCAGGCTGGTCGTGGTGTCACACGTCAGTTACGTCGACGGGGGGATCCTGGACATCGCGCCAGTGCTGGCCGCGGCGCGGCGCCACGGGGCGCTGGTGGCCGTCGATGGGGCACAGTCGGCCGGCGTGCTGCCGGTCGACGTGCGATGCCTGGACGTGGACGCGTACGCGATCTCAGGCCAGAAGTGGCTGTGTGGCCCGGAGGGCACCGGTGCGCTGTTCGTCCATCCGCGGTGCCTGGACCGGATCGCGCAGACGGTCGTGGGCTGGAACTCCGTCGACACCTGGGAGACCGACGGGCGTTTCACCCCCAACCCCGACGTGACCAGGTACGAGGTCGGCACGAGAGGACTGCCGCAGATCGCGGGCTTCGCCGCCGCGCTGCGGTGGATGGCGGAGGATGTCGGCCTGGAATGGGCCGCCCGGCGCACCGCGGCCCTGGCCGAGTACGCGCGGCTCGCACTGGCGGGCGCAAGCGGCATCACCGTGCTGACCCCCGCCACTCACACGGGTCTCCTCAGCCTGCGCACCACCATCCCCCCGGTGGAGATGGTCGCCCGGATGGCGGGGCGCGGCTACACCATCCGGGCCATCCCGCCGAACGGGTGCGTGCGCGCGTCGATCGGGTTCTTCCATACCGAAGACGAGATCGAGGGCCTTGTGGCGGCACTGACCGACGCCAGCACCTGAATCACCGTCTGCCATCCCGGAGGGACTGTTGCCCGCACCAAGAAGGCGGCCCGTACTGCGCGGTACGGTCCGGATCCCGACCTCCAAGCCAGACACCCAGCGCGCGCTGCTCATGGCGGCCCTGGCCGAGGGCACGACCCGGATCCGTTTCCCCAACACCTGCACCGAGTCGCGGGTGCTGCGGGATGCGTGCCAGCATTTCGGTGCGCGCTTCACCGACGACCCTGGCGGCGGCACCATCACGGTCGAGGGTGTGGCAGGGGTGCCGGCCCGGCCTGCGGCGATCCTGCGTACCGGGGGATCCGGGTTCGCCCTGCGCCACCTGGTCGCCGTCGCCGGCCTGGTGGACGGGCCGTGCGTGCTGGCCGGTGACCGCCGGATGGCGGACCGGCCGCTGGCGCCACTGATCGAGACCCTCATCGCGCTGGGCGGCTGGGCGGAATCCGTGACGGAGGACGTGGCGCTGCCGCTGGTCGTCTGGAGCGGGGCGCTCTCCGGAGGCCCGGTGCCCGTACCGGCACACGACACTTCCCAGTTTGTCAGCGCCATCATGACGGTCGCGCCGTACGCGGCGGCGCCGGTGCGGATCGAGATTCCCGGCCCAGTGGTGGGCGCCCCGTACATCCGGATGACCGCCAGGGCCATGCGCCGCTTCGGCGCGGAGGTCGCCGTGGCGAGGGACCTCAGCAGCGTCGAGGTGGGCCAGGGCGGGTACCGCGGCAGGGACGTGACCATCGGGCCAGACGGCACGTCGCTGTTCTACTTCATCGCGGCCGCGGTGGTGGCCGACGCCGACATCGTGGTGGCCGACGCCGCGCCTGGCCGCGACGAGTTCGTCGATCATGTGACGGGGCTGGGCCGGCGGCTGGGCGTCCAGATCACCCGACAGGGACCGGATCTTCGGATCCGGTCCGGTCCGCCACCAGGTGGGCGGGTGGAAGTGGACGCGGCGGCGGTGCCCACGCTGGTGCCCGCGCTCGCTGCCATCAGTACCAATCTGCCGGCCGGGCTGCGGCTGCGCGGCGCCCGCCATCTGCGCCACCACAAAACCAGCAGGCTGGCGGTGGTGATGGCGGAACTAGCCCGGCTTGGGCGTCACCTGCGGCCGATCTACCACGGCGGCGAACTGGACGGCTTCGAGACCAGCGAGGCGGGACCGCCTACCGCCCACCGGGTGGACAGCTACGGCGACCACCGCAACTTCATGGCCCTGTATCTGGCGGCCCAAACGCTGCCGGCGCCCGTCACCGTCATAGGCGCCGAGACACTGGGAACCTCGTTCCCCGGCTTCCTGACCTGTTTCGACAACCTCACTGTCGAGCCCGCCCAGGTCTGACCCGCGAAAGAGAGGTCACCATGGTCGTCGGCATCCACCCCGCGTCCCGGCTGGCTGGCTCAGTCCACCCGCCAGGCGCCAAGAGCGGGACGGTACGTGGCCTGCTGTGCGGCACCCTGGCGGACGGCACCAGCCAGATCCGCAACGCTGGCTCGGGCGACAACGTCGCGGCCATGGCGGCAGCCTGCCGCGTGCTGGGAGCCAGCATCGTCGAAACCGGACCGCGTACCTGGCAGGTCAGCGGCACGGGCAGCGCGCTGCCGCTTGTGGCCGAGCTGGACGCTGGCAACTCGGGGATCGTGCTGCGGCTGCTCACCGCCGTCGGCGCCGCGATGGACCGGTGCGTAGTCAGCACCCGCAACGAGGCGTCGCTGGGCCGCCGGGGCAACCAGGAGATCATCGACGCGCTCCGGCAACTCGGCGCCGAGGCGTCCGGGGAGGGCGCTGACGCGCGGCCGCCACTGGTCGTCGGCCGCGGTGCCGGCCTGCGAGGCGGGCGGGTGACCGTGAGCGGGCGCCGCAGCTCGCAGTTCCTGTCCGGTCTGCTCTTCCTCGCGCCGCTGATCGGCACGGAGGTGGAGATCGCGGTCACCGGTGGACTCAGTGCGGCACCGATGGCGATGAGCACCGTGGCCGCGCTGGCACGGGCCGGGGTGGTGGTGGGGGTGTCCGAAGACCAGCTCAGCTACTACGTGGCCGGCGGCCAGCGGTATCAGCCAGCGGAGTTCGATGTCGCGTCCGACGCCTCCAGCATGGCCGGTGTGCTGGCGGCGTCCGCCGCCGTGCCCGGATCAGCGGTCGAAGTGACCGGGTTCGCCGGAGACGACATGGGCACTACCGCGATGATCAGGGCACTGCGCGCGATGGGAGTCCGGATCGACCAGCGGGACGGGGCGCTGACCTGCCACGGCGCGGACGAACTGCGGCCAATCCAGCTCGACGGCTCGGCGTGCCCGGACAGTGTCCTGCCCCTGGCCGCCCTGGCCTGCTTCGCCGAGGGCACGAGCGTGTTCTCGAACCTGGAGACCCTCCGCTACAAGGAGTGCGACCGGATCTCGGATTTCCGCGCGGAGCTGATGGCGGCCGGCGCCGACGTCGACGAGCGGCGCGACGCGATCATCGTGCACGGCAAAGGCCGCGTCTGTGGCGGCGCAGAGGTCCGCGGGCGGCACGACCATAGTGTCGTCATGGCCATGACTGTGCTGGCGCTGCGCAGCGACCACGGACTGTCCATCCAGGGCTGGGAGCCGGTCGGGCAGACCTACCGGCGGTTCTTTGACGACCTGCGGGAGCTGGGTGCCACAGTCACCGGAGGAGTGGCCGGTGATGAGAGTGAGGAGAAATCAGATGAACAGTGAACGTGGCGCCGCAGCGGAGCGTGGAGCCGCCGCGCTGGCCCACATCAGCGCCGGTGTGCGCCAGTGGGACGTATGGTGCGCGGCCCTGTCGCCGCGGGTGATCAACCTGGCGCCCGCCCCCGGCGTATGGTCGGTGAAGCAGAACACCTGCCACCTCGCTGACGCGTTCGAGGCTACCTCGATGCGCCTGGCGGCTGTGCTGTCTGAGGATGAGCCGACTCTGCTGAGCTTTGACGCCGACGAGTGGGCGGCGGACCGCGAATACCACAGCCGGCCCTGGCACGCCGCGATCGCCCGCCTGCACGAGCAACTGGGACGGCTGATGGCCACTGCCGAGCCGCTCAGCGAATCCCAGCTCAGCCGGGCCGGTCACCAGCACAACATCGCGGTCAACATTCTCGGGTTTCCCGACGACCGGCTGAGCGCGCTCGACCTGCTGGAGTTCGAGGCCGCTCACGTCGATGAGCACTCAGCGAGCGTGCGCAAGATCATCGATGAGTTCGGCGAACGGTGACCGGCTCAAGTGACCCGTTCCGCGCGGTCACTGACTGGGACGAGGAGACGGCGCGGGCCTGGGCGGACGCCCTGGACCTGCGCGCCGCCGGGGCCGACCAGGCCCGGGTCCGCCAGCGGCTGCGTGAGCGCGCCGGGCTGCGAGCGGGCGACACGGCCGTGGAGTTCGGCTGCGGTACCGGTCACCTGCTGCTGGAGCTAGCTGGCGACGTCGGGCCGTCTGGGCGGGTGCTGGGCGTGGAACCGCAGCCATTCCTGGCCGAGCGCGCCCGGCGCCGCGCCGCCGGTACGGCCGCGGTGAGCGTGCATACCGGGCCGGCCCAGGAGGTGCCGGTCAACGGCTCAGTCACGGCCTGCCTCGCCCAGACCGTCCTCATCCACCTGCCACCGGCGGACCTGGCGGAGGTGCTCGCGGGCGCGAGGCGGATGCTGCGGCCGGGCGGCCGGATGCTCAGCGCCGACCAGGACGGTGACACGTGGGTCATCGACCACCCCGACCGAGCCACCACCCGCGAGATCGTCACCTTCAATACCGATCAGCGCTACGCGGACGGCTGGACCGGGCGGCGGCTGGCCCGGCTGCTGGGCGAGGCCGGGTTCACGGATATCACCACCGAGGTCATCGTGCACGTGGACACGGAGCCCGGCTCCTATCTGCTGGGCATGGCGCAACGGCTGGCGACGGCGGCCGCCGAGGCTGGTGCTATCGAGGCCGTGGCGGCGCGCGCGTGGATGGAGGAGCTGCGCGACATCGCGGTACGGGGGGCGTTCTTCTCCAGCATCAACTACTACGTTTCCAGCGGGACCCAGCCAGCGTGACGGGAGCCCAGGTCCGGCGCCTCGTCTGGTCACGCCACCTCGACGATCAGGGCGTCACCCTGACCGCCGCCGCCGCACAGGGCGGATGCGCCCATCCCGCCGCCGCGGCGACGCAGCTCATTGATGAGTGTGACGGTGATGCGGGCGCCTGTGGCGCCAAGCGGGTGGCCCAGTGCGACCGCCCCGCCGTTGACATTGACGATGTCCTCGGAGAGGCCGAGGTCGTCCACAGTGGCCAGGGCGACCGACGCGAACGCCTCGTTCACCTCATACAGGTCCAGGCCTGATGGGTTGACGCCGATCTTGGCGGCGGCCTTGCGGATGGCATTGGACGGTTGCAACAGCAAGGACAGTGGCCCTGCGGTGGCACCCCACGCCTTGATCACGGCCAGCTCTGCCAGGCCGAGCTCTGCTGCCTTGCGCCGCGACATCAGCACCAGGGCGGCGGCGCCATCGGAGATCGGTGACGCATTGCCCGCGGTGATCGTCCCTCCGGCGGCGAATGACGGCTTCAGGCCGGCGAGCGCCGCGATGGTGGTGTCAGGGCGGATGCCCTCGTCCCGGCCGACCACGACCGGGTCTCCCTTGCGCTGCGGGACCTCGACGGGGACGACCTCTGCTTCGAACGCGCCGTTCTTCCACGCGGCTGCGGCGCGTGCGTGGGACCGGGCCGCCCACCCGTCCTGGCGTTCGCGGCTGTAGCCGTGTGACTCAGCCTGGTACCCCTCGGTTGCCAAACCCATCAGTTTGTGGTCGAACGGGCAGGTCAGGCCGTCGAAGGTCATGGTGTCCCTGAGGACCCCGTCGCCCATGCGGTATCCGAAGCGTGCCTTGTCGAGCACATAGGGGGCGTTGGACATCGACTCCATCCCGCCAGCGACCACGATGTCGTAGTCGCCCAGCGCGATCAGCGAGGAGGCGCGTGCGATCGCGGTCGTGCCGGACAGGCACACCTTGTTGATGCCCTCCGCGGGGACGCTGAGCGGGATGCCCGCATTGACGGCGGCCTGACGCGCGGTGGCCTGGCCGGCCCCTGCCGGGATCGCGTGCCCCATGACCACGTACTGGACCGTGTCGCCCGGGATACCGGAGCGTTCGAGGGCGGCGGCGATAGCCTTGCCGCCGAGGCTGGTGGCGGCGAAGGGGGACAGCCCTCCGCCGAACTTGCCGAGCGGGACCCGTGCGTATCCGACGACAACGGCGGGCTCAGACATGGGGTGACTCCTCGGCAGTTGAGCAGGCGCAAGGTTCTGACCTGCAGCATAACAAATGGGTCACGCGATCAACGAACCTGGTCAGTTGCCGGTCCAGTACAGTGCGGGCCTTGTGTCAGCCCCATCCTGTCTACTTTCGGCCATCCTGCCATTGGCATAGTGACCCGGCTTGACACCCCATAGCGTGCCCTTATAGCGTCCGAGCGAAGCAGGGGGCTGCTGTAATTGGTGGCTGCACAAAGGCTATACAAAGGCCGTGCAAAGGCCACCCGGTGTCACGGGCACTTCTGAGGTGCTTGGCTACGGGAGATCGGGGTGTACGTGTCTGGTCGGTTGGGGACACGCGCGCTCACCCGGAACCGCCAGGGACGGCCGGCCTGTCACGAACCAGCCTGCGGTACTTGCGGGTACCTCCGGCACATGCCCCTCAGGGAACGCGTCACGCCTGCTGATGCCCGCCACTTCCGCCCATCTCTCAAAGACCAGGCGGCTTGCCGCAGCTGATTCATGATAACGAGACTAAACAGGATATCGCGAAGACGATGAATGCTCTCAATTGTGTGCTCGTTGGTAATGGCGGTGTGCTCGTACGCTGCGGCGAAGTCCTTTTGGCAAAGGGAAACAGAGTCCGCGCAGTAGTGACCGACGACGCCACCGCCCGCTCCTGGGCCATCAAGTCGGGCATACCCCACCACGGTCATGGTGAGGCCGTCGGTCTCGGGCCGGAATTGGCGTGCGACGTGCTGCTCAGCATCGGCAACTACGCGCTCATTCCAGACACATTGCTGAAGTGCGCGAAACGCATGAGTGTCAACTACCACTACGGCCCGCTGCCGGAGTACTCGGGCCTGCACGCCCCGTCGTGGGCTATCGCCAGCCACGCGACCGACTTTGCTATCACCTGGCACCGGATCAGCGACCTGGTTGACGGCGGTGACGTACTCAAGCGGGTACCGGTGCCGGTCCAGCCCGGTGAGACCGCCCTGTCACTTGGCTTGAAGTGCGACGAAGCCGCCGTCGCCAGCGTGGGCGAACTGATTGACGAGATCGCCGAGGGCCGCGAAGCCCTCACGCCGCAAGACCTCGCGGCACGTCGTTACTTCTCCCGGCACACCCAGTTCGCCGCCGAGGGCCTCATCGACTGGGAACGCGACTCCGCGGACATCGTCGCCATGGCCCGCGCCACGGACTTCGGCCCTTTCAGCAGCCCCTTGGTGTGGCCCAAGGTGGACATCAACGGTCACCTGGTCGCCGTGCGCGAAGCCCGTCCTGGCGCCGCGGCCAGCGGCGCCGTACCGGGCGAGGTGATCGCCTGTGACGACCTCGCTGGCCTGCAGGTCGCCACGGCATCCGGCACCGTTGCGCTGACGCGCTTGAGCACGCTCGAAGGCGAGCCGCTCAGCATTGGCGACGTCGCGGCCAGCGGCCACGTGCAGCCTGGCATGGTCCTGCCCGCTCCCGCAGGCGAGGCGAAGGCCCGGATCACTGAGGCAGGCACCGCAGCTTCCAAGGCTGGCGCCTACTGGCGCGAGCGCCTGCTGGCTGGCGATCCTTACCGCCTCCCCTACGCTTCGCCTGAGCCCGGCGGCGGACAGGATGCCGCTGCGGTCACTGCGCGATTCCGTATCGCGGCCGGCGCCGGGGACGAGATGCCTGCCGCGGCCTACCTGGCAGGCGCCTGGTGCACGTTTGCGAGCCGGGCGACCGGCAAGAAGGACATCTCCATAGCGGTGGCCGCCCCCCGCGACGGCATCGACGCCGGCTACCGCGACTTGTTCACCGCCTGGCTGCCGTTGCGGGCTGACGTCGACCCGAGCCTGCCGACCGGGGAAAACCTGCGGGCGGTCGGCCAGGAATTCGTCACCGGCCAGCGGGCCCCTTGGCTTCGGCGTGACTCGATCGGCCGCGACGAGGTGCTCAGCGAGCTGTGGGGCAACGGCACGCTGACCCCCGATGTGTTCATCTCCTGGCCCGGCACCTCATTCACCACCGGCCGCCACCGCCCGGCCCTGGAGCTGGCCATCGCCGACGATGGCGGGACGGTCGAGTTCCGCTTCGACGCCGCGCGTGTCTCCCGTCAGGACGTCGTGCGGCTGGCGGCACAGTTCGGCGACTGGTGCGACCGGCTGCCGTCAGCCGCCGGTCAGCCGCTTGCGTCCGTGGCTGCGGTCTCGGCGCAAGAACGCCAGGCGCTGATCGAGGACTTCAACGCCACCGATGACGACACCATGCTCGGGCACTGCCTCCACCGGCTCTTCGAAGGCGCTGCGCAGGCCTACGCGGGCAACACCGCCCTGGTCTGCGGCGACGCCAGCCTGACCTATGAAGAACTGGACGCGCGTGCCACCAGGCTTGCCCAGGTACTGGCCGGCCAGGGAGTCCAGCGGGGCGACCTGGTTGGGGTGGCCCTGGACCGCTCGATCGAACTGGCCGTAGCGCTGCTTGCGGTGATGAAGGCGGGCGCGGCCTACGTCCCGATCGACCTGAGTTTCCCCACGGACCGTATCCACCAGGTGCTCGAAAGCGCCGAGCCGAAGCTGGTCATCACGGCCACCGTGGCGCCGGTGAACCTCTCCGCCTGGACCGGTCTCTGCCTGAGTGTCGACGAGGCGCTCGCCCGCTCCGGCGCCGATGTGGCGGACCTGGACGTGGAGGTCAGCGCCGACGACCTCGCGTACGTCATCTACACCTCCGGGTCGACGGGCACGCCCAAGGGCGTCGAAATAACCCACGACGCGCTGTGCAACTTCCTGTCCTCGATGCGGGAACAGCCAGGCTGCGATGAAACGGACCGCCTGCTGGCGGTGACCACCGTTTCCTTTGACATCGCTGTGCTGGAGCTGTTCCTGCCGCTGCTGTGCGGCGCGACGACGGTCATTGCCCAGGCCCATGAAGTAATCGACGTCGACGCCATGCTCACGCTGATGGAACGCCACACGATCACCATGATGCAGGGCACACCCGCCACATGGCAGTTGCTGCTCGACTCAGGGTGGCACGGCGAACCCAGGCTGGCGAAGATCCTCTGCGGCGGCGAGGCGCTTGGCCGTCAACTGGCCGGCCAACTGCTCGTCTGCGGCGACTCGGTGTGGAACATGTACGGGCCGACAGAGACCACCGTCTGGTCCAGCCTCTGGCGGGTACGGGAAGACGGCAACGTCGTCATCGGCAGCCCGATCGCCAACACCCAGCTCTATGTGCTTGACGAAGACCTGTCACCGGTGCCGCTCGGCTTCCCCGGCGAACTGTGCATCGGCGGGGCCGGTGTTGCGCGCTGCTACCACGATGACCCCGAGCAGACCCGGTCCCGTTTCGTGGCCAACCCGTTCCACCGCGGCACCCTCTTCCGCACCGGCGACCTTGCCCGTTTCTGCGAGCCCGGGCAGCTGAGTGTGCTCGGGCGGAACGACCGCCAGGTCAAGCTGCGGGGCTACCGGATCGAGCTCGGCGACATCGAGTCGGCGGTCACCGCCCACGAGGACATCTCACGGGCCGTGGTGGTCGGCCGTGATGGGCAGCTGGCCGCCTACTGCGTGCGGGACTCGTCCCTGGCCACCGACGCCGGCCAGGACCAGCAGGCCAGCAGCGCGGCCGTTGCGGAGTGGGCCGGCGCGTGGGACCGTGCCTACGAGGCCGATGCCCCCGACGCCGCGTTCAACCTGGCCGGCTGGCACAACAGCTACGACGGCCTGCCGTTCTCCGGCGCTGAGATGCGCGACTGGCAGATGGGCTCGGTCAGGCGCATCCTGTCGTAC
>DASYYE010000581.1:0-3258 GCA_035946955.1 Streptosporangiaceae bacterium | reverse complement strand
GACCCACTTGGTGAAGTCCGCACACCAGGCCTCGCCGTGGGTTTCGACATTGGAGAACCAGGGGCTGTGTGACTCCGTCCGACCGCAGTCAGGCGCGCCGAGGGGGTTGCCGACGAGGGTCGTGTAGGGGTCGCAGTCGGCGCTGCCGAAGCTCGTGCTGTCTGGTGGGTCATCCGCCACACCATCCTGGGCTTTCGCGATACTCACCAGGTCCTCAATAGTCCCCGCTCGCTCGACGGTGCTGGCCTGCGTGGGGGTGGCTCGTGCGGGCGCTGGTGCCGCCGCCCCGAGCTGGCAGCTCCCGAGGCCCCAGACGTGGCGCACGGGCAGGGGGATGTGGACAGCGCACCCCGCGGGCTGACCGCCGAGTCCGGCCAGTGCCCAGGGGTGACCAGCTAGGCGGGTGAACACCTCGGTGCCGCCGCCGTCCTGCAACCCGGCAACCACCGGCAGGGGTGCCCGCACGGTGACCACGAAATGGATCATGGCCCAGTCGTCGCCATTGCTCTGGCCAGCCGCCAGGACCACGCTGGGTGTCAGCGGTGCGAAGTCGGCCAATGGGATGTGGCGCTGTGTGGCGAACAGGGTGAGCAGATGGTGCTGCACGGCCTGACTCAGCTTCAGGCGGACAGCCGAGGGCGTTGGGTTCATGGCCGCGCCGGCTGGTTGCACGGGCAGCGAAGCGCCCATTACTCCCACAGCCGCGGCGGCCACTACGGCCAGCCATAGTCGGATGCGCACGAAACGGTCCTCTCCGAAAGACGTAAAAATCGGGATGGTTCACGATGGACCGCTGTGGTTGACTCTCGTCCGAGTTGCTGGAGCGCGGCGTCGCAGTCGGCGGTGCCCAGGGGAAGCAACCAGGGGGTCCACCGTGCCCTATCGCCTGCTTGGTCCGTTGGAGGTATGCACGGCAGAGCGTTGGGCCGCCATCGGTGCCCCGAAATGGCGGGCATTGCTCGCGGTGCTGCTGCTCAGCCCGGCCCGAATGGTGCCGGTGGGTGTACTGGTGGACGAACTGTGGCCGGATGACCCGCCACAGGGCGCGCGCAAGCTGGTCAGCGGGTATGTGTCAAAGCTTCGCCGGGTCATTGGTGACCCGACCGGTCAGGTACTGCGGACCCGCCCGGAGGGTTACCTGATGACAGTGCAACCGGCTGAGGTGGACATTGGCCGGTTCGAAGAGCTGGCGGCCACCGGCAGAGCCGCCATGCGGCAGGGGCGTGCCGGGGAAGCGGTGGCCCTCCTCACCGAAGCGGCAGGCCTGTGGCGCGGGGCGGCGCTCGCGGACGTGCCCACCGGGCCGCTGGTCACAGCCGAGCGGGCGCGGCTGGAGGAGATGCGGCTGTCCACGGCAGAGCTGCGGGCAGAGGCCCAGCTCGCATGCGGTCAGTACACCGAAGTGATCGCCGACCTCCGCAGCCTGACCGCCCAGCACCGCTTGCGGGAGCACCTTCGGGCACTGCTGGTGCGGGCGCTGTACGCTGCCGGACGCCGCGGCGAAGCCCTGGCCGAGTACTCAGATGTCAGGGCTGTCTTGGCCACGGAACTGGGTGTGGCGCCCGGTGCGGAGCTGCAGGGCCTGCACCACCGGATCCTCGCCCAAGACCGTCACGACCAGCATGACCAGGGACGGTTGCTGGCGGCCTTGGAGCACCTCTCGCAGGCCATGGCAATCTGCCGCGAGCTGGCCGGGACCGACAGCCCGGCAATTGCTGCCAGTGTCCTCACCCGGGTGGCTGGCGACGTGGGCCTCGAAGACCATGTTCTCAGCCGGCTGCGCGCGGTCCAGTAACCCGGACCACCGCCAATCCACTGACGGTCCCCGTGGGCGTGCTCTCACCGCGCCGGAGCAGCAGTGCCTCAACCAAGACTCGGATGAGCCTCCGCTGGGGCCTGGCAGCCTGACCGCGCCGGACCAACGGGATGCCGAGCCAGCGCCGTAACGCCTCAGCGGGCATTCCAGCCGGTGCAGCGGTTGGCTTGCCGGAGTCAGTTTCTGGATGCCGTCGGCGTAGCCACTCCAGGGCGACGGCATCCAGGAAGGCGAAACACGAAGTGGATATCCACCGAGCGAGCGCGCTTGCGCGCAGGTGCTTGACGGTAACCGCCGTAGCAGCATCCCTTCTGTCGGTCTCCGTCCCCGCCCTCGCCGCGACAGGACACGGTGCGGGTCTCCGGGTCCGGCACGCTGCTACCGGGCAGGCCGAACTGACCGGTCAGGTCCGCGACGGACGGCCGCTGCAGGGCAAGAGCGCGGCGAAGACCGTGGTACCGGACGGCCTGGCCACGGTTGCCGGTGCGGTTGTGTCCCTGCCCGCACTCCACCGTGCGACCACCACCAACGCGACAGGGTCTTTCGCGTTCCGTGGGCTGAGCGTCCCTGCCGGGTCCACGCTCACGCTGGTGGTCCGGAAGACGGGCTTCGGGTCGTGGCGCGAAGGCGGGATCAGCCTGATCCCCGGTGAGCCCGCGCAGGTCTACGTACAGCTGAGCACCGCCCCGCAGAAGCTCACCGTGACCAGGACCAAGCAGCCGGACAACGGCCCGCGGACCGGTGCGGCGCCCAAAGTGCCGGGCGGATGCGGCCACAACTCCTCCGGCTGGACCTCGCAGACCAAAGAGCCCCCGACCATCCGCGTCTACCTGACAGGGCCGGGGACCGTCATCACATACGACTACTCGTTCTATGAAAAGCACGTCCTGCCCAACGAGTGGATAGCGAGCTGGCTGCCGGCCTCGCTCGAAGCGGGGGCGGTCGCGGTTCGTGACTACGCCTGGTTCTTCGTGGTCAACGGGTCAAAGGGGACGGCGAGCGGCTACAACCCATGCGCGTTCGACGTGGACGACACCACCGCCTACCAGAGGTTCATCCCAGGGGCTCCCACGTATACGTCGACGGACTCCGCAGTCGACACCACAGCCGACTACCTGTTCACCCACAACTCCAAGATCCCCGAGACGAGTTTCAACGCGGGCCCGGCCACATGCGGTGGCGGGGAGCCAGCAGACACCATGTCCCAGAACGGCTCACAGGTTTGCGCACAAGGTGGCGACTCCTTCGGGAAGATCCTCGGGATCTACTACCAGGGCTTCACGCTGACCCACCCAGGAGGAGGTGGTGGTGGGCCGACTGGGTTGCCGGGTGGTCCTGCGGTGTTCAACCCGGGTGGGGATGACCTGGAGGTGTACGGGGTCGGGGCGGACCATTCGCTGCAGGAGGCCTACTACAAGAACGGTGCCTGGCACTCCAACACC
>DASYYE010000580.1:0-10655 GCA_035946955.1 Streptosporangiaceae bacterium | reverse complement strand
GCCGCCCACGCAAAACGCTCGGCTGGGAAACCCCAGCCGAGCGTCTGGCTAAGCTGCTGGCCGAACCAACTAGACCATCGTGTTGCGACGATCCCTAGAACCCAAGCCATGGGGCCGGGGCTCTGTGCCATGGGTGGAGCAGGTTAGCTGACCAGCGTGACGAGGTCACCGGCGATCTCGCCCGGGTCGGTCACCGAGTCGAACGACACCACCTCGACGTGCTTCTTGCCGAACTTGTCCTGCGCCTGGTTCTTCTCCGCTCCCTGCGTGTAGGCGCGCAGAGTTGCGTCGTGCTTGTCCCCGTGGCCGATGATGGCGACAACGAAGACGTGCTTGGTGTCGGCCTTCTCGAGGACAGGCTCGAAGTCCATCCAGTCGTCAGCTTCCCCGTCGGTGAGGACCAGGGTGAGCATTGTCGGCTGTTCGGCGGGGTCGCGGTCGCCGAACTCCTCGTCGTAGTCGGCGAGTGCCGCCCGCCACGCGGGCATGATGTACGTCCGGCCACCCCACTGGATCGAGTTGAGGCGCCGCTCCAGGTTGGAGGAGTTCAGGTCACCGATCTCAACATGCTCGTTGGCGAAGCCGTGGGTCATCAGGCCGCCGCGCTCGTCACTGCCCCCTGCCTGCTCCGTCGCAGCCTCGGAGTCCTCGCTCTCCAGGGCGGTCACCAGGCCGTGCAGGGCGGCGATGGTGATAGCCCGGCGACTCGTGGGGTCCGGCCAGTCGGGCCCGTTGTCGTCGGCGGCGTTCCAGTCCATGGATGTGGACAGGTCGAGCAGGAGTACCGGCTCCTTCTTCCGGTTTGCCGACACCGCGGGGCCGATCTCGCTGCGAGGCGTACGGTTCGGGCCCCCGGTCTCGGTCCGCGGAAATGACACGGTCTGGCCCTGCGGAAATGACTCAGTCATGGGTCTCCCTCTCGTGGGTTGGTGTCCCCCCAGGGGCACCCTATGTGAGGCGAAGTGCCCTACTCAGCTGAAGAGCGGCCAGCACTAGCGAGATGGCCGGCGCCAGGTCCAGATGATGACACCCCCGGCGAGTGACACCAAGGCGGCGCCAAGCCCTTCCCATGCGGCATCGCCACGGCGCGGTCCCCCACCACCCGTCCCGGCCACGCCTGGCATCGCCGGCAGCGAGGGCAGCGGTTCATGTGCCTGTGCCTGAAACACCCGGGAAGGCTGCGCTGCAACTGGCCAGGGCTGCATCACCAGAACGCACGCCGCCGTCCCGGCAGCCACCAGCAGAACCGCAATTACCTTTCCCATTTCATCAGCCTACCCAGGAAGGCAAATAAGCTCAGCGTGAGCTTGGATTTTCTCCTCGGGTTTCGAGTTTATTTTTGTGCGATTCTGCCCCGGCCCGTAACTTTACCGCGCTTTTCTGAAGCTCTTCCCTCGCGCGCTGGGGGTGGTGGTAACCCGACGCGAGCAGGGGGTCCCGGCCCACCTCAAGCTGTCACCTGCGCACGGCGCACGCGATTGCAGGGGATCCGGGCTTTCCCAAACCCACCGGCACCTGGACCATCAGCCCGGGCCGGGCCAATATCGCCATGTCCAGTATCAGACAGCATGCCCGGCTTGCCAGTACCTAGCACTGCAGCTACCCGGGCAGTATCACCTGCGCCATTGACTGGAGCATACCTGGGCTATACGCGCAGTTTAAGCATCTTCGTTGCCTCCTAACCAGGCAGCCACTACCCTCCTCCCTTACATCCGAGTTGCGGGCATTCGCCGGACAGCGGCTCGCCGCTGACTCGCGGTCTGCATACCGGCGCCCTCATGCGCGACAGCTACTGCGGGACATCGGGACCATGATGTAGGGAGAGGAACTGGGGCTGACGGGGATACGGGGAGACACACGGCTGGTCGGGGTATAGCAACGGCACATTGAAGCCGCTCCTACTTGGGGACCACCAAATCCGTCCCAGTTTCTTTAGGCACCCCTTGATGGATTGGTGGATGCATGATTCTAACGGGCACTGAGATCGAACGAGAGTGGGCTAACGGCCGCATCAGTATAGAGCCATTCATTCCTGAGCAGCTGAACCCGAACAGCTACAACTTCCGCCTTGGGAACAAGCTCAAGGTGTACCGGAAGATGCCGCTCGACGCCCGCGAGCTGAACGAGTTCGACGAGATCGTGATACCCGAGGAAGGGTACGTCCTCGAGCCCGGCAAGCTGTACCTGGCCCACACGATCGAGGTGCTGGGGAGCGACCACTACGCCCCTACCTTCTCCGCACGGTCGTCGATCGCCCGGCTCGGCCTCTTCATCAACCTCTCCGCGAGCTTGGGCGACATCGGCTACAAGGGGCAGTGGACCCTCCAGCTGTACACGATGAACTACGTCCGGGTCTATGCGGGGATCAACATCGGGCAGATGATGTGGTGGCGTCCACAGGGCGAGGTCCTGCTCTACGAGGGGAAGTACCAGGGCGCCGTCGGCCCGCGGACCAGCGACATCCACGTCGACTTCCACAAGCAGTTCGCCCGCCAGCGCTTCCCCGGACTGGGCGCCAGTATCGACCCCGACGCGACCGGCCAGAAGTTCGCCGCCCTGGCAGCGTGCAGCCGCGACTTCAGCGTCCCGCTGGCCTTCTCGGTCCCGGCGGGTGAGTTCGAGAAGGCCTTGTCCGCTGGGCAGCAGGCCGCCCTGGCTGAGGAGTTCGGTGACCTGCGCGCCACGGTGGGCGCGTTCTTCACCGACTCGGTTGCCAGGATCGGCAAGATCGCTGCTGAGGTCCGGGTTCCCGACGACGCCCGTCAACTGCTCGGGGCCCGGCTGAAGGACCTTCTTGGCGACCCGGACACCACCGAGTTGGCTGTCCGCTCATCAGGGCTTGGTGAGGACACTCCAACCGCGAGCCTTGCGGGCATCCACGAGAGCGTGCTGGGCGTGCGGGGGGCAGAGGGACTCTTCGACGCCATTGAAGCGGTCTGGCAGTCCTACTACGCACCCGCCGCCGTCGCAGCGAGGGTGCGGGCCGGTGACTTCGACCCGCAGCCGCGGCTGGCCGTCATTGTCCAGGTGCTGATCCGGCCGGACCTGGCTGGCGTTGCATTCACCTACGGGTCCGGCGACGATGACGTCGTCATCGAGTATGTGCCCGGCCTGGCCGACCAGCTCGTCGCCGGAGTCGCGACCCCACGCCGAATCCTTTCCGGTGACATCGCGGCCGTTGGCGGCCGGGTGGGCACCGTTGCGGCGGAGGTCGCCCAGCTGGCCAGGAAACTCAAGGACCGCTACGGCCATGACGTCGACGTGGAATGGGCGGCAGACGGACAGGGTGTCCACCTGGTCCAGGTCCGGCCGGTGACCGCTCACAACCAGCCTGGCACCCCCGACCGCCCATGCGCGGACGCCTACCGGCTCTACCTGGACGAGTTGCCAGCATCCGTTGAGCTCGGCGAGGTGGCCGGCGTGTACGGCAGCTACCTGGCCAAGCGCGGGCCCGCCTACCGGCTCGCGGTCGAGCAGGGCATTCCCGTCGGCAGCGGCTGGGTCATCCAGTTCAACGGCCGCGGCCTGCACGACGCGGATACGGTGCGGCAACTGTCGCAGACCTTGTCGTCCGGGTGCTCCAGTGAATGCGTCGTGGACCTGGGTGACACCCTGCGCCAGATCGTCATTCCCAAGGCGGAACTGGTCCAGTGGCTGGTGGACACCACCGGGGCTGGCCCGGACACGCTGGGACTCAACGCCGTCATCGTGCGCGACTTCGTCCGCGGCGAGCTTGGTGTGATCTCGCGCCGGGCAGGCGGCGGCCTGGTCGTCGAATACACCGACCAGGGACTGGTGGCGCTCAACCGGGGTACCGCCGGCGCCAAAGCCATCATCGTCAGCGATATGAGCCGTGGCTTTGACGATGAGGAGAACCTCCGCGGTGCAGCGGACTGCCCCCAACTGCTCCCCCGTCTGGGCGCGCTGGCCTCGTTCACCACGGCGATGCAGGACAAGTACGGGCCGGTGACCGTCGAGTGGGTCTACCGCGACGCAACCCTCTACTTCGTCGACTACACCCTCCTCGGCAACGACGACCTCGTGGCGAACTCGGGCGCGCTGCAGATCTCCCCGGGGACGGCGAGCGGGCCGCTGCTGCGGCTGGCGGATGACGAACTGCTGGCCCGGTTGTCCATCGGCCCGGCCGTCAGCGTCGACAGGTCGCAGGACGTGACCGGACACGAGGGCATCGCACGGATCCTGAACAGGGTCACATCGAGCACCCGGAAACCGGTCATCCATGCCAGCCGGCCCTATGCCGTGCTGTCGGTCCTCATCGGGCATGTGGCGGGTTTCGTGTTCGACGAAGGCTCCATGCTGGGCCACCTCGCGATCCTGCTGCGAGAGGCCGGTGTGCCCGCGATCGCAGTGCCCGGTGTCCCTCACGGCGAGGGGGAGGCGGTCATCACCGCCGGCACGATCACCGTCACTGGAGGGCAGCACCCATGACCCCGGAATACCAGGCCATCGCCAACACGGAGAGGACGGTCACCATGAGGACCGGTTCAGTCATGCAGGCGAACGGGGCGGACGGTGTGGTGCCGCTGGGCCAGACCGGGTGGCTGGTCCTGGGCGGGCTGCACCTGCTCAATGGCACCGCTCCGGTGCACGCCAATGACCCCATCCTGCTCGTGCCGCTGGGTGGGCCGCTGGAGACGGCGGTCCCCAGCAACACGATCATGGTTCGCTGGGATGAGATCGGCGAAGTAGAGCTGTCTGCCCGCACGGTGGCTGACGGGAAGACATCCCAGGTCAGCGCCGACGGGACCGACCTGTTCCCCGGAATGCTCGCAGGGCCCGCGGTGCGGACGGCGGCCTGGGCCGTCTCGGCCCAGCCGGGCACCGCGTCCCCGGTCGTACCTCTCTTCTACGTGAGTTCCACGGCCACCGACCACGGAGTGGAACTGCACGTCTACAGTCAGATCCGCTTCCTGGCCGAGGACGCCTGCTTCATCCGCATCACGCCCGCGCCGGTCAAGGCACCTTCAGTGGAGACACTGGAGTGGCTGCCGACCGCACTGGCACTGCACGCCCAGGGGTTCCTATTCCTGAACAACCACCAGCGGTACTACCGGAAGTGCTTCGGCGGCCGCGAACTCGAGTACAAGTACACCCTTGCGCCACCGGTTGACATCTGGACCCTCACTGCTGAGCTCTACCAGCAGATCTGTGCTGGCAACCTCCCCGGGTACATCCCGGAATACCGGGACGAGTTCCAGGCATGGGACTACCTGAACCACCTCTTCGAGGTCACCGAGCCGGAGTCCGAGCGCGGGTACGTCTCGTTCATCCCAACCACCGATGGCAAGTACCTGATCAAGCGCAAGTGGTACGCCGAAGACACTTTCGACCGCCGCGAGACCCACACGTACGGGGTGGACGTGGCGACGGAGGCCATCGGCCGCTACGTGGCTGACGAGATGCGGCTCACCGCGAACCGGCTGCCGTCATTCCGGCGGGTCCGTTACGACGTGAACTTCGAGTCGGTTCGCACGGGACACGTCTACGGCATCTTCTTCGACCATTGCAGCCTCGTCGATGCGCGCGGGATCGTGCTCCACCAGTGTGAGCTGGAGTACCTGCGCAGCCGCACCGTGCTCGAGCCGGATGAGCGTGCGGTCCTGGCGGAAATCGACGACCTGGCCAGGTGGCTGGAGGCGTTCCTGCGTGACCATGGCCTGTCCGACCAGCGCGGCTACTACTCCAAGCGGACGTTCCTGAAGGATGCGGTGGCCAGCCACCCCGAACTGGCGTCTACGGTGCGCTGAGATGCCTGGCACACCACCACAGGCGGTCCTCCTCGACCTGGACGGCACCGTCCATGCCCGGGGGGCCTCGATCCCCGGTGCCGCCGCAGCGGTCCAGGCGCTGCGTGCCCGGGGGCTGACACTGAGGTTCCTGACGAACACAGATTCCAAGCGCCCAGCGCAGATCATCACGGAACTGGCCGGTCTTGGCACCGAGATCCACGCGGACGAACTCTTCACGCCCGTGACCGCTGCGGTACTGCTGCTGTCGGCCGTGCCACAGGCGCGGCTGTTCGGCCTGATCTCGCAGGAGCTGAGCCAGGACTTCCCCGCCCTTGTCAGCGATGCCCCCTACACGCACGTACTGGTGGGGGACTGCCAGGACACCCTCTCGTACCAGCTTCTCGACGGGGCCTTCCGCGCGCTGCGTTCCGGCGCGGAACTGCTGGCGCTGCAGCGCGGCCGTTACTTCAAACGGTCAGACGGCGACCACATCGACACCGGGGCGGTCGTCGCGGCGCTGGAGTACGCCAGTGGCCAGCAGGCCCGCGTGCTCGGTAAGCCGGCCGCCGACTTCTTCCAGCTCGCCGCCCGCTCCGCCGGCGCCGATATCGCTCGCTGCCTGGTCGTAGGCGATGACGCCACCACCGACATCGCCGGGGGCAGGGCCGCTGGCGCACTGACCGTGCAGGTCAGGACCGGCAAGTATGCCGACCAGCGGGCGGAGGGCATCCCCAGTGACGCTGACTACAGCCTGGCGACGGTCGCGGAACTGCCTGAGCTCCTGCAGAAGCTGGGTGCGCCATGACCGTCTACTGGGTGGTGTGGGACGCCGCCGCACAGTGGATCGTCGACCGGCTCGACCGTGAGGGCGCACTGCCTGCAGTGCGCCGGCTGCGCAGCAGTGGCTGGAGCGGCGGGGCACGGCCACCCGCCCCCAACTGCCAGACACCGCCGTCCCTGGCCACCTTGTTCACCGGCACCTGGCCAGTGCGGCATGGCGTGACAGGCTTCACGGTCCCCGATGCCTCCGGTGTGGTCACCGCGCACCGTCCCGGCTTTGACCCCGTGTTCCCACTGGTCCCCCCGGTCTGGGAGGTTCTCGCGGCCGAACGCCTCCGCGCCGCGTTTGTGCACGTGCCGTGGGTGTTTGGCGAGGAAAGCATGGTCGGGCCGTACGTCGATGCCGCGATCGAGGCTTACAGCCAGCGTCTCGCGCGGCCGGAGGCGATCACGGCTGAGCCCGGTGGTCGCGTCTCCTGGCAGGTCGCTGGCTACCCGGTGGAGGTCACAGGCGACGCCGCTGGCGTCCAGCTCGCCACGGCCCACGGCCGCTCTGTGCTGACCCCGGCAGCGGGCTGGACCCAGGTCCTCCTAGGCCCGGACGGCGATGGCGAGATCGGCGTGTGGGTGCGCTGCATGCCTGCGGGCGGGCACTGGCGCCTGGCCCGGACCGGTGTCTGGCGGGTACGCGTGGCCGGCGCCGACCGCGCGCTCGTGTCCCGGCTGTCGGCAGGGCCGGTCTTCGTTGGCGAGGGAGTCGGGCCGCTCTACCGCGCAGGCACCTTCGGGCCAACTCTGGCCGGCGGTGGTGACGGAAGCGCGGAGGAAGTGCTGCTGTCCTCGCTGAAGTGCGTGGCCAGGTCGGTCGGGGCCGCGGCTGATGCCGTGCTGCGTCAGCACCACGCTGACCTCGTCGGCTGCTACCTGGCGATCACCGACGACATCGGCCACGCACTCATCGGCTGGTGCGACGAGCAGAGCGCCGCGTACCGGCCGGACATCGCGGCCACGGCCTGGCGGGTCATACGCCGCTGCTACCAACTGGCCGATGACCTGCTGGGCCGGGTACTCGACCGGGCCAGCCCCGCTGACACGGTGATCCTCAGCGCCGACCACGGCATGGTGGGCAGCACCCATACCGTCCACCTCAACGAACAGCTCCTGCGCTGCGGGCTGGCCGGCCGCACCGAGGACGGCGAACTCGACCCCGAGCGGTGCGCGGTGGTCTACCACCCCGCCAACAACGGCTCCCTGTGGGTGAACCGCAAGGAGAGGCCGCTGGGCGTCGTCCCGCCCGAGCAGGTTGGCGAGACCATGGAGCGCGCCATGGCGGCGCTGCGCGCCATCACCGACCCGGCCAGCGGCCGGCCGGTCGTCACCGGGTTCACCGACCCGGCCGGCGGCCCGCTGCTGCCAGGGCGTGACCATGCCGTCGCCTTCGTCGAACTGGCCGCCGACTACCAGCCATCCGCGGACCCGCCCAAGGCAGGCCCGGTCGTGCAGCCCGCCACGAAGACCGGCACGCACGTGACGAACAACGGCAGCGACCGCCTGCACGCCGTGTTCGCCGCCGCCGGCCCCGGGATCCCAGCCGGAATCGACCTGGGTGTCCTGGACAACACCGTGCCTGCCGCGCTGGCCCTGCGCCGGTTCGGCCTCGGCGATGGCGAAGCGGCCACGCTGCCTGACTTCGTCAGTCCTGACCGCCGACCGTGCCTCGGAGGGCCGCGCCGATGAGAGTGACGACACTGCCCGATGCCTGCACGGCGGACCTGGTCTCCCAGCGGCGGGACCACGCCGTCAGCTTCCTGGCCAGCCGCGGGCTCGACCCCGGCTGGCTGGCCAGGGTCATGCATGACCACATGGGCGACGGCGAACTGCTGCTGACCAGCTCCCCGGTCCGCGGCTTCGCCAACGCCACCAGCGACCTCGACTTCATCCACATCGGCGAACACGCACTCGAAGGTCCACGGATCGCCACGAAGATCTTCGAGAAGGGTGAGCACCTCGAGGTCATCCCCTTTTCCGCGGCGCAGGTGCACACGGCACTGGCCGGACTGCGTGACCTCGCATCGTGCGCCATCGCAGAGACGGTCGCGGGGTACCGGGGGTGGGACAAGCGGTGCGAGCCGCGCCGCAAGCAGGTCGAGCGCATCGTCAACGGCCTGACCCTGACGTGGGACGCTCCCTACCTCGAGTGGCTGCCGGACCTGGGGACCGTGTGGTCCCGGGCGGCGCTGCAGAACGCGGTCGAGCAGGCGGCCTACCTGGCCCTGGCCGAGGCCGCTGGTGAACTTCGCGGCCGGGTCGGCTATGCCATCAACACACTGTTGCAGCTGATGGACGCGCTGATGTCCAGTCAGGGCGACGTCTGCACGACACGCAAATGGTGCCTGCTCCGCTGGCGGCGGCTCACATCCGGCAACACGGCGGGCAGCGAACGGGCCGCCGCCGTGGTCCATGAGGTGGAGCGGCTGCGTAAGCAGGTCGCCGCCGTACTGGCCGATCCCGGTGCGGTGCACGGGATGGCACGGGAGTACCTCGCGCTGGTGTCCGAGGTAGCCGGAGTCACCTCGGCCGCCAGCCAGGTCCGCGTCCGGTTCGTCACCGGGCCCGGTGCGCGGCAGGTCCCGTTCCTCCCAGGCGCGTCCATGCTCGTCACCGCCGACCAGGCGGTGCTGCTCCCCGGGGAAGGCCTGAGACCCGCAGACCTCGCGGAGCGCACACTCGCCGGCCTGGTTGACATGGGTCCGGAGCAGGCCGCTCCCCTCCTGCAGGCGCTGCGCGCGAACGCCGTGCAACCGCGGGTCACATATGGCGACAGCACCGGAGGAGCCGATGACTGACGCACCGCAGGAGACGCTGGCCCAGGCCATCCCGGTGTTCCCCGGCGTGCGGGCGGGCCACGCGATGGCCGCCGCCCCGGCCACGCAGGCATGGGTGCAGGCCGCTTGGCTGATGCTTGCCGAAGGACGCGCATACATCGAGGACATCGACGGGGGTGCGGACCAGCCGCAGATGCAGCAGGCCGCCAAGCTGCGCCTGCTCGAGCAACTGGCCGGCATCGACAACCGGCTGGCGGGGCGTGTCCCCGCAGCCGATGCGCACTGCCTGGCTCTGGCCCTGGAATATGGCACCCACGAGATCGCCGGCGCGTCCGGGACCGACCTCGTCGATGTCTTCGGCCTGACCGAGGAACTCGGTGGTGACTCCTGCGCCACGGCAGGAGTATTCGTGCTCTGGGAACGCCTGCTGAGCGCCTTCCCCGGTGAACTGCCCGACCGTCTCGTCGCCCAGGGACAGCGCGACATGCTGCAGACCCTGCGTACCTGGGCCCGGCTCTCGCGGGAAGCCAACCTCGATATCGGCTTCCTGACCCCGTTCATGAAGGACGCATAGGTCATGCCAACGATCCACATGCAGATGGACCTGGCGGGGGCGGACCCCGGTCAGGTCTGGCCGGTTGCCTGCGACAGCGAGCGCCTGGGCTCGCTCGCTGAGCACGTACTCGGTGTCCAGTACCTGGAACCCGGCAATGAGGGCCGGCAGTCGTCGTGGCGGGTGCTGCTGGACGGGGGCCAGGTCGGCTGGGTCCAGCAGGAGTCCACCGGACCCGGGTTGCGCATGCGTTTCGAGCAGGTCAGCGGCGACTTCGACACGCTCACGGGGACATGGGACATCACGGCCGTCCCCCAGGGGGCGCGCGTCAGTCTGACGATCGAGTTCGAGCTCGGCATAGATGGCCTCGCACCGCTGCTGGAGCCCATCTGGGCACAGGCTCTCCAGGTCCATGCCGCGGCCCTGCTGTCCGCCATTGCCCGCATCACGGTGGGAGACGGTAAGCAGCCCGCAGCCGGAACCGGGGTTGCGCATATCAGCGAGCCCGTAGCTGCCGAAGACGGCCTGAGCAGGCGTGCCGCGTACTTCTTCGACTTCATGGGGACCGCCATACAGTTCAGTGTCTCCGAGGCGGCATCGGATCCCTTCGAGCCAGTGCACTGGTTCTTCCGTCATTCGATATCCGGCCAGCAGCGGCGTGCCCCCGACTTCCGCATCGACGTGGATGCCTACGACCCGGCAGCCGACGTCGCCGAGGACGTCTGGCGCAGTGAGCAGCACGTCATC
>DASYYE010000579.1:0-10834 GCA_035946955.1 Streptosporangiaceae bacterium | reverse complement strand
ATTCTTCGGCCCGCTGCTCACCAGGGTGGCCAGCTCGGGCGTGCCCGGCTTCCCGGCGGGCAACTCCTACCGCTTCTTCGTGCCCGGCCTGCTGGTCCAGCTCGGCCTGTTCGGGGCGTCGTTCGTCGGGTTCAGCATCATCGCGGACTGGCGCGCTGGCGTGGTCGAGCGGATGAGGGTCACACCGGTGAGCCGGCTGGCCATCCTCACCGGCAGGCTGCTGCGCGATGTGGTCACCCTGCTCGTCCAGGCGGTGATCCTGGTGGTGGCCGGTGTGGCGTTCGGCATGCGGGCCCCGGTGGTGGGGGTGCTGATCGGCCTGTGCTTCATCGCGGTCGTGGCGGTCAGCCTGGCCTCGGTCTCCTACGCGGTCGGTTTGCTGACCAAGAGCGAGGACGTGCTCGCTCCGGCGGTGAACATGGTGGTACTCCCGCTCATGCTGCTGTCCGGGATCATGCTGCCGATGACCCTTGGGCCGCAGTGGCTGCACGATGTCGCCCGCTTCACCCCGTTCCTGTACATCATCGACGCGATGCGTGAGGTCTTCAAAGGGCAGTACCTGAACACCATCGTGGCCGAAGGCGCGGGGGTCGCCGTCGGGCTGGCCGTGGTGTGCCTGTGGGCGGCCTCCCGCACGTTCATCCGCGAGAACGCCTGACCCTGCTAGTTCCGCTCGCCTCCGGGGGCGCCTTGAGGCGCCGCCTTCCCTCGTCGCTCCCGCGCTCGCTGCGCTCGCTCCCCGCTCCTCAGTCCAGACGGCACCGCGCCCCTCCGGCTCGCTCGTGCTAGTTCCGCTCGCCTCCGGGGGCGCCTTGAGGCGCCGCCTTCCCTCGTCGCTCCCGCGCTCGCTGCGCTCACCCTGCCAGCCCGCTCGCCTCCGGGGCGCCGTGAGGCGCCGTCTTCCCTCGTCGCTCCTTCCCTCGCTGCGCTCGCTCCTCGCTCCTCAGTCCAGACGGCACCGCGCCCCTCCGGCTCGCGGAGGCGCTCGTCAGTCCAGGCGGCGGAGCGGCCCTCCGGCTCGCGGGGGCAGGCTCAGACGGCGTCGCCCTTCAGCGAGAACGACTCCAGCCGCCGCACCGCGACCACCAGCGTGAGCACGGTCACCACCGCGCCCATCACCAGCGCGGTGGACAAGCCGACCTGGGCGTTGAGGGACGAGTCGTGTGCGACCGCGTTGGCGATGCCCAGCGAGTACTGGCCAGCGGACAGCAGGCGGGCCCCGCCGGCCAGGTTGCCCAGCAGGCCTTCCCAGACGAGCACGTAGGCCAGGCCCACAGCGATGGCCCGCGTCGTCACCACAGAAACCATGACGAAGATCGCGTTGTAGATGACCGAGCCCGCGAGCGCGCCCACGAACAGCCCGACCGCCAGTTTGGTCATGCCTGCGGTGGCGATCAGCCCAGCGAGCAGTTCGGGCACGGCCACGAAGGCCATGGTGAGCACGACGGCGACCACGTACTTGCACACGACCACCACTGACCTGGGCACGGGTGTGGCCAGCAGTCCGACGATGCTCCCGTCGTCGATCTCCGCGCCGAGCACGCTGGTGCCGATGATGAGGGCGGTCAGCGGCAGGACCACGGTGTAGCCGAAGGTGCCGAGCAGGTGGCTCGGCCAGTCCGTCGCGGCTGGGTGCGCCACTTTGAGCAGCGCCGTGGTGACCAGCAGGATCAGCGGTGGCAGCGCGAACAGCAGGGCACGCTTACGGCCCATGGTGGCGCGCAGCGTGAGCATCGCGACCACCCGGCCCTGGACACCGAACATGGCTTTGGCTGCTTTCTCTAGTTCCTCAGCGGGCCTTCGGCCCGTCGGTTTCGACGAGGTAGGAGAACACGCTCTCCAGTGACTCGTCCTCGGGCAGGAGCTCGCGCAGCCGGATGTCACAGTCCTTGGCCAGGACCGCGACCTCCCGGGTGAACGCGCCGTAGTCGCTGGCGGACACGGACAGCCCGTGGCCGGTCATCTCCACGCCCCGCACCGCGGGGCGGCCGATCAGCGCGGCACCGAGCCTGCGGTCATCGGAGGTGCGCACCAGGAACACGTGCGGCCTGCTGGTCATCAGCCGCCGGATGGCGCGGAAGTCACCAGAGGCTGCGAGCCGGCCCGCCACGATGACCTGAATGGTGCCGGACAGCCGCTCGACCTCCTCCAGGATGTGTGAGCTGAACAGGATCGTCCGTCCCGCCTCGCCCAGGCCGTGCAGCAGGTCCATCATGTGCAGGCGCTGGCGGGGGTCCATGCCATTGAACGGCTCGTCGAGCAACAGCGTCTGCGGGTCGTGCACCAACGCGGCCGCGACCCTGATCCGCTGCCGCATGCCCTTGGAGTAGGTGGAGATCCGCCGGCCGGCCGAACCGGCCATCTCCACGACATCGATCACGCGGCGCGCCGCCGCCTCCGGGTCAGCCAGCTTGTGCAGCCGCGCGGTGGCGAGGACGAACTCCTGGCCTGTGAGGAAGGAGTACACCGAGTCGCGTTCGGGCAGCAGCCCGACCGTCTGGTACAGCACCGGGTGGTGCCACGTCGCGGTGCCGCCGATCGTGACCTCCCCGCGTGAGGGGGGCAGGAAGCCGGCGATCATGTGCAGCAGCGTGGACTTGCCCGCGCCATTGGGGCCGAGCAGGCCGGTCACCCCCGGCCCGATCGTCATCGTGATGTCGTTGACCGCGACCACGTTGCCGTACCAGCGGGAGACATTGCGCAGTTCGATGTCGGTCATGACACACCAACCCTGCGGTAGCGGGTGTCGAGCACCCAGAGACTGATGACCAGCAGCGCGGCGTACATGACCCCGTAGGCCACCCCGGCGCTGCCCGGTGGCGGGACGGGGCCGGGCGATGTCCCGCCGAGCCACTGCCTGACCCCATCGAGCACGGTGAACGGGCTGATCAGCCCCCCGAGGCGGGCTGACAGCGGCGGAGTGCCGCCCACTGCCGCCGGTCCGTTCTCCGCGATCCCGATCAGGATCGAGGCCAGCACCCAGGTAAGGAAGAAGTACACCGCGACCGCGCCGGTCGCGTACGCGCGGCGGACGGCGAGGCAGGCCAGGGCCAGGCCGATGGCCGCCAGCAGCACCGCCCACGCCAGGCCGATACCCAGCCCAGGGATCAGCGCCCTGGTCTCGAGCCAGACCGCGTGGAGGCCGTGGAGCGAGACGATCGTGCCCACGTAGAGCAGCAGCAGCGGCACCTCGAGCACCACCAGGCAGGCGGTGGTGAACGCCGCGTACTTGGCCGCCGGGTAGTCCACCCGCCGCAGCGGCCGTGACATGTACAGCGGCAGCACGTGGCTGCGCAGGTCACGGGAGACCATTTCGGGTGCCTGCGCCGCGACGAAGACCAGCATGACCAGGGTCCGGAAGCGGTACACGTAGGTGTCGTACTCGACGACCCGGCCCGCGCCCCGCGCTGCCGCCACCGCGTTCACGATCGCGGGCAGGCACATGAGGCCGAACAGCAGGAACGGCACGATCTTCGCCTTCGCCCCGCGGCCAATCCCGAACGCGGAGCGCAGGCTGTGCCAGTACAGCGCGCGGACGATCGCGGCCCGGCCCAGCCGCCGCCCCTCGTACCGGCGGTAGCCGAGGTCGTGGATGACACCACCGGGGCTCGCCGGGAGGCTGTCAGTGCTCACCGTCGCCCTCCTCCTCCTGGGTGTCACGGAACAACTCCTCAACCCGGCGGCGGCGCTGCGCCAGCCGGTTCAGTGGCAGCCCCAGGTCCGCCACTGCGTCGCGGACCTGGTCGTAGGTGGCGTCACCTTCGATCCGCACCAGCAGCGCCCGGCCGCTGCGCCCAGGCACGAGCCCCCGGGCAGCCAGCCCCGCCGCCAGTTCGTCCGCACCTTCGTCCACTTCGATCTCCAGCACCTGGCTGACCTGCGTGAAACTCGTCATCGTGTCCGAGCGGAGCAGCCGGCCGCCGTCGATCACCACCAGGTGGTCGCAGATCCGCTCGATCTCCCCGAGCAGGTGCGAGGAGACCACGATCGAGATACCGAACTCCGCGCCGATCCGGGCGATGAGGTCCAGCATGGCGCTGCGCCCCGCCGGGTCGAGGCCGATCGTCGGCTCGTCGAGCAGCAGCAGCCGGGGGTCACCCACCAGCGCCTGGGCCAGCTTGACCCGCTGCTTCATGCCGGTGGAGTATGTGCCAACCTGCCGGTAGCGCTCCTCGTACATGCCAACGTGGCGCAGGGAGTCGGCGGCACGTTCCTTGGCGGCGGTCGCCGGCAGCCCGGACATCCGTCCCAGGTGGGTGACGAAGTCGGTGCCGGTGACGTCAGGGGGCAGGCAGTCGTGTTCAGGCATGTACCCGGTCAGGCCCCTGATCTGCTCCCCCTCACGCACGACGTCGTGACCCAGCACCGCGGCCCGGCCGCTGGTGGGGGGCACCAGCCCGAGCAGGATCTTCATCAACGTCGACTTGCCGGCGCCGTTGGCGCCGACCAGCCCGGTGATGCCGGGCTCGAACGCGACGGTCAGGCTGTCGAGTGCCGTCACGTCACGGGTGTATTGCTTGGTCAACGCCTCGGTCTGGATGACCGGCGCACTGCCCGCCTCCGCTGGTGCGGGCCCGGCGCGCAGCGGCGTGGGTGCGGTCACAGCAGTCCCGCCTCGCCTTCGTCGGCTCACACCGCCATGGTCCTGGCGGCCGTACCAGCATGGCGGGCCGCAACGCCGGCGTCATCATCCTGAGGTAGGGCTTTGCCGTCCGACTCAGGCTGGACTGACCGCCCGTGTCAGTGGCCCAGGTATCCCTGCACCGCATGGCTTTCGAGCCACCACACCGAGGCACGGGCCATGGACAAAGGCACGGGCCATGGACAAAGGCACGGGCCACAGAGTCCGACTCTGTGGCCCGCCGTCCTGTGTGCCTTCCCGTCCTGCCGACGTGCATGGATCCCGTCAGCACGCCGGCTTTCGGCCCGCGAGGCCGGAAAGCCCTCCATTGGCCTCGACCTGCTGCGCACGCAGCGATTGGTGGATGCCGCCGGTGCCATCTCGGCACTACCAGCGAGTCGTGCACCCGCAATGCGGCGGGTGGGTCAGCTTGAGGGCATAGCCGTCATGACTTGGACTCTGCCGACGCCTAAGCGATCGAAGCCTAAGCGAGCTATGTCACTTCGGCCTAGCGCGTCTAAGCCTCCGTCTAGGAGCCCTATGCCCGCGACTAGATCGCAACGGCCCGTGCTGCCTAGCCTGCCTATGCCAGCTACGCCGGGACGGCCTAGATCCTCATCGCCTAAGCCATCTACCCGGCCAGGCCGAGCATTGCCTAAACCATGCCTTGTCACCTCCCTCCTTTTGTTGTCAGAGCGTTGCGAGCGCGGCGCCGATCACCCGGCCGATCCGGAGGTCATCAAACTCACCGAACCGCTCATCGATCGCTGAATCGATGACCCGGGTGAGTTCGCTGGCGTCCTCCGGGCGCAAGCCGAGCTTGGCCATGAGCGCCTGCGCGTCCGTCCGTGCCCGGACAAGGGCAGCCTGCGGGGCGAGGGGCTCGCTCCCCCCGCCTGTAACCTTCGTTTCCGTCATGCTGGTCACCTTCTCTCTTTCTTTCGCTGGGATCCGGTCGGCGGTCGGCCTGGGCTTGCGGATATCAGACCTTGGTCGCCTCTTTGAGTTCTCCTGGACCACAGAACTCAAGGTCAAGAGCCACCTCCAAGAGTTCGGGACGCCGCCTGCAGAGGGCCGTCTCTATCTCTGCCCGCAACTCGGCCTGACGCTTTGAGTATTGAGACGGCGGATATGTGAGCTCAATCCGCACCCAGGGCGCCAGGCCGGTACCGCCTGTCGCGAACTTGAGGAAACCCGTGTGCGGTTTGCGGGCGACATCGGGGTGGTGGGCGAGGGATTCCGCCACGTCCGTGGGCGCGAGTACCAGGTGACCGTCGTCGGGATGCCAGATGGCATCGCGCAGACGGCAGACGAAGCTGACTGCTGGCTCGGCAGTGCCACAGCGGGCCGGCCCGACACTGACGAGGTCACCGATCTCGTAGCGGAGCTTCGGCACCGCCTGGTTGAAGGGATACAGCCCCGTGAGCACGAGCCGCCCCAGCCCGTTCACGACATGGTCACCGGTGACGACGCTGAGCACCTCAGGGACCGTCGTGAAGTCAAAATGGTAGGCGCGGCAGGTGGCACACCATTTGGCATCGCCGTTGACTTCGGTCACCCCGTACCGGTCGAGCACTGCCGCACCCCACACGCGGGCCAGCGTCGCCCGCTCAGCCTCTGGGAGGTACCAGCCAGAAAGGCACAGGGCGGCCAGGCCGAACCGGGCTGGATCGATGCCCTCGCTGAGCAGCTCGCCAGTGATGTAGCGCATGTTGAGGACGTTCGCCTCGAGGACCGTCGGCTTGACGTACTCGCCGCCCACCCAGTGCTCCCTGCTGAGGAGGTCCACGAGCTGGCCGACACCATAATTAATGTGACACGGCAGGCTCGGCACTTTAGGAGTCAGCACATGGGATCCGTGACCAACCCGCAACACTGTCACTGACAACGGCATGGGCTCAGCGAGGCGGGCGTTCATCGGGTCTATGATCAGGCGTTCATTTGCCTCGATTTCCTCCCGGTAGACGGGGACCTCAAGCGGCCGGCCCGTCGTTCCCGATGTATACATGAGGAAGTCAGGAAAGCGCTGGAATGTCCGCAGGTCATCCAGCCGCTCGACGAGGGTGCTCTTGTGCAGGGTAGGCAGCCGCGAGATATCAGCGAGCGAGGAGACTTCGGTACCGGTTCCGAGTACCTCACGGTAGTAGCGCGACAGTTCTACCGCCTTGTGCACTGTCAGCGACAGCAAGCGCTCCCTGGCCTGGCGAGCGGCAGGCAGCGAGACAGTGGCAGTGACTGACGGTGTGGGCCCGGTCATGATGGCGTCACCGCCGCGCCTGGAATCACCGCAAGTGAGAGTTCCACGTCATTGGCAATGACATTGCTGAAATTGGCCGAGCATCAATACCTGTCCCCCCTCAAGGACGCTCACTCTCGCTCACGGTACACCCGTTCGCGGCGCACCGCCAGACGCCGCAGTTGAATCGCCACCTGCCAAATAATGGCCTTTTTCACCTAAATGTGGATTGACTGCGCGTATGGCCTGATCAGGCAGGGTGTGTCGGCAGACGAGGATGCGGCACCCCGGCACAGCACACCAGCCCCGCGTTGCCGAGAGGACGTCGGAGGCTAAGCGTGTCGCCTGTGAATGCCCGCGCGCGATGGTTCCCCGCCCGGGCATTCACAGGCCCTTAGTTGCTAGGCGAAGGAAATCTTGGCGGCGGCGTGCGTCCCCTTCGCATCGGCTGCACCGACGTAACACCCGCCACTGACGGTGGCGCAGTTCACAGTCTTCATGACTCCCTGCGCGTTCTCACCGACGAACTTGCGGTGGACGGTGAGGGTGGTCTTGCCCATGCCGGTGCTGCTGGTGATGACAGACTTCGCGCCAGCCACGTAGCAGAAGATGGTGCTGCTGGTGGAGCCTGCGCACTCCGCGACCGCCAGTGTGTCCCTGGCCGGGAACCCGGACACGGCCACCTTGACTGAAGCCGGGCTGGTGAGACCCGTTGACGGGGTCACCGTGACCTTCGGCGTGGCCGCGATGGCCGTACCGGATGTGGCCAGTACCATCCCAGCTGCCACCAGACCCGTGCCACCAACGAGTACGGCCAGCTTGACCTTGGTCATAGACAGCAATGTCCCTCCTCAGGGTGTCCAGCGTGGATGGAACGATAGATACTCCCCCACGACATGGATTCCTAGGGGTGAAGCCGGGAAGTCACATAGCGGACCGGAGTTGACGCAGGGAGACGTCCCGGTGGCAAGAAGGGAGTGGCACATGAAGGCCACCATCGACGGGACGGTCGTGGCAGATGCCCCGGAGCCGGACCTGATCTCCCTCTACGTCGCCTTCGACAAGCAGCAGACCACGATCGAGTGAGACCACCCAGGGCATCGATGACAGCGTCCACCCGTCACGCCATTGCGGCTGCGGCCCTGCTCAGCAGCGCGGCTGTGGCGACCGCGTGCGGGCACACGGCCGGGGGCTCCGGATCCGGTCCGCGGTCCGCTCCCCCGGCCAGCACCGCCACGTCCACGCCGTCCACCCCGGCCGGCACATCGGCCTGCGCTACCTCTGCCCTGCGGGTGGTGGTGGCCACCACCCAGGCTGGCGCCGCCGCAGGCAGCACTTACTACCCGATCAACTTCACCAACACCTCGCAGGCCTCGTGCACGCTCTTCGGCTACCCGGGCGTCTCGTTCGTGGCGGCCTCCTCGGGCAGCGGGCAGATCGGCAAGCCAGCCACGAGGAACGCGGCCACCGCCCCACAACTGGTGACCCTCGCCCCGGGCGGCACGGCCCACGCGGTCTTCCAGGTCGCGCAGGCGGGCAACTACCCCCCGTCGGTGTGCAAGCCGGTGACGGCCCACTGGCTGCGGGTCTTCCCGCCGGACCAGACCGCAGCGGCCATCGTCGGTTTCACGTCCCAGGTCTGCTCCGCCACTGGGAGCCACCTGGCCGGCAGCCAGCTGGGTGTCACGCCGGTGGTGCCCGGCCCGGGTAAGAGGCAGTGACGCAACCGGTCGGGACAGGTGGTACGGGCCGGCAGTATGCCTGTGCCAGCGCGGTGCCAGCCGCAGCGGCGCGGTAACCTGCAGGACTCATGGACGAACTTTCCCCACGCCTGCGGGCGGTGTGCGCGCTGAGTGTCGCCGAGGTCCGCGAGGCAAGTGGGCGTCATGAGTACGACGGGGTGGTCCAGGACCTGTCCCTCAGCGGTGTCAGGGCGGGCCTGGCCGAGCTTGCGGCGGCCGCCAGCAGCGACGCCGCTTTGGAAGACCCCCACGACGAAGCCCACCTCGCGGCATTCGAGGACCGGGCCCGGGTGGAGTTCGCAGAGCTCCAACTGCACAGACGCAACCCGGTGATGCACCTGTCCGCGCTGGACGTCTCGTGTTACGACCGGGACTACGCCCCTGAGCCGGAGCGGCGCCGTGCGCTCCTGACCCACCTCGCCGCCTGGCCCCAGGCCGTGGACGCGGCGGTCGAGGCCCTCGACCAGGTGAGCGCACCTACAGCAGCGGCGCTGCTGGAGGGCATCGCCGGGCTCCCCGAGGGCATCCCCGACGACGCCCCCGAGGACGTGGCCACCGCAGCCCGGGCCGCGCACGCCCGGCTGGCCGCGCACGTCGAGGACGCCGCGGCCAATGGTGACCCGGACCCGGCTCTAGGCAGCGCGGGCCTGACCGCCCTGCTGGCCGAGCCCGAGCGGATGGACCTCGACCTGGGCAAGCTCGCCGAGCAGGCCGACGCGGAACGCGCCCGGCTGCTGGAACGGCTGGCAGAGGACTGCGCACGCATCGACCCGGGCCGCGCGCCGCTGGAACTCGCACGCGAACTGGTCCGCCAGCACCCGGGGCCGGACGGCGTGATCGATGCCGCCCGGGAGTGGACGGAGCGGGTGCGCGCGTTCACCCGCAAGCATGACCTGGTCCCCTACCACGACGGAGAGTGCCTGGTCGGGCTGGCGCCGCCGTCCCGGCGGTGGGCTCTGGCGATGATGTCGTGGTCGGCCCCGGGAGAGGCGGCGGGCCCGTCCTGGTACCACATCACCCCTCCCGACAAGTCATGGCCCGAACAGGACCAGGAGGAGTGGCTGGAGGTCTTCAGCGACGCGACGCTGCCCGGGATCACGCTGCACGAGGTCGCACCCGGGCACTTCTCCCACGGCCTGGCCCTGCGTCACGCGCCCACCGAGGTGCGGCGGACCCTGCACTCCATGGCCTTTGTGGAGGGCTGGGCCCACTACGCCGAGGAGATGTGCCTGGAAGAGGGCTTCGCCGCCGATGACCCCCGGCTGGCGGTTGGTGTGTGGCTGGAGGCCCTGGTCCGGGTCACCCGTCTCGCCTGCGCACTGGGGGTGCACACCTCGGGCATGTCCGTTGAGGAGGGCGCGCGGCGGTTCGAGACGGACACCCACCTGTCCGGGCCCGCCGCCCTGTCCGAGGCCAGGCGCGCCACTTTCGACCCGACCTACGGCCGTTACACCTGGGGGAAGCTGGAGATCCTGTCCCTGCGGGAGCAGGCGCGGCAGCAGTGGGGCGCGGAGTTCTCGCTGCACCGCTTCCACAGCGCCCTGCTCCAGCTCGGGTCGCCGCCGCTGGGCCTGATGGGCACCGCGATCGTCCGCGGCTGACCGGCCCCGCCCGCCGCCCAGGTGACCGTCCCCCGCAGCTAATGTGATCGTCAAGGAGGCGTGGAATGCGATTCCATGATCATGAAGACTTCTCAGTCACAGTGACTGAGAGTCCTTCAGGATCATGGAAAATACGGGCGGCTGCGGCGCTCGCCGTTGTGGTTGGGGTTACGGGGGTGGCTGGGTGCGCCGCCCAGGCCGGGGCGGCCGGCATCGAGGTGGCGACCGCCTATGTGCCGGTCCCGGAGACTCCGGGGACCACCGTCGCCTATGTCGTGATCCGGAACAACGGGGCTGCCGACCGTCTCGTGGCGGCCCGGACGAGCGCCGGGGGGCATGTCCTCTTCCAGGCCGCTGCCGGGCTGACCGCGCGGACGCTGCGCTCGGTCCCGGTCCCGGCCCACGGCATGCTCGCGATGGCACCGGACGGCGTCCACATGGTGCTCACCGGCGTCGGCCCGCTGCGCAGCGGCAAGGATCTCACGCTCACGCTCGTCTTTGCGCACGCTGGCGCCGTCCCGGTGGTGGCACAGGTAACCAACCCAGCCACCGGCGGCGCCAGCTACCTCTCGAACTGACCGGCGGCCCGGAGCGCCGCGGCCCGGACATGACTCCGCCGCGGCCACCCGGGTCA
>DASYYE010000578.1:0-2911 GCA_035946955.1 Streptosporangiaceae bacterium | reverse complement strand
TCCCTGGTGCGCTGATCCGGACGGCTAACCCGGCCGTCACGCCGCACGCGACCGAGGTCTGGGCCGTCCCCAGCGCTGCTGGCGCTCACTGCGGACGCGGGCCCGCTCGCGGCGCTGGGCGGCCAGCACGTCCGGGTGGCGGGCGTGGGCGTTGCGCCAGCGCAGGTAGTCCTGCAGCCGGCGGGCCAGCGCAGGGTGATTCCGGTAGTCCGAGTTGCCCAGGACAAAGGTGCGGACCGGCCCGAATTGCGCCTCGATCGGATTGGCCCACGACGCGCTGGTGGGCGTGAAGCACAGCTCGATGTTCTCCCGCCTGGCCCAGCGGCGGATGGCGGGGGTCTTGTTCGCCGACAGGTTGTCCATGATCACGAACAGCCGGTACCCGCCCGGCCGGGCGGCCCGGATGGACTTCAGCGCGGCCAGGGTGTGGTCCGCGCCCTTGTGCTCGCGGACCACACCCCATAGCTGGTCATCACCCAGGGCGTAGCAGCCGTGGAAGTAGCGGATGCCGTGGGTGCGGTGGTAGGTCGCCCGCAGCCGGGCCGGGCGCTTGCACGGCGCCCAGGCGCTGCCGTGGCAGGGCCGGATGGACAGCGGCCCGAACTGGTCGAAGGCAAAGCACCGGTCCGGGTAGGCGCTGGTCACGTACTCGATCCGGTCCAGCTTGGCGTCCTTGTCCGGATCGGCGGACTCCTTCCAGGTCCGGGTCCGCTGGAAGGAGACGCCGCGGGCGTGCAGCATCTGCCGCAGCCGCTCCCGCCCGATCGCCACCGGCCGCTCCGGGCGCCCGGCTAAATAGGCGGCCAGCTTGCGCAGGCTCCACCTGGTAAACGGCTGGCCCAGCTTCTCCGGCCGGGTGGTGGCCGCCGCGACGATGACCTCGAGGTCCTCGTCACTGATCAGGCGGGGACGGCCTCCCGCCCACCGAGGGTCCAGCGCCGCCAGCCCCTTGGCGTTGAACGCGTGGATCACGTCCCGGACGGTGTCCTCATCCGCAGCAACGAGCCGGGCGATCGCCGGCACCAGCGTGCCCGATGCCGATGCCATGATGATCATCGCCCGGCGCACCCGGATCGACTCGTGCCTGCCGCGCCGCACGATCTGCTGCAGCCAGCGGCCCTCCTGATCAGTCAGCCGCCGCGCCCGGACCGGCTCAGCCATCACGCCTCCCGCCACTCGACCTGACCACCACACGATCGAGTGTGGAAGCAATCACCGCAGCGTGTCAGCCGACCCGGTCAACGTTCGTGGCCAGCGCACTAGCCATTACATCTCTGGCGCCCAGCCCGGTGTGTCGGTTCTGGGTCTGTCAACTTAACGGTGTAACTTCTTCCTCTGTTGTTACTTGCGTCCCGCGCTGAGGCGGCCGTCGAAGGTGATGTCGAAGGCGTTCAGGGCGGCCTTCCACCTGTTGGTCCAGCGCTTGCGGTCCTTCCCGGTCGGGTCCAGGCTCATGATCGCCAGGTACAGGCACTTCATCGCTGCCTGCTCGGTCGGGAAGTGGCCGCGGGCGTTCACGGCTCTCCGGAGCCTGGCATTTATGGACTCGATGGCATTTGTAGTGCAGATGACGGTCCTTATTTCCCGGTCGAAGCGCAGGAACGGAACGAATTCCGCCCACGCATTCTCCCACAGCCGTATGATAGCCGGGTAGCGCTTTTCCCATTTCCCGGAGAACTCGGCGAACCGGTCCAGTGCCTCGGCCTCAGACGCGGCGGTGTAAACAGGCTTGAGGTCTTTGGCGATCTGCGCCCAGTCGCGCTTCGAGGCGTACTTGAATGAATTCCGCAAAAGGTGCACGATACATGTCTGGACGATGGTCTTCTCCCAGACGGCGCCCACCGCATCAGGCAGGCCCTTGAGCCCGTCGCAGACCAGCATGCACACATCCCGGACGCCGCGGTTCTTGATTTCTGACAAGACGCGCAGCCAGTACTTCGCCCCTTCCCCGTCGCCGTGCTCCCCGGCCCACAGGCCCAGGACGTCGCGCTCGCCGTCCGCAGTGACGCCCAGGGCCAGGTAGATGGGCCGGTTCGCGACCTGGCCCTCGCGGATCTTCACGTTGATCGCGTCGATGAAGACCACCGCGTATACAGCGTCCAAGGGCCGGCTCTGCCATTCCGCCAGGCCCTCCATGACCCGGTCAGTAATAGCCGTGATCGTCTGCTTGGAGACCTCGGCGCCATACACCTCGGCCAGGTGCGCGGCGATCTCCCCGTGCGTCAGCCCTTTCGCCGACAGGGAAATCACCATATCGTCGACCCCGGTCAGCCGCCGCTGCCTTTTCGCGACGATTTTCGGGTCGAAACTGGAATCCCGGTCGCGCGGCACCGAGATTTCCACCGGCCCGGTATCGGTGAGCACCGTCTTCGCGCGGTGGCCGTTACGGGAATTGCCGCCGTCGCGGCCTTCCGGGTCGTGCTTGCCGTAGCCGAGATGATCGTCCAGCTCGCCTTCCAGGGCGCCCTCGATGACCATCTTGGTCAGCTTGCCCAGCAGGCCGCCCTCGCCGGTCAGCTTCAGCCCGCCGGCCCGGGCCCGCTCGGTAAGCTCGCGCAGGACCTGCTCATCAGCCGCCGACAGCTCCGCCCCGGCCTAGCCCTGGTCCTCCGTCACGTCAGTCATCTGGTGTCTCCTCCGTCTCGGGAGTTACACCGTTGAAATTACAGTCCCACACACCGCGCCGCCGGTCCAGCTACTGGCGACCGGGTGGTCCCATGCTCATGGCGAGAAACACCTCAACCTGGTCCCATGACGCTGGCGGATGACAGCGCAGGCGGGCGGCGCATGCCATCAGAGTGATCTGCTTGGAGACAGTGATGGTCGGCTACCCGTCCGGGCGTAGCGGGACATCGATCGACGAGGAAGCGGACGCAACGCGAAGAATCGCCACCCTGCCGCGGAGAGTTCC
>DASYYE010000577.1:0-3395 GCA_035946955.1 Streptosporangiaceae bacterium | reverse complement strand
TAGTGGCGGCCGGTCATGCAGCCGACTTTCATCCTGGGCACAGGCCGGTGTGGGTCCACGTTGGTGTCGCGGATCCTGGCCCGCCATCCCGGGGTGCTCAGCATCAGCGAACTGTTCGCCATCATCGCAGTCAACCCCGGTGATCTCCGCACGGGATGGCTGAGCGGGCAGGAGTTCTGGGACATGCTGTCCGCGCCGCAGCCGTTCTTCGACGCGATGGTCCAGCAGGGGCTGCTGACCAGCGAGCTTCGCTACCGGGCCTGCAGTGGGCGGTTCAGCCCGGCGACCGGGATCCCGAGAATCTGCCATGCGACCCTGCCACTGCTGACAAGCGAACCGGATGCGTTGTTCGACGTTTTGGCCGCCGATGTGCCATCCTGGCCGGCCCGGCCGGCCGCCAGCCAGTTCAGCCTCCTGTTCGACCGTCTGGCCTCCCGCTTCGGCCGACCGGTGGTGGTCGAGCGCTCCGGCGGGTCGGTGTGCCTGGCGTCGGTCCTGTACGACATGTTCCCCGCAGCGAAGTTCGTGCATATGCACCGCAATGGACCCGACTGTGCCCTGTCAATGAGCCGTTATCCCGGCGCGCGTGTGCTGGGACTGCAAGAGCACAGCGGGTTGCTCGGCGGCGCATCACCGCGGGGCCTGTCGCCGGGCACGCTCAGCCCAGAGCTCGCAGCGGCGCTGACCCCTCCTCTGGATGCGCGGGCGGTCATGGCCTGTCCCAACCCCCCGCTGGAAACCTACGGCCGGGTGTGGTCGCGGATGGTGACGATCGGCGCGGCCGTGCTGCGGCGGCTTCCGCCCTCACAGTGGACCACGCTGCGGTACGAGGACCTGCTCACCGACCCAGACCGGGAACTGTCCAGGCTGGCCGAGTTCATCGGCGCACGGCCGGTGCCCGGGTGGCTGTCGGCCAGCCATGGAGTGATCGACGGCAGCCGGGCGGGCCAGGCGTCCGCACTCGGCCCAGATGACCTCCGTGCCCTCCAGGCGGCATGCGTGCCTGGCCGGCAGGCGATCGAGGAGATGATGGGCTGAAGGCAGTTCCATCACCGCGGTTGTTTCTACTGCATATAGCAGCCTGGGCTCTAGGGATTGTCGCAACGCCTGAAGGTTTGGGAGGTGTGGTGGGCAATCCTGGGCTGCCGCCGGAGCGGGTGCGGCTGGTGCTGGACCATCTGGCGGCGGGGCTGAACCCGAGCCAGGCGGCGAAGGCAGCCGGCGTGTCGCAGACGTTCGCCTGCGACCTGCACCACAAGATGGGCGGGGTGTACCGGCCGCCTGGAGTGACCTACAGTGACCGTTACCTCGGCCGGGAGGAGCGGTATGAGCTGGCCCGGCTGCGCGACGCTGGCCTGTCAGTGCGTGCGGCCGTGGCTAAGGGAGGGCAAGGTGGCGCCGTCGGGCGTGCTTGGCGTGGCGGCGGGGCACGCCGTCGATGAGTTCGGCCATGCGCCGCGTAGTGGGGTCGTGCTCGTCGGCGGTGTAGTCGCTGGGGTGGGTCTCGTCGGTGCCGGGGAGGATACCGAGTCGGCGGCAGAGCCAGGTGCCGGTGGTGGCGACGGCCAGGTTGACGGCCAGGGCGAGGATGCCCGCGTAGATGGTGACGTTGGTGGGGAGGCCGAGGTGGGCCAGTGGCCAGGAGTCGCCGCCGAAGTGGCGGCTGATGACCTTCCCGCCGGGGTCGGTGCCGGGGATCTGGTAGAGCATGAGGATTCCGCTGGCGAGCCCGGCGAGCAGCCCGGTGATAAGGGCGGCGCGGTGGAACCAGTTGGTGAACAGGCCGAGGGCGACCGCGGGGAACACCTGAAGCAGCACGACCCCGCCCATGAGCTGGAGGTCGATGGCGTTGCCGGGAGTGATCCAGATGATGACCGCGAGCGCGCCGAGTTTGACGATGAGGGACGCGGTGCGGCTGACCTGGGTCTCCTGGCCGCTGGTGGCGTCGGGTCGGATGAACACCCGGTAGATGTTGCGGGTGAACAGGTTGGCCGCGCCGATCGACATGATCGACGCGGGCACCAGTGCCCCAACGCTGAGCGCGGCGAAGCACATCCCCGCACCCCAGCCGTTCAGGTTGGCCTGCAGGAGCTGGGGGAGGATGGTGGTGGGGTTGCTCCCGGCGGGGTGGACGCCGGAGGCGATGGCGGCGAAACCGAACAGAGCGAAGACACCCAGCATCAGCGTGTAGACGGGCAGCGTGGACAGGCTGCGCTGGATGGTGGCGCGGTTGCGTGCCGCCAGCACACCGGTGAGAGTGTGCGGGTACAGGAACAGCGCCATCGCAGAGCCCAGCGCCAGGGTCACATAGCTGAGCTGTGCCCCGGGCGGCAGCAGCAGCGAACCGCCGCCGCTGCGGGCGAACTGGGCGCCTGCCACGGCGAAGACGTGTCCCCAGCCGCCTTGGGTGATGGTGAGCAGCAGCACCACGACCAGCACGGTGGCCATGAGCATCAGGTCTTTGACGACGGCGATCAGCGCGGGTGCCCGCAGCCCCGAGTTGAATGTGAAGAAGGCGAGTAGCCCGAAGGCCAGGGCCAGCGGCAGGTCACCGCCTATGCCCATGGCCTCGAACACCGCCCGCAAACCCACGAGCTGCAATGCGATGTAGGGCATGGTCGCCACGATCGTTGTGCACGCCACCAGCACCGCCAGGGCCGATGACCCGAACCGGGCGCGCACGAACTCCGCCGGGGTGACGAACCCGTGCACGTGCGCGACCGACCACATCCGCGGCAGCGCCACATAGATCAGCGGGTAGGTGACCGCCAGGAACGCCACCGGGAAGTACCCCGCAGCACCGAGCCCGTAGACCAGCGCGGGCAGCGCCACCAGCGTGTAGGCGGTGTAGATGTCACCCCCCAGCAGGAAGAACGACACTCCGTTGCCGAACGCCCGGCCCCCCAGGCCCCACTCCTCCAGGCCCCACTTCTCCTCGAACACCGACTCCGGCCGCCGCCACCGCGACGCGGCGAACCCCAGCACCGTGACCAGCCCGAACACCACCACGACCACCGCGAGTTCGGTGCCGTGCCCGCCCACGGTCACCGCCGCCGCTTCGTTGCCTGGTACACCACTGTGGTCACACCCGAGGACAGCGCTACGAACGCCAGCTGCGACCAGTAGAAGAACGGCAGCCCGAATAATGCCGGCGTGGCCCGGTTGTACGCCGGCGTCAGCAGCGGGACCACTACTGCCACCACCAGCAGCCAGTACCAGCGGCTGCGGTCGCGCACAGCCGGACGGGTGTGGCGGCTGTGGTGGGTGTGATAGTTTTCGCTAGGCCACGCCTTGTCCCAGGCGCTGCCGAACAATGCAGGATCATCAGGCGGCTTGTTGCTGGACCCGGAACGTCTCATAGGCGGCACGAACACCGGGCCAGCCCCGGCGCTTTT
>DASYYE010000576.1:0-4414 GCA_035946955.1 Streptosporangiaceae bacterium | reverse complement strand
TGCTGGCGTTGGCTGGCCGTTCAGGGGTGGGGGTGGGGTGTGTTAGGAAAGGTTGCAAGTTTCTTAGCTGGGACAGGTGGCCCCTGTACGGTGCTGTTGGAGCCGGTTGAGGGCGGGGTGCTCAATGGAGTTCCGGTTGCTGGGCCCGGTGGAGGTGTTCGCGGGCGGGGGGCTGGTGGATGCGGGGCCGGCGAGGCAGCGGTGTGTGCTGGCGGCGCTGGCGGCTGATGCCGGGCGGGTGGTGCCGGTGGAGGTGCTGCAGGACCGGGTGTGGGGCGGGGAGCCACCGCCTCAGGCGCGGCGTGCGCTGTATGTCTATGTCACCCGCTTGCGCAGGCTGATGGAGTCGGCCAGTCCTGGCCAAGGGGAGGGCGGGCGGTTGGTGCGCCGCTCGGGCGGCTATGTGCTCGACGTCGACCCGGACTGGGTGGACCTGCACCGGTTCCGCCGCCTGGTCGCCCAGAGCCGGGACCGCAAGAGCCTGCCCGGGCGGCGGACGGCCCTGCTGGGCGAGGCGGTCGGGTTGTGGCGCGGTGATGCGCTGGGCGACCTGGCCGGTCAATGGCCGGACCGGGCCCGCCAGGGCTGGCAGCAGGAGTACATCGACGCGGTGGGCGCCTGGGCACAGGCCGCGCTTGGCTCCGGCGAGCCAGGTTTGGCGGTGGGGCCGGTCACCGAACTTGCCGGGCGCTACCCGCTCAACGAGTCCCTGGCAGCCACGCTGATGCAGGTGCTGACCGCGGCCGGCCGCAGCGCGGACGCGCTGAGCCACTACGCCCGCACCCGCACCCGGCTGACCGAGCAGCTAGGCGCGGACCCCGGCACCGAACTGCAGGCCATCCACCAGGCGATCCTGCGCGGGCAGCTCGCAGCGCCGCGCACCGAGCCCGGCCAGGCCCACAGTGGCCCAGCAACCCCGCAGCAGCCACCACACCCCAGCCCAGCCCCCCCACCCACCAACACACCCAACCAACAGATACTTGCAAGCGATCCCGCACTGGCCGTCGTCAGTGGCAACTGCCCTGTGGATGCTCCCGTGGTGCCACATGAGTTGCCGCCTGATACTCCCCACTTCGTGGGCCGCGTCAGGCAACTCAGCCAGCTCACTGCCCTAAGGGAACCGGCCGCTGGGGCGGGAGGTGTGGCTGTGGTCTGCGCGATTGATGGGATGAGCGGGGTGGGCAAGTCCGCTTTGGCGATCCGAGCCGCCCACCAGCTCGTTGATGCGGGTCACTTCCCTGACGGGCAGCTCTACATCAATCTGCAAGGCGCCACTCCTGGCCTGGACCCTGTGAACCCGTTGGACGCACTCGGCCGCATGATCCGTGCTCTCGGTGTCAGGACGGCCCAGGTACCCGCTGGGCTGGATGAAGGTGCGGCGATGTTCCGGACGCTGACGGTGGGGCGGCGGATGCTGATGGTCCTGGACAACGCCCGCGATGCGACGCAGGTCCGCCCCCTGATTCCCGCCAGTCCGGGCTGCCGGGTGCTGGTGACCAGCCGCCAGGTCCTCACCACCCTCGACCTCGACGCTGCCCAGTCGCTGCATCTGGATGCCATGCCCGCAGAGGAGGCGCTGGAGTTGCTGGACCGGCTCGCAGGCTCGTCGTGCGTGAGGGCCGACCCCGAAGCTGCCGCAGAGGTGGTGCGCTGCTGCGGCTATCTGCCACTGGCGATCCGCATTGCGGGGGCCCGCCTCTCGGCCCGCCCTAACTGGCCGGTGCGGGAGTTGGCTGACCGGCTTGCCGCTACCGACGCCACACAACGCCTGGAGGAACTGACAGCCGGAGAACTTGGCGTGCAGGCTAGCTTCGATGTCTCCCTCCATGCCCTGCAATACAGCCCCGACCCCGCTGACCAGGCTGCGGCCCATGCGTTCGGGCTGCTCAGCCTCCCCGACGGACCTGACCTTGACGTTATGGCCTCGGCTGCGCTACTCGATCGGCCCGAGCGCACTGCACGGGCACTGCTGGAACGATTGGCTGACGCCCAGCTGGTCCAGACTCCTCAGCCAGGCCGCTATCGGTTTCATGATCTTCTGCGGCTGCACGCCCGCCAGTCCGCCAACAGCCGTGATGCCGAGGCTGGTAGTGAGGGGTCAGCCAGCTTGGCCCGCCTGTTCGGCTATTACACCGCCACCGCTTGGCACACGGCGGCAGTGCTGCGCCCGGGCGACTACCGGCTCGAGACCGCCGATAAGAGGTGGACTGGTGGCGGGCGGGCGTTCCCGGATGCGTCGGCGGCGCTCAGGTGGCTGGAAACCGAGCGGGCCAACCTGCTGGCCGCCATCACCCAGGCTGCTGCCACCCCGGATGTCCCCAGCGAACTCGCCTTTCAGCTCACCAGCGCCCTCTACGGGTTCTTCCTGGCCCAGGGCTATTGGGCCGACGGCGTTAGCACCAACCAGGTCACTCTCGACCTTGCCCGCCGCTTGGGTGATCGTGCTGCCCAGGCCTATTGTCACAACGATCTCGGCACCCTCTCCGGATGGCTGGGCCGCTATCAAGAGGCATTCAGACACAATCAAGAAGCTCTCGCCCTGGCCCGTGCGCTCGGTGACCAGCATGGCCAGGCCAGGAGCCTGAACAACCTCGGCACCGACTGCTGGAGACTAGGCCGCTACGAGGACGCGATCGCCCGCTACCAGGAGAGCATCGCTTTGGCCCGTGAGCTGAATAACACGCGCCTCGAGGCCGGTGGCCTCGGCAATCTCGCCGTCGTTTTTGAGGCGGTGGGACGGGACTCTGAAGCACTCGGCTGTCACCGGGAGAGCGTGGCGCTGTTTCAGCACCTCGGCGACAGCCGTGCTGAGGCCGGCAGCTTGAACAACCTCGGCCGCGCATACGAGGAGAGGGGACATTACCAGGACGCGCTCGTCTGCCAGCGGGTCAGCCTCCGCCTCTTCCGCGACCTCGGTGACCGTCCAGGCCAGGCACTCACCCTCAACAACCTGGGCCGGGCACACGAGAAGCTGGGGCACTACCAAACTTCCCTCGTCTGCCAGCGGGTCAGCCTCCGCCTCTGTCGTGAACTCGGCGAACGCCACGGCCAAGCCGAGGCACTGCGGGATCTCGGTGATGCGCTCCTCCAGCTCGGCCGCGTCCGGCAGGCGCGGCAAGCCTGGCAGGAGGCTCTGAAGATCTTCCGGTCCTTGCGAGTCCCCGAAGCTGAGGAGCTCAGCAATCGCCTCGCAGGCCAAACCCTGCTGAAAAATTCTTAATTGCAGGAGTTACAGAGGTCGTAAGGTCGAGGCTGGTGCTGGCGAGGCAGCCAGCAGGCCCTGATCCATCAAGTTCACCGCGGTCTTCACGATGCGATGGTCCCGGCAGCTACCCCGCTTCGGCCACAGAACTCTCGCTGAGTAGTTTCAGAGGCTCCCACCAGGCCCGGTTCGCCCGGTACCAAGCGACGGTGGCGGCCAGACCACGGTCGAACTCCCGCAGCGGCCGGTAGCCGAGTTCGGTGCGGGCCTTGTCGAAATTGATCGAATATCGCAGATCGTGACCCTTGCGGTCCGGCACGTGCACCACGCTGCCCCAGTCCGCCCCGCAGGCCGCCAGCAACAGCTCAGTCAGCCTTCGGTTCGTCAGTTCGGTTCCGCCGCCGATGTTGTACACCTCGCCAGCGCGCCCCCTAATCCGTACCAGGTCCACGCCGCGGCAGTGGTCCTCCACATGCAGCCATTGGCGGACGTTCATCCCGTTGCCGTAGAGCGGCACCTTCCGGCCGTCGAACAGGTTGGTGATGAATAGGGGGATTATCTTCTCGGGGAATTGGCGAGGGCCGTAATTGTTGCTGGAACGGGTGATCCGCACGTCTAGGCCATGAGTGTGGTGGTACGCGAGGGCGAGCAAATCGGACGATGCCTTGGAAGCGGAATAGGGCGAGCTCGGACGTAGCGGCTCCCCCTCGTCCCAGGATCCTTGTTCGATCGAGCCGTATACCTCATCAGTGGACACGTGGACGAACGGCCGCACGTCATGACGGAGTGCCGCTTCAAGGAGGATATGACTGCCGAGCACATTAGTGCGCACGAAGTCACTGGCTCCAGTGATCGAGCGGTCTACATGTGACTCCGCAGCGAAGTGCACCACCTGGTCAGCCTCGGTCATCAGCTTGTCCACCAGATCGGCGTCACAAATGTCGCCTTGGACCAACTGCAACCGTGGATGCCGCAGGTCGAGGTTGCTCAGGGTGCCCGCATAGGTAAGTTTATCCAATACCGTGACGTATGTGCCGGCCGAAGCAAGCAACATTCGAACGTATGTGGAACCTATGAACCCGGCTGCCCCGGTGACCAGCACGTTTACGCCAGGACTCGTTGAGAGCCCCGTCTGGGGTTGCTTCGTCAAGGCCCTTCCTCTCCACGCGCAAATGTGGTCAGTGGCCGCGACAGGATGCCTGGCGGGTTGGG
>DASYYE010000575.1:0-2010 GCA_035946955.1 Streptosporangiaceae bacterium | reverse complement strand
TACCCACCAGCCTGGCCGGGTGCCCGCCCTGCGCCGGAACCGTCTGGTGATTGACTGGTTGCTCATCGTGCCATCGTTTCCCCGCCCGGCCCGGCAGTCCTCACCCCGGCGGGCGATGTGGGGGAAGCCCGCGGCGCCCCGCGGCGCCGGTCGTCGCCTGGCGTCCGGCACAAGCGGCTACCAGGATTGCGCTGGCGGCCATGGGGAGGGCGCGCCGTCGCCAATCACAGAGAGCGACCGGCTTCTCGGACACTGCGCTGCGGGGTCAGCTGCCGAACGCCGAATCTGGCGCCCGTCGGCTCGTAGCGGGCTTGCGACCTGCCAGCGCGCAGATCGCCATGTTATGCGCGGGCGCTGTTGCGCCGGTCGTCGTGCTATGGGCAGCTGCGCCAGAACCGCGTTCCCCACCGCCTCTGCGCCGCGGGGCGGCCACTGGGATCTCGGCAGCAGTGCTGATCCGGCTGATGAACAGGTCGCCGACCGTGGTCCGTCGGCAATGGAGATAACCCTGGTCGAGGCCACAGGTCCCGGCGACCGCGGCCGTGCCTGTCTCAAGGCGGCGACGGCCACCCGGCGCGGACGGTTCACGTCATCCATGACCTTCCGCATCTGGTCGTCGAGTGCCTGCTCTACATCACTGACGGTCTGTGGGCAGAACTGGCCGCCGGGTGTCGGGCGCGGAGGGAGCCCAGACGGCCTTAAAGGAAGATTCCAGAAAGACTCCAGAGCGCAGTGCGAGAATCGATGCGGGACCGTGGCACTGTCCGAGATGCGCGCGGAATGACCGACCGGATCGTCGAGCACACCAGGCACGATCGCTGCGGCCAGAAGCGTCATGGGCTGTCGGCTGCCTTTGAGGGCTACCGCCTGCCGTCCCGATGATGTGAGGTGAGGTATGTCCTCGAGTTTCCTACGGCGAGCGGTGCTCGCCTTAACGATCAGCCCATTCGGCGTGGTGGCTGGGCTCGCCCCGGCGCAGGCCGCTGCCCCGCCCGGGTGGCGCGTGGTCCATTCCGCTCCCGGCACCGTTTTCTCAGCCGTCGCCGCGACCAGTCCCAGCGACGCGTGGGCGGCCGGAGTGCAGATCGTTCAGGGCCAGCTGCGGACGCTGATCTTGCACTGGAACGGCAGGTCCTGGCGGCAGTCAGCGCTGCCGGGCAGCTTTGTCGTGGACCCTGGCTTCGTGGTCGCCGGAGCATCCTCGAGGTCGAACGCCTGGGCCTTCGGCGACAACGGCGGGACGGCGCTGCGTTGGAACGGCACGCGATGGTCGCTGGTGAACGTTCCCTTCGGGGGCCAGGTCACCGGCACCGCGGTGGTCGGCAGAGGCGACGTCTGGGTCTTCGGCTGCAGCGGGGCATTCCCTGGCGCGGGAACGTGGCACTTCGACGGCCGCAGGTGGAAGCAGTTCACGTTCTCGTTTGGCCTGACCTGCGTCGGCAGCGCCTCGGCCAGCAACAACGTGTGGGCGACCGGTTTCAACCAGCCCGGTGCCAACGACAACTTCATCGTGCGATGGGACGGAAGGCACTGGATACGCGTGACGAATCCGAGGCTACGGCTTCCGGACGGCAAGCTGCACAAATTCTTCGTTAACGCGTTCCAGGTGTTCTCGCCGCGCAACGTGTGGGCATTCGGCGGCGCCATCGGCACGGTGCGCCACACGGCCGTGACGTTCCCGGTTGCCATGCACTGGGACGGCCGCATCTGGCACCGCATCGCGCTATCCGGCGCAGGATTCGAGCTTGGCGAGGCCACCTCGGACGGTCATGGCGGCTTCTGGGTCACGCCCTTCGTCTTCCGAGGGCCCGTCAGGTCCGTCGTGCTGCATTACAGCGGCGGCCACTGGGCGACGGTAAAGGTGCCCTTGGTTTCTGGCCGCCCATCTCTGTTCTTCAGTTACGCGCTCGTGCCCGGCACCGCGTCGGTCTGGGCGGTCTCGGAGTCTACCGCGATCTTCAGGTTTGGCCGCTGAACGCAAACCCCGGGAGCGGCGCGATCTCCGCCGGC
>DASYYE010000574.1:0-5180 GCA_035946955.1 Streptosporangiaceae bacterium | reverse complement strand
CCTGAGCACTACCCGACCGGCGCTCTCGGGGTTCGGACCGGGGTGGCTTCGTGGGCACCCACCCACGCTGCGTCAGCGTTAGCCAAGCGCTCCCGAACCGCCCCGGGCAGTTTGAGTGGCACATATTGACAGCCCCGCTGGAACGACGGTTTTGACACACAATTCCGGTCGAAGATCCGGCTGATTCTGATAACAGCAAGACTGATGGGGTCGGTGGGTGTGGTGTGGGTGCGGGGGTCCGCCATGCTGGGGGCGGCCGCGCTGGTGGGTGCGTGAGCGAATAAACCTTTGACTTACTCAAGTGAGTTGGAATATGGTTGAGCTACTCAACTGTTGAGGCTCACAAGGTGCCCTGACCCGCACCGGGTGTGAGACCCGCGGAGCGGCAGGACGGGAGGCGGCGGACGAGATGGCGTGGTGCCAGGACGGTAACAGGGTCGACCAGGACCTCTTCGATGCGTTCGCCGAGTTCTTCGCCCTGGTGATCGGCCGTGCAGAGGAGCTGTCGGACCAGTTTGGGGTGCCCGGGTTCTGCGTCAAGGCGCTCCACCGGCTCGACACGCCGATGCCCTTGAAGCAACTCGGCAAGCTCATGCACTGCGACCCGTCCTTTGTCACCATGATCGCTGACTCACTGGAGGAGCGAGGGCTGGCCCGGCGGGAGCCGAACCCGGCGGACCGGCGGGTGAAGAACCTCGTCCTCACTGACGGCGGGCGTGAACTAAAGGCCCAGCTCGAGAAGGCGCTGCTGAGCCAGGCGCCATGGGCCTACGCCTTGGACGTCTCCGAACGCGAGAGCCTCCTTGCCCTGATCCGCAAGATGGTCGACGCCGCAGCGGCCCGGGGAGTCACGCCGGCCGCGCTGACCGGGGAGGTGAGCGGTAAACCCTGATCACCGCCTCGCCGTCGCCGCCCTGACGGGGGTGCCGCGGTAGCGGCTGGATAACCCAGGCCGACTGGCGAAGGTCAACAAGAGTCCGGCGACAGCGTGTGCGCCGCCGGAGACCATCACAAATCTCAGTCCATCCATGGCGCCTGGCCGGATAGGCCAAGGTGCGGGACTTCTACGCCCACAATCCAGGAGATCACTGTGTCCACACCACAATCGCTGACAAGGAGGGCTGGTGCACCAGATGTCACGGCCGACGGCAGGCCGCGCCGTCTGGGGCTAGCGCTCTTGGTCATCGCGACCGCCCAGTTGATGGTCATCCTCGATTCGGCCATCGTGAACGTCGCACTGCCGCACATCCAGCGTGCGCTCGGCTTCTCCGGCAACGGCCTCGAATGGGTCGTGACCGCGTATGCCGTGACTTTTGGCGGCCTGCTCCTGCTGGGCGGGCGCTCAGGTGACCTGCTCGGCCGCAAGAGGGTCTTCATCGGCGGCCTGGTGCTGTTCTCGGTCGCCTCCCTGCTCGGTGGGTTCGCCACGACGCAAGCGTGGCTGCTCGCTGCGCGTGCCCTGCAGGGGGTCGGTGGCGCGCTGGTCGCGCCCACCGCGCTGGCCCTGATCACCACCACGTTCCCGGAGGGGCCCCAGCGGAACCGGGCGATGGGCGTGTACGCGGCCATGAGCGGCGGCGGCGCGGCGGTCGGCCTGGTCGCCGGTGGCCTGCTCACTACCTACGTGTCATGGCGGTGGGTGCTCTTCGTGAACGTGCCCATCGGGATCCTGACCGTGCTGCTGGCCCGGTTCGTGCTCGTGGAGTCGCCGCGCCAGAGCGGCCGGTTCGACCTGCTCGGCGCCTTCACGGGCACCGCTAGCATCGCGCTGCTGGTCTACGGGCTGTCCAACGCGAGCACCGACTCCGCTGGTGTCTCACACTGGGGCGACACCAAGGTCGTCGTGTCGCTGGTGGCAGCTGCCGTGCTGATGGCCGGCTTCGTGCTGGCCGAGTTGCGGAGCAGCCATCCACTGCTGCCCATGCGGATCCTGCGCAACCGCAGCCGCACCGGTGCCTACCTGATGATGCTGACCCTGGCCACCGCCATGTTCGGCATCTTCTTCTTCCTCACGATCTTCGTGCAGGAGGTGCTCGGTTACAGCGCGCTGCGGTCGGGGATCGCCTTCCTGCCGTTCGCGGTGATGATCGTGGTGATGTCGGGGGTCATGACCCAGCTCGTGGCCCGGGTCGGGGCGCGCCCGCTGATGCTGATCGGCACACTGGTCACCTCCGGCGGCATGTTCTGGTTCTCCCGCATCACTGAGCACAGCAGCTACGTCGGCGGGCTGCTCGGCCCGATGCTGGTCACCTCGGCCGGCATGGGCATGCTGTTCGTGCCGATGTCGCTGGTGGCGCTGACCCGGGTGCGCAACGAGGACTCGGGCATCGCCTCCAGCCTGCTCAACACCGGCCAGCAGGTCGGCGGGGCGATCGGGCTTGCCGCGCTCGGCACGGTCACCTGGACGGTCGTGTCCGACAACATCAAGCACCACATCGCTGCGGCGGCCGCGGCCGCCGCGGCAGCGGGTCACCACCTCCCGGCACCCCGGCCGGGCGGGGCACTGCCCTCCGCCCTGCTGGACCCGGCACTGGCGGCCGGGATCTCCCGCGGGTTCCTGGTGGCCGCCGGGATCGCGCTGCTGTCCTTCGTGGTGGCGGCCCTCATGATCCGGGTGCGCCGCGAGGACCTGGCTGGCGCTCCCGGGGTGACCGCTGCCATTCCTGGCGCGCGCGAGGGCCTGGCCGCTGCCGAAGACTGGGATGCGCTGGGCGAGGAGGGGGAGCTCGCTCCGGCGGGCGTCGCTGACTGAGCCCTCGCAACACACTGGCCTGGCCCGTGACGGCCTCCGCACGGGCCAGGCCAGCGGCTTTCCTGGCGAGACTGATACCAGCTCAGGAGGTAGGGGCGCGCGGGCTCGTCAGTGCCGCCGTGCTTGGCGTGCGCCGCGCCCCCTTGGGACAGCGACCACGCAGACGGCCACGTCCCCCGCCGAGGTGGTGGCGAGCGAGTTGGCCCCTGGCCAGGTGATGAGGCTGTGTCTTCAGCAGCCCGACCGGGCTTGGCGCGCTGAACCCGAGGTCCAGCACGGACGAGCCGTCTGGGCCGGAGACGATGACTGCCCTCGCTGGCAGGTACGGGGGACGCTGTGCCTGTGCGAACGCGAGGACGTCCCGCAGTGTGGCGCTGCCGCCAGCGCCACCAGGCACCCTCACCCCGGCCGCGCGCAGCGGTGTGCCCTGGCTGGCGTCAGGGCCGGAGTCCCCGAACCAGAGGACCTGCACCGGCCTGGTTGAGGCCATGGCCGCCAGCATGGTCAGCAGGCGTGGGTCGACCTGGCCACCCACGAGTACCCTGCGGGCAGCCGCCGAGAAGCTGATCCGCGGATTGCGCAGCAACCGCTGCCCGGCAGCCCGCCGCGCGGTGAGGTCGTAGGCGAGTGCGTCCCGGTAGGCGGCCGCCCCGTCCGGCGCGATCGCACGCACGTCGATCCGCAGTTCCCCGGCGCCGAAGCTGGCGATGACCTCGGGCGCGTACACGCTCATGAGCCGGGCGCCGAACTGGCTGCGCACCGCCGCTGTGGCCACCACCACATCCGAGCCGAGCGGGCCGGGCGTGGACGGCCGCAGCACCACCAGGTCGGCGGCCGCGATCCCGTGCGCCTGCAGTATCGCGCACATCCCCGGGTCGCATGCCACGATCGCGTCTGTGCTGACCTCGTGGGCGACCCATGCCGCCGCTTCGCTGCGCACGGCCGCCGAGACGATGGCCAGCTTGTCTACCAGAGTGGGTGCTGGCGACGGTGGGACAGGACGGGCCGCTAGTGGGGCACTGGCTGCCCGCGTCGCCAGGAACACGGTCACGCCCACCGCCGCGACCGTCGCGGCCACCCCGGCCAGCCGCGCGCGCCGCAAGCCGCCGCGGTGGGTGCGCTTGGGTGCTGGGTGGTCCTGGCGCACCAGGTCGCTGGCTTGGAGCAGGTGGTAGCTGGCCTCCAGCAGGGCATCACGGTCCTGCGGCCAGGCGCTGATGCGCGACCGCCAGTACTCGGCGGCGCGGCGGTGGGCCTCGGTCACCTGGCTGTCGCGCCGCGCCGCGGCCAGCAGGCGGTGCAGTCCGCAGGCGGTCCACCGGTGGACAAAGACCGTGGGTGGCTGGTACCCGGGGTCTACCGACAGCAGGCCAGCGGCCTGGCACTCGGAGACCAGTGCCCCCAGGCCGGCGGCCTCGCTGTGGTGGCCGGCTGGCAGCAGCAGGACGTGGCAGCCGACCGGGGTCCGGTACACCGACGTACCGGTCAGCAAGTGCCTGGCGCCCTCACTGAGGTTGCCGTACAGCTCACCGAGCAGCAGGTCACCGGCAATGCCGGCGACTCTGTCCGCGTCGGCCGTGGGCATCCCGGTGGGGGCCTCGGCGTACAGCCCCCCTTGCCCGGTCTCCGTTTGGATGGCCAGGGTCAGGCGGCGCGCCAGCTCCGGGAACTCGGACGGGAACGCCGCCAGCAGCGAGTCCAGGTACTTCGTGGCACCGGGATGGCCGCCGAGCAGCCGCCATGCGCGGTCGAGTTCCTGCTCGCCGAGCTCGCTGAGGGCGGGCAGCGATGACGCCAGCTCAGCTAGGCCTGCGCCGGAGAGCGGGCCGACCCGCCGGAACCCCAGGGCCTGCTCTGCCGCGCCCGGCAGGACGAACTCGTGACGGCAGGTCAGCAACAGCCTGCCCAGGTGGGGGGCGCTGGCCCAGTCCGTGAGCAACCCGGCCAGGGCCGGGTCGCGTACCGTCCAGCGGCCCCCGGCCAGTGACAGGTTGCCGTCGAAGTCGTCCAGGCCGACCAGTACCGGAACCTGCCCCAGGATGCGCTCACGCACCATGGCGATCCGGCGGTCCCATGGCAGGTCGTTGCGGCCGGCCAGGTCCAGCGCCCGTGCCTGGGAGCCGGTCCAGCCCGGCGCGCCCGGGTGACGGCGCAACGCGGCGGTGACCGAGGCCAGGAAGGCGTCAGCGGTCACCTCGCCGTTGATGACCGTGGTGATGCGCCCGGGTTCGTGGCCGACCCGGGCGATGATCTCGCTGGCCAGCACGGACTTGCCGATCCCGGGCGCGCCGTGCAGCACCAGCCCGGCGGTTCCGGGGCCATCGAGCTCAGCGGACCAGCGGCGCCGTTCGGCAGACCGGATCGACAGGTCGGCAGACCGGATCGGCACGGACGCGGTCTGGCGTCCGTGCCCGCCGGTCTCCTCGTG
>DASYYE010000573.1:0-1897 GCA_035946955.1 Streptosporangiaceae bacterium | reverse complement strand
GGGGTGAGCCAGGGGTTTGTGACATGAGCGCAGCCGCCCGCGATCATGTTGCTTGTGAAGACAAATGAACACAGGGCGGCTGCTGTTGCCAGCATAGGCGCACAGCGGGCGGCGCAGGAACGATCATCCCTGATGGGTGCGCTGCGCTCATGCTTCGCTCGGGTGCAGACCTGGTTGCAGGCCGGGAAGTATGTCAACGCGCTGGCCAGCGACCTTCCCTCGCGCAACGGCTGGTCGCTTGCCGAGCGGGCCGGGGACCGCACGCCGGATCGGATGCAGCGGCTGCTCAATCGGGCCTGCTGGGACGAGAGGGCGGCGATGAGCGCCGTGCGCAGACATGCCACAGCCGGGTTGGACCAGGCGGCGCGGCGCGGCGGTCGGCGGCGAATGGCCGTGGGGGCGCTGGACGAGACCGGCCAGCAGAAACAGGGCACGATGACCGCCGGGGTCAAGCGCCAGTACCTGGGATGCGCGGGCCGGGTCGCCAACGGCATCAACACCGTGCACTTGTCCTACGTGCGCGAGAAGACCGGGCACGCGCTGATCGGCGCGCGGCAGTGGATCCCCGCCGAGCAAATCGCCGACCCGGTGGCCTCGGCAGCTCTGGGTCTGCCGCCGGGCCTGGCCTTTCGTACCAAGGGACAGCTGGCCATCGACGTGCTCGACGACGCCTACGCCGACGGGCTGACCTTCGACTTCGTGTGCGGCGACGAGGTCTACGGCAGCTGCACCGAACTGCGCCGGTTCCTGGAAGAGCGCGGGCAGGGGTATGTGTTGCGCGTCGCCTCCTCATTCCTGCTCACCCTCGCCGCCAGCACCAGGATGACCTGCGCGGACACGGTGAAAACCCTGCTGAAGAACACCAAGCGCCACTGGGAGGTGCGCTCGGCTGGCACCGGCTCGAAGGGTGAGCGCTGGTACGCGTGGGCGTGGATCGCCACCGACGACCCGCGGCGCTATCTGCTGGTTCGCCGCCACCTGACCACCGGGGAGCTGGCCTTCCACTACTGCTTCGTCCCGCAGGGCCAGGTGGTGTCCCCGGCCCGGTTGATCAGGGCGGCAGGACTGAGATGGCCGGTGGAGGAAGGATTCGAGTTCGGCAAGGACTACTTCGGCCTGGACCAGTGCCAGGCCCGGCTCTACACCGCCATCGCGCGCCACACTGTGCTGGTCATGGCCGCCCTGGCCATCTGTGCAATCACCGCCGCTCAGCTCAGGGGCCGCACCGACACCCAGGCGCCGCCCCCAGTCAGGCCCGACCAGCCGCCGCCAGGCGAACCCGGCCTGATCCCGCTGACCGTCCACGACATCCAACGCCTGCTCGCCGCCGCGCTGCACCATCCTCAACCCGACGGACACCTCGAACACTGGCTCACATGGCGCCGCCGGCACCAGGCCCGAGCCCGCTGGTTCCACCGGCGCGCACGCCTCAGCCGCGAATACGCCCTGGTCAATTAGGAACTGGCGGCTGCCGTACGAGGTCGTAGGTTCAGCTGGAAAGTGCGCCCGCACTGGGACGTTCAAGCCTTCGATAAGCTGATTTTCCCAGGTCGAGGAGCACTTTCGCGTTCCGGGATCGTTACTCCCACGCGCTCTGCTTGCGGCTAAGGGACGAATTTCCAGGTGTCGTGGTATGAGTTCTTACATTGGCTCAGGGGTGCCACGATGTCGATGCTTCCGATCCCGCCGGTGGCGCACAGGTAGTCGGGGCCGTCCGCGCTCTGCAGGAGGAAACCGCCGTTGGCCGGCACCTCGATCCACAACTTGTCGAGATGGATGGGACTGCACGGGCGAAGTATCGCCTTGCCGTTGTTGTTCGCCAGGCACAAGGTGTCGGCGCTCTTCATCCAGAGCAGGAAACGGTGGGTGCAACCAACACTCTGTTGCACCTGCCACG
>DASYYE010000572.1:0-25362 GCA_035946955.1 Streptosporangiaceae bacterium | reverse complement strand
TGTGGTCGGAGCGTTGCTCGGGGATAGTAAGTCTCTGGATACTGTGATGGCCATAGCTGAGCCAGTGATGGCAGTGGACTCCGACGTGAACCTGTGGACCGTCGCAGCGCGCAATGGAGTCGACAATAATATTCTTGGTCGAGCAGCGATCGAGTGTTTCGATGCGGCATTGTCGGCTTTGGGGAAGCTTGATGGTGGTGGGTCTCTCAAGGCCATCGTAGACAATTTTGCAGAGAAGTATGAATCGAGGCGTCGGTGCCCTGCTGACGATCTAGTGGAAAGAATAGATGTTTGAGGCGAGCTTTGTTGAACAGAGAATACATTCGGGTGGATGGTTGAACGACAATCTCTCAAAGTCAACGACTGGTGCGCGGTTCGGCGGACGGGCGGCCACGCGAAGGGTCGGGAGCATTGTGTTCGCGGGACGGCAGCGCGAGAGCGGCGATCAGGCCGGCGAGCCAGCCAACGCCGGTGGGCAGCAGGTTTATGAGGATGATCCAGCCTAGGCCGTGGACACCGCGAACGGTGGCGATCACGCTCGGGAGGATGTAAAGGGCGATGAGGCCCATGATCAGGGTCATCCAGAACAGGTAGCTGTGGGCTATGGCGTTCATCACGAGTCCTCCTCGTTGCGGGATGTCATGCGGTACGGCCGGGACGTTTCGCTGTGTCATGCACATTCACCGAAGGGGTGGTGCGCTTCGGCTGGCGCATTGCAACTGACTGCACAGTTGCTGTGGCGGAGTAGGGGAAACTTTGGGCTGCCAGTTGCGCGGCTGAGTGGTCGGTGCCCAGGGGTGCGGCGGCGGTATCCGTTATGTCCGCCTCTGTCGATGCAGCTGCCAGGCTCGGTGTTGGTTTGTCGATCGTCGAGGTCGTGGTTGGGCCGAGTGCGGTGTCGAGGTTGGTGATGGGGGCCCGCTTAGATCCTGGAGCGTGGCTCTGCCCGGTTCGGTTGTGGGCTTCGGTGGCGGGTCGGCGGGTGAGATGTTCGATGGCGTCGGAGGGAAGGTTGGTTGTCGCCTCTAGGACGAGGGCTAGTTCGTCCGCCCCGAGTTCGGGCCGTCCAGAGGAGCGGGCACTGGATTGGAGCCGGTCAACAATTTGCTTGCCGCGCGTCTCTGCTTGGGCGTTGTTGTCCTCGTCGGGTTGGGGTTGTGTCGTGTTGGCAGGGTGGTCGTCAGCCGTGGGTGTGGGTTGCTGGCCGGTTCCTGGGGCGAGGGCTTGCCGCTCTGGGGCGGGGTCGCCGACGTGGGCGGTGGGGGAGTAGGCAAACAGGGGTGCTGTTTCGCGCATGGCGTCCAGGGGGTTCAGGTCGTCGTTGCGCAGGCGGTCGTAGCGTGCCATCGCGTAGGGGTGGAGTCGGCGCAGCCTGTCCTCGCATTTGTGCATCGCTGATACGGCTGTGGGATCGGTGTCGGCGTAGGCTGCCGCGCCTGCCCACGCGCGGGCCACTTGGACCAGGTCGGCCTGGGCCAGCCACTGCCGGTCGTGCGCGGGGGCCCAGGTCAGGCGTGCTTGCTGGTGCAGCAGCCTTTGCTGATCGCTGAGTGCCCGTGTGGTGTTCCTGTCACCGTGAACGGTTCGTTTGGCGGATTCCAGGGCTCGGTGTTGCATGACGACCTGGGCCATCGCGGCGGCGAGGGAGGCGACCTGTGCGACTCGCTGCGAGCCTTGGCTGAGCGCTTCTTCCAGTGGGTCGGTGTGCTGGGTGGGCTCCATGTCCTGGCCTCCTTGCCTTCGGTCGTCTGTTCGTATCTGGGTCAGCGGCTTGAGCGCCACTGCTTGGGTGGCCCAGGCCGGTGGGTGGGAGGCCTGTGCGCCGATTGCCGTCCGGGTTGGCTGCGGAGGGTTGGCTGGGCTGGGCCGGGGAAGGCCTCGCGTGCCACGCCATTCGCCCTTCTTTGAGCGATCCGCTGAATGATCCCATCGGTGCTAGTCAGCGTGTCAGCGCGCAGCTGGTCAGCGGCAGCACGGGCCGCTGCCGCTTGGGCGCCGTGCCGTTGCGCGAGCCGGAGCTCGGCGACGGCCTCGGTGAGCGCTGCAAGTCGGGGGACCATGGCCGCCCGTATGAGGGCGTGCTCATGCCCGGCGTATCCGGCCGCTGACATCAGCCGCGCCGCACGCCGCAGGCCCGCCCCGGCCCGGGTGCGCCGGGGGATCCGGCCATACGGAGTCCGCGCTGCCCGGTCGTAGACGCTGGCGGCCTCGCGGACCATCCGACTTCCCAGCGCGGACGCGGCAGCGTGGAGGGCGTCCCCGGCTGCCCAGGCCGCATCCGATGCGCCTGCGTGGTCACCGGCTGCGGTGAGGCACCGGATCTCCGCAGCCGCGTTGGCGGCGGCACGGGCGGCATGCTCCCAGATGGCGGCCCGGTCCGCCCCGGTGAGTGGGCTCGTTGGGGTGCTGGGGGAGCCGGTGGGCTCGCCGGACCAGCGGTGTCTGAGCTTTGGCAGGGTCAGATCGGCGGCCAGTTTCCCGCCGCTGTACCAAACCGGCTCGGCGGCGTGCGTGGTGTTGTGGGGGAGGGCGACGGCGTAGCCGGTCACTTCGCCTGGGTCGCGGGTGCTGAACCGTTTGCGGACCAGGAGCCCGGCCTGCTGGAGCAGGTCGAAGAACTCCGCTTCGCTCCACGCAGTGGCTGCTGCAGTGCTGACCGCGTGCTTGATGGTGACCCTGGGCGGCTCCGGCCAGCCCCGCCGTCGGGCTTTCTCGTTCTCGGCCCGGGTGGGGCGGTGTGCGGCGGTGCGGTCACCGGGCGCGGTGGGCCGGAGCCCGAACCGTCGCTCCATGGCGAGGCAGGCCTCGCGGACCCGGTAGTAGTCGTTGGACACTCGCGGCCGTGTCCCGTCTTGGCGGGCGAGGGTGGCCACGATGTGGATGTGGTCGTCAGCGTGGCGTATAGCGACCCAGCGCACCGCGTCGTCGTCTTCACCAGTGGGGGCGAGGCCGGTGCGGTGCATGATCTCGGCGGCTACCTGTGCCCATTCGTCATCGCTGAGCATCCGGTCGGTGGGGGCGGCGCGGGCGACGCAGTGCCACACGGGGCGGTTGGAGGCGCGGTCGCCGAGCGCGGCGAGTGTCTGCTGGAGCAGGCCGTTGAGCGGGCGGAAGTCGCGTCGGCCTCCGGGGCGCAGCGGTGGCTCGAGTTCGGCGGGGTGGCGCCACCCGGCGACGATGTGAGGGTCGGTGTGTTCCTCGTGCCGGCCTGGCCCGTACAGGTAGTAGATGAGGCCCGCGACCCGCTCTCCACGGAGCACCTTTCCGATCACCGCAGCTTCCTCCGCAGTTCCTCCGCGACGGCGTCCAGGCGGCGTGCTCTGCGGACGCTCTCCGCCGCCCACGGAAGAAGGTCGGCGGAACGCTGCCCGGTAGCGTTCAGCTTCGCCACTGCCTGGTTGAGGTTCACTCCGGCCCGCCGGACCAATCCGGCACAGCGGATCAGCTCAGCCAGCGCCTCCCGCGCCGGAGCTCCCGTCTGGCACCCCTCGCCGCGGACGCCAGCCAGCACCACCTGGGCCGCGTACGCGCCCCGGGACAGCCCAGCCTGTGCCGCTGCGGCGTCCAGTTCGCTGAACTCCTTCTCGGTCAGGGTGAACTCGACCCGTCGTGCCCGTCTGGCAGGTTCGCGGGTGCGCCGTCCGGCCTGCTTGCGCGACGGACGATGCTCCTCGCTGCTCGCCTGCCCACGCCGGTGCGATGTGGGTTCCGGCCCACTGACCATCTGGCTCATCCCCGCTGCGCCCCTCGTGCCACCCGTGACATCTGACCTTACGGCCGAACTACTTTCCCGGCCCTTTATCCCCGTCGTGTTCGGCTCCATTGTGCATCCCTGGACCGCGCCCGGTCCAGACTTATTCCGGGTTTATGCATATCTTGCTTCGCCCGTCCTTCGCATGGCTCTCGGGTAGTTGAGGAACGGTCTTCTACCTGGTGTTTTGTCAATGCTAAGATCAGCAGCGACGGGGGAGAACCTCCAGGTCAAGTGCGTATCTATCCCGGGGATCCAGTGGTCTTGAACTGCTTGTGCAAGGTGACGGCACGCGTTGCTAAATGGGATTTCGTTCACTTGTGTTCGGGTCAGTTCAGGACAGTTCACCAGCGTTTTCTGGCTATGCGTGAATGCTGGGATACAGCGTTTTGCTTCACCGGCTGGAGTGTGATCGCCGATAGTTCGGGCGATCGCCCTTCTCGGCAGCCGCACGGCATGCTCCCTTCGCTCGGACACGACCCTGGCCAGCGATCTGGAGTGCTCCGGCTCCACCCGAGGAGCGGAGGATTTCCGGAGCCCACGCGGGCACCAGGTTCCGGACTGGCCTCCGCAGACCGCCGGATGCTTGGCGGGTGGGCGGTGTCCGCCGGAACACTGTCGGGCTCCTTCCGCGAGTGCGCGGCCGGAACTGGTTCCTCCGAGCGGGGCGGTCCGGATTCCGGTAGCACCACTGTTCCGTCATGCGGGGCGAATCCAGCAAGCGGCGGCGTGGGATCTGTGGATTCCGCTCCGCCGGATCAACGCGCCATCCACAGGTGGCGGCGGCCGCGGAAACGCGGAGCCGGATCCGGTGCAGTGTGACGGGCAGAGGCGGCTAGCGAGGTGAGCGCGATGCGGCAGGTCGAGGACGTGCGCGCCCGAGTCCACGCGGCTGGGGAGCTGGCGGAGTTGCTGGGTGTGGCATGGGACGCCTTGACCGTGTTGCGTGACGCCTGCCGTGAGTGCGGGGACACCGACACCGGGCTGTTCGCGGCCTTTGCCTTCGCTGCAACGGCCGCCGCCCAAGCCCGTCTGACCTTGGCATCAGCCCCGTCACTCCCAGCGGCACGCGGAACCGATGCCGGGCACGCGAGTTTCGTTTCGCATGGTCTTGGAGACGGCGCGGACCGCCTTGCTGGACTCGCACGCGTCTTGCACGAGCGGCTGTCACAGGCCGCCACGGACGCAGGCGATCCAGGTGACCGGGAGGTGTGCAAGCAGGCTGCCGCCGAGGCGGCCCAGGTAGTTGAGCTTCTGTCCCGGGACGGCCCGTGATAGAAGCGACGTTCGGTCAGTTGATCGGCCCAGCGCGCGCTCACTTGGACGCGGCGGCCGGGCTTGGCGACGCGCTGGACGGGGAGTCCGTGGCGCAGGCCGCAGGGCTGGTGCGCCGCATTACCCGCACCCTGGCTCGCTACCTCGCCGACATCGCGCCGTACGGGGTCGCCGAGTCGATCACCAACGCCCAGTTGAATGAGCGGATACGGGCGGAGGTGGACGCGCGCGAGGCGTTGCGCATGGCGGCCGAGAGCATGCGCGCGCCTGGGCAACCGAGTTGGCTCAGCGGCGAGACTGCTCCCATGGTGGTGCAACTGCGGGCTGCGGCGGCCGCGCTCGCTGCGGGCCGGGATCTGCTGCGCACCCATGTAGGCACTGATGCCAGCGGACTGTGGGCGGAACGGTCAGAGTGGGCGGCCATCATTACATCCCAGCCCGTGAACAGGGCCGTCGCGGGCGAGGTCGTCAGCTGGTCGCGGCAGCTGGTGTTCCTGACCGCCCTGCTGTCGCTGCAATGTGCGGGGGACACCGTGAGCGGTGAGGCTGTGCACCATGGGCTGGCGGCTGCCTCCCATTGGCTGCTGACCGCCAGCGTGATCCTCACCGCAGCACAGCGTGGCGACCCCCTGTCGGCGATGGACACGGCGCTGCTTCAGGCCATCCCCGCCAATGTCGTGCCCAAGCGTCTGCCGCCACACACCGGAGAAACCGGCATCGAGTTGGCTGAGGGCGTAGCACGCAGCACAGTCCGGTTGCGCTCGACCGGGTGGGCCACGCGCGGTGAGGCGGCCTGGTCACCGGAGATGACGACCGAGTCCTGGCGGTGGGATGCCACGGCGGCTGCGGTGGCCTGTCATATCAGCCAGACCATGCTCGGCTCGCTTACTGAACACCCCAGCGTGGATGTCGGCTTGCCTGGTGCCGCGGCACAACTGCGTGCGGCGGCCGACGACTTGCGGTCCGCGTGTGGCCGCTGGCGGGAAGCTGCTGCAGCCTGGGACGACATGGTCACCGAGACCCGGGGCACGACCGCCCCCGGCATGGTCGACTTCGGGGATCTCGTCGTGCGGCTCGGCCGTCTGGTGTTCGGTGACCCGCAGTGGGCACCGAACGCGGCAAGGCCCGCTGCGGTCCAAGCCATCGTGCCTGGCAGCGTCGAGTTCAAGACGGTCTTCGGCGCACTGCACCACGCAGTGGATGCCGTGGCTCACGTGGGTGCCTCTGAGCTGCGCGCGGTCGGCACCGCGTTGCGGTCTGGCCGCATATACGTGCCGACTCGGACGTTGCCTGACTGTTACGACGTCCCGTACCGGTTCGCGCACGCCACCCCAGACCATGCGAACACTGTGCTCGGCGCGTACCAGGCGGCCTGCCGTGCCAGCAGCCAAGCGCTCGCAGACCTCGATGGGCTCGCGTTCACCCTCGGTCATCCGAGCCGGATTCTGCCAGCAGCCAGATCGGCGGCCCGGTCCGCCCTGGGCGCCAATCAGCAGAGTGCGTTCGTGCGGGCGGCGGCCACCGTGGTTCCTGACGTTGCAGGACAGCTGGCCGGGGCATCGGCCCCACCCGGTGCAATCGAGCACGCAGTGCGACGACTCCGCGTCGCCGACCCTGTCCTCCTCGTGCGCGCCAAAGCGATCGACCACGCCGGACAGGCACTACTAACCGAGGCACGCCGAGCCGCCGTAACACCGGCTACCCGAGAGGTCACGGACCGCCGGGAACCGGGTCACTCACAGGATGGCCCTGTTGGGCTCTCATCCCAGAGCTTCCCGGAAGCCGCAAGCCTGCCATCCGCTTCAGCGGCACCGGGTCATGACGGCCGAGTGACAGCGGCGGCGCATGCAAGGCAGGCCACGACCCGGTGGCGAGCTCCGTGAGCGAGGAGTGGTGACGGTACGACCAGGGAGCATAGGAAGGCCTTGCCCAGGAGGATCGATGCCGCGCGGCCTCGGTAGCGCTCCAAAACCGCTCTTGGGGCGGCGCGATTGCGCGTGGCATCGCCTCGATGTGTCAACGGATCTGAAGATCATGACCGCCGTCATGCGGTGTGGCTGGGACCGGTCGGAAGCAGGCGATGTCATCAGCCTCAGTGCGGGTGGCCCTTTATCGAGATCTTTTCCCGAGGGTGGGGAGGCCGCCCGAGACCGTCCAGACTGAGCCGCCCTTACCGCGTTTCTTCCGCTGAGGCGTACTCGGCGCCACGTATGCGGTCCACATTTGGCGAGCTAGCTTCGAATTTTTCAGACCGTAGACTTTACAAAACTGCTGATATTTCCGGCATACTATACCTGCCTTACGGTCCATTCGACCCTGGCGCACCGCCCAGCTGACGTCCTTCGCTTTAGTGGTATCGGTAATGGTGCTCTGCCTCTGAATGGGTCCTGGTGGCATGGACGAGGCTAGCGTGCGTCTCATCTGCGGCGCGTAGATGATCTCCAGGTTGGCATCCCTTGCCCTACGGGTCATCATCCAGGTCCTCGACTTCGAGACCTCGGGTCGTCCTCGGGGTAGGCCGGGATGGCAATAAGGATCTGCGAAGCGCTCACGATGTCGGCGTCACGCTCCGGGTCGGACTTACGCTTATGGACGACATCGAGATCGCCCATGGTGCGCCATACGCTTCTGGACAAGCCGTTCGCCGCGCTGGCACCTGGGTGACCATGTATCCGCCAACCGCCGAGTTTACGAACGATATGATGTGCGATCTCATCTGCCCCCGCGCCACATCCATGGTGGAGGACAAGCCGACCGTCGCGGTTAAGGGCAAGGTTGGCCAGGACACGGCCAAGTCCCCCGCGCTGCGCCGAGGTGAGCAATAGTCGGCAACTGGCCACGCCAACATGAGTCTCAGGTATCGCGCGATCCGGTGAGCTGGCCCGCACGACCGGGTCATGAGGTGAGGATCGTTCTGCGGACATCGTGGCTCCTCGCCCTTCAAGGCAAGCTATCCCAAAGACGGCTCGCGCCCCTGGGCGGTTTACTTGGTGCAGAAACTCGGCAGATCGACACCGTGATCGCGTTGCGTAACGGCGCGGGGAATTCCGGGGAGAGCCGTGAGTACTCCGTGCGAACCTCGGCGACTGCAACAGCCTCATCCGTTGAGGTGAAGGCGCTCACCCATGCAGCAGGGAGGCTACTCGTGGCCTTTGCGGCGATGTGCAGATGCAGGGACAGGGTGTAGCTGCCTGCGTCCTGGCTCAATAGGCTTGCCGGTGCAGCTGGCCCGGCCAGCATCGGTGACCTCATCTCGTTTGTCACCGACTTCATTGATCGTCCCGTATACGGAACCGCCTGCATGCTGACGACATCCTCAACTCACAGGCTGTCGCCACCTGTCGGCCTGCACCGAGGCTTGGCGAGAGTCCCGTCATGGCTGGCAGGACAAATGCCGGGGGACGGCCTACTCTTGGATCGTTCTGCGGGAGGGGAGAGCGGTGGCGCGAGGCGCTCAGCGGTGGGTCGAGGTGACTCCATCGCAGTTCTCGCACGAGGCCGAAGGGCTCAACCTCATACGCTCCTTGCTGCCAGCGAACGCGCCGTTCCGTGCGTGGTCGAACTTCGAGTTCCGCGACGGCCAGGGCAAGTGGCACGAGGTCGACCTGCTGGTGCTGGGGCGGCGTCGGCTGCACCTGGTGGAGCTGAAGTACTACGCGGGGGAGTTGCGGGGCGACGACCTCACCTGGCGTCGGGACGGCCACCGTGCCCAGGACTCTCCGCTCAAGCTTGCGCGGCGCAAGGCCCAGCGCCTGGCAGGCAAGCTCGCCGATGAGCTGGCCAGGTGGGCACAGGAAACCGGCACTCGCGTATCCGATGCCCGCACCGTGGTGCCGTTCGTGCAGGAGTGCGTGTTCCTCCACCATCCAGGCGTCCGGTGCCTGCTGCCATCCGTTTCCCGCATCGACTTGTTTGGCTTGGACGGCAGCGAGCACTCCAGTGGGCTGCCGGGCATCTCGGAAAGGCTGCTGGAGCCGCCGGCTCCCCAGCACTCCGTCGGAGTGAACCGCGAGGAGATCATCGCTGCACTGATGAAGCGGATCGGCATCGTCCAGCGACGTCAGCGTGAGGCCGGCTCGTGGGTGATCGATGAGGAGCCACTCGGCGAAGGCGACGGCTGGCAGGACTGGCCCGCGTTCCACCGTGTCGCCACGACCGACCGTGGCCGGATCCGGTTCCTGGTCAGCCCGCCCGGTGCGTCGGCCACCACACGGGCCAAGGTCCGCCAGGTCGCGGAGCACGAGTACCGGATCATGTCCCGGCTGGCGAACGAACGGCTGCTGCGCCCGTTGGACGTGGTGGACAGCGAACTTGGCATCGGCCTCGTGTATCCGCTCGATGACCGGTTCCAGCGGCTCGACCTGTGGCTGGCCGACAAAGCAGGCCAGCTCCCGGCCGCCAGGCAGCTGTCTCTGCTGCGGCAGGTCGCCGAGGCGGTGGCGTACGCCCACGGGAACCGGGTGGTCCACCGAGGCTTGACGCCGCACGCCGTCTCGGTCCGGCTGCTTCCGGACGGCGGGATGCGCGTCCTGGTGGGTGACTGGCAGAGCGCGGGCACGACCGCGGGCACTGGCCTGTCCGGAGTGTCTGGCCGCGGGGTCACCGGACTGATGGGTGAAGGCAACGGGGGCGGCCCAAGCGACGGCCACCCCAGTGTGGTGGTCCTGCCCGGTGCGGTGGACGTGGACCGGCGGCTGGCCGAGGCGTTCCAGGCCCCGGAGGGGGTGTGGAACCGCGGCGCCGACCGGGTCCGCCTGGACGTGTTCGCGCTCGGTGCCCTCGCCTACTACGTGCTGGCCGGGCGGCCCCCCGCGTCGGACCGGGCCGGGCTCCGTGAGCGGCTGCACCGTGAGAACGGCCTGGACCTGGCAGCCGACCTCCCGCAGGTGCCATCAGCCGTCCGCACACTGGTGCTGGCGGCCACCCGGCCCATCGTGAGCGAACGGCTGCCCGATGTCCGGGCCTTCCTGGCGAAGCTCGCGGACGCGGACGAAGCGCTGGCGGGCCCGCCCGAAGAGGTAGGCGACCCGCTGGAAGCCGCGCCCGGCTCGGTCATCGAGGGGCGGTTCCGGCTGCTGCGCCGTCTCGGCGAGGGGTCCACCGCTGTCGGCCTGCTCGTCACCGACTTGACCGTGGCCGAAGACGGCCCCGACGCCACCCGTGTGCTCAAGGTCGCGGTTGACGACGCGGCGGCAAGCCGGATCGCGGACGAGGCCAAGGTGCTGGCCGGGCTCACTGGCCCACGGCTGGTGAGGCTGGTCGAGGGGCCGATCGAGGTCGGCGGCCGGCGGGCGCTGCTGCTGGAAACCGCTGGCGACCAGACGCTCGCCGAGGTGCTGCGCGGCCGGGAACGACTGTCGCTGGACCTGCTGGAGCGGTGGGGCACTGACCTGCTGGAAGCGCTGGTCGCCCTGGACCGGGCCGGGGTCGACCACCGGGACATCAAGCCGGCCAACCTCGGTGTCCGTGAGGGCCGCGGCGACCGGGCCAAGCACCTGGTCTTGTTCGACTTCTCGCTGTCCCGCGCCGGGGCGACCGCTGTCACCGCAGGCACTCCGCCCTACCTGGACCCATTCCTTGATTCCCCCGAACGGGGCCGCCATGACTCGGCCGCCGAAAGGTACTCGGCTGCGGTGGTGCTGTTCGAGATGGCGACCGGCGCCGCACCCCGATTCGGGGACGGATTGTCCGACCCGGCGTCGGTCAGGGAGGAGGCCACGGTCGAGCCGGGCATGTTCGACCTCACCGTGGCGGACGCCCTCGTCCCGTTCTTCCGCACCGCGCTGGCCCGCAACGCGCAGCACCGCCACGACACGGCCGCCGACATGCTGGCCGCCTGGCGGTCAGTGTTCGCCCCCATCCCCAAGACCATCCCCGACGACGCGGACGAACACGCCGCCGCGGCGCAGCCATCCACCCCACTCAGCGACGCCGGGCTGTCGGCCCGCGCACTGTCCGCGCTGGAACCCCTCACCGTGGCCACGGTCGGCGACCTGGTCGCGGTTGACCCGGTACGGCTGAACCGGCTGTCCGGCGTCTCAGACGCCACCCGCCGCGAAGTCAAAGCCCGTGCCCGGCAGTGGCGCACGAGCTTCGGCGCCGCCGTCACTGGCCGGGGGAAGGAATTCCACGACACCTCCAGTCCCGCGGACTCCGCGCTACCCGCCCCGGCCACCGCCGCTGGTCTGCTGGTGGCACACGCAGGCACGGCTCGCGCGGCGTCGAGGCGGGCCGTGGCGCGCCTGCTGCTCGGCCTCGACACCGGCCTTGACCCGTTCGCCAGCCACATCGAGATCGCCGCGGCACTGAACGTCACCAGGGCACGAGTGGCCCAGCAGGTGGACGCCCTCCAGGACGGGTGGGCCAGCTACCAGCCATGCCGTGACCTGCTAGACGCCATCGCGCAGCAGGCATACCAGGCACTCGCTGACCTCGGGGGAGTGGCCACCGTCGATGAGCTGGTAGGGGCCGTCCTCGCCGCGATGCCCCCGGTGGAAAGTGTCATGGGGAGCGTGCCGCCGTCCCGGCTCGCCGCCGGGCTGCTGCGGTTGGCGCTGGACCGGGCTCAGGCACTCATCCGCGCCGACGCGGATGAGGACCGGATCGTCACCCGCCGCCGGGATGGCAGGATCGCCCTGCTCGCCACCGACGCCGCCCTGCTCGACCCGGCTGAGGCCATCGGCCGGGCTGCCGACCAGCTCGTCACGCAGGCGCAGGCCTTCGGCGAACAGCTGGTACCCGCCACCCGAGCCGTCCCACGACTGCGAGAAACCTGGGCGCGCGCCTGCACGAGCGAAGTGACAGCGGCGACCGCTCTGGACGACGCCCGGCTGCTGCGACTGGCGGCTGCGCTCGCCCGCGACACCGCGCTGTCCGGGTCGAACGAGCTGTACCACCGTGACCTTCCCGCCACCGAAGCCCTCGCGCTCGCGCTCCAGGGCGTGGGCGGCAGCCAGGCAGTGACCGCACAGGAAGTCCGGGACCGGGTCCGGGCCAGGTTCCCAGCGCTCCCGCCACTGCCTGACCGTCCTCGGCTGGACCAGTTCGTCAACGACGCCGGGCTCGCCCTGGTCCACGACGACTTCCTGCACGCCTACCGTTCCCCCACCCGTGTTGCCGACACCAGCGGACTCGGTTCCCGGCAGGCCACCGTCACCGCGTCTTCCGGTCCGCCGCTGGTGGCCGGCGGCCGGGTGGGGCACCGCCTGTCCGAAAGCGCCGCCAGCTGTTCTTTCCTGGCTCTCGGTGTGGACGCGGGGAAGATGGACCGCGCAGTGGCGGCGCTGACGGATCGTTGCCATGCCCTGGTCGTGGACGTGACCGGGGTGCTGATCGAGGCCATGCGGGCACAAGCGGCCGAAGTCGGCTTGCCGTGGGATATGGTCCGGGCCGCCGACGCGGCACCGCAGGGCAGCCGCGACGCCGCTGGGCTCGCAGCACTCGTCCAGCGCAGCCTGCCCGCCGTCGAAGCAGCCATCGACACGGCCGCCACCGGCGCACCTAGCGGCATCCGTCCCGTGCTGCTCACCGAACTCGCGCCCCTAGCCCGCTACGGCCACCTGACCATGCTCAGCCGCTGGGCCGACCTAGCAGCGCCCCGACCGCAGGCGATTTGGGCGCTCGTCCCGCAACTGTCAGGCACCCGGGGCGCCATGGTCGACAAACGGCCCCTCCCGCTCGCGGCCCCCGGTCAGTTCTTCCGCTTGGACAACGAATGGATCGACGCACGCCGCACCGTCACCGCCGCCGAAGGAAAACCGTGACCGCCACACCCGCCCTCACCACCGACCTCCAGAGCCAAGTCCTGCTACTGGAAGGCGACCTGCGCAATCGGCTAGCCAACGATTCTGAACGGGAAGCCGACTGGAAGCGGGAACATCAGCAAGCCCTGACCAGAGAACGCACCGCGGCGCCGTGGGTCACCTGGCGGGACGACCGCATCACCCAAGCGGCGGTCGCCTGGGTACTCACCAGCGTCTTCATCCGCTTCTGCGAAGACAACGCACTGGTGGCTCCAGTGTGGATCGCTGGGCCGGAACGCAGAAGGCAGGAAGCGCTCGACGCCCAGTTGGCGTTCTTCCGCGCCCATCCAGAAGACACCGATCGCGAATGGCTCCAGTCGGCAATCGACCACTTGGCGGGTCTGCCCGCAACCAAGGCACTGGTCAACTCCCATTCCGCGCTGCACCTGGTATCGCCTTCAGGTGACACGGTCACCAAGCTGCTCGACTTCTGGCGCAAACGCGGCGACGACGGCGCCCTCATCCACGACCTGCAGGACCCATCACTGTCCACCCGGTTCCTCGGCGACCTCTACCAAGACCTCTCGCAGCACGCCAAGGACACCTACGCACTGCTCCAGACCCCAGTCTTCGTCGAGGAGTTCATCCTCGACCGCACCCTCGAACCTGCGCTCAAAGAGCGTCCCCTCGAAGGCTTCAAACTCATCGACCCCACCTGCGGTTCCGGCCACTTCCTCCTCGGCACCTTCGACCGCCTACTCGACCGCTGGCATCGCCACGCTCCCGGGTTGGAACTCCAAGCCCGAGTCCAGTCAGCCCTCGACTCCATTCACGGTGTAGACCTCAACCCATTCGCAGTAGCCATCGCCCGCTTCCGCCTCACCGTCGCAGCCCTCCAGGCATCCGGCCTCACGTCACTGGAGAAGGCGCCTGCGTTCACGCTCAATCTGGCAGTAGGCGACTCCCTTATCCACGGCCCCGACGTCGGCGTGCTCGAAGGTATGGCCGACCGCACCGCCTTCATGCCCTTCACCTACACCACAGAAGACGGCCCACTCCTGCTCACCATGTTGGAAGAAGGAACCTACGACGTCGTCGTCGGCAATCCCCCTTACATCACGGTCAAGGACAAGGCCCTCAACAAGATCTACCGCTCCAAGTACACCAACGTCTGCAAGGGCACTTATGCGCTGACAGCTCCCTTCATGGTGGAGTTCTTCGCTCTGGCCAAGCATGGCGAGCAGGCGGGCTGGATTGGCCAGATTACTAGCAATTCGTTCATGAAGCGCGAGTTCGGCACCAAGCTCATCGAGGATTTCCTCGCTCACAAGGATCTTCGTCTTGTAGCAGATACCTCGGGTGCTTACATCCCTGGCCACGGCACCCCCACCGTCATCATCGTGGGTCGCAATCAGCGACCGACTAGCTCGGCAGTCCGTGCAGTTCTGGGTGTTCGTGGCGAGCCCGGACGTCCCGACAACGCCGCCAAGGGATTCGTCTGGACATCGATCGTCGGGCACGTAGAGGATCCCGGCTGGGACGACGACTGGGTCACAGTCACAAATCTCGACCGGAAGGTTCTCGCTGTGCACCCGTGGATCCTCAGCGGTGGCGGCGCACTTGATGTCGCTGCCGACATTGAGCGGATTCGGGCTGCTCGTCTGGGGATAGGAACCGCAAGCATCGGGAGAACTACGGCATCTGGGGAGGACGAGGCATTCTTCGTTACCCGGCACAAGGCACGGAGCCTCGGTCTGGAGGGACTTACCCGCGAGATAGTGATTGGCGAATGCGTGCGCGACTATGCGGTGAACTCCGCTCCGCTTATGTGGTGGCCGTATGAGGACATGGAGGGGCGCCACCCTGTGAGTCGAGAGAGTCCGCTGCCCAGTCGTGTGTTGTGGCCCTACAGGACTGGGCTCAGTGAGCGTGTCATATTTGGTAAGACCCTTCTCGACCAGGGTCGGCCTTGGTATGAACACTTGGAGTGCTACTCGTCGAAGCTAGGTACCGAACGAGGTGTCGGGTTCGCTTTTGTTGCCACCCATAACCATTTTACATTCGATAAGACATCTCGGTTGTTCAATAGAACTGCGCCTGTTATTAAGTTGGCGAGAGGGGCAACGGAAGGCGAGCATCTGGCGCTGCTGGGAGTGCTCAACTCATCTGTAGCATGTTTCTGGCTGAAGCAGAATAGTCACAATAAGGGTAGACCTGGGGCAGAACAGGCTGGTGCTGACGAACCGTGGGAGCATAGATTTGAGTTCACCGCAACGACCCTAGAGGACTACCCACTACCTGAGCGCCTTCCAATCGAGCGAGGAAGGGTTCTTGACAAGTTGGCCAAAGAGCTTGCCCAAAATACACCCGCTGCCGTTGCTGAGTGCGGCACGCCCAGTGCACCCTCGTTGGCTGAGGCTCACTCAAAGTCGGATGAGATTCGAGCGCGGATGGTTGGCCTCCAGGAGGAACTCGACTGGGAGGTCTACGGACTCTACAGGATTGTCGGGGAGGATTTGACCTACGAGGGCGACGACTTGCCCACTATTGAGCCTGGCGAGCGAGCCTTCGCCATCGCTATGGCCCGGGCCGTTGCAGCAGGTGAGTGGGAAACGACATGGTTCTCACACCATAATCACAAGTTCACTCCAATCACCGAGATCCCCGATCACTGGCCGGCTGGGTACAGGGATCTTGTTAAGCGGCGGCTTGACCTTATTGCCTCGGATCCGGCGATCCGGTTGTTGGAGAGGTCGGAGTACAAGCGCCGGTGGGCGCAGGAGTCGTGGGAGAAACGGCAGGAGTGGGCGGTTCGGGAGTGGTTGCTGGATCGGTTGGAGGAGCGGCGGTTCTGGTTTGATTCGCAGGGGCGGCCGTTGCCTCGGAGTGTGGGGCAGTTGGCCGATGAGGTTGGGCATGACGCTGATCTGGTGTCTGTGCTGGGGTTGTGGGAGGGGCGGCCGGATGTGCCGGTGATGGAGTCGCTGGTGCGGTTGCTGGCTGATGAGGGGGTGCCGTTTCTGGCGGCTTCCCGGTACAAGGATTCGGGGTTGCGCAAGCGGGAGGCGTGGGAGGAGACGTGGGCGCTCCAGCGGCGTGAGGATGCGGGGGAGAAGGTCGGGACGATCCCGGTGCCGCCGAAGTACACGTCGGCGGACTTCCGTAAACCGTCTTACTGGCAGGCGCGGGGCAAGCTGGATGTGCCGAAGGAGCGGTTCATCTTGTACCCGGATGCAGGGCGGGAGACTGACCCGACGCCGCTGCTGGGGTGGGCCGGGTGGGACCATGCGCAGCAGTCGCTGGCGCTGCTGCGGGTTATCGGGGAGCGGGAGCAGGAGGGGTGGGCCGAGGAGCGCCTAGTCCCGCTGGTGGCGGGGCTGGCTGAGTTGCAACCGTGGGTGGAGCAGTGGCACGGCGAGGTCGATCCTGAGTTTGGGGTGAGCCTGGCGGCGTTCTGTGCTGAGCAACTGACGGCTCGCGCGGCCGGGGTGGGCAAGACGCTCGCGGAGCTGGCGGCATGGCTCCCGGTACCGGCCACGCGGGGGCGGCGTGCCCGAAACGCACGGTCATGACCGAGGTGGGGGCGGCGGGCGGGGACATCCCTGGGGAGTTGTGCGAGGTTTGACGGTATGGGAGTGAGCCGACGGTGAGCGTGCTGCTGCGTGAGGTGCTCGACATCCCGGTGCGGGCGGGTGCTGAGGACTATGTGTTGCGGCTGACCGACAGCATCGAGCCTGCTGCGGTTGCCCGGACGGTTGGTGAGTATGTGGTGACGCCCGCGCTCGCTGATGCGTTTGATGCGGCGCTGGGGCTGGTGGCGGAGTCGCTGATGTCGGGAGTGAGCCGGGGAGCGTTCCTGGCGGGGTCGTTTGGTTCGGGGAAGAGCCATTTCATGGCGGTGCTGCATGCGTTGTTGCGGCACGATCCGGCGGCGCGGGCCAAGGCGGAGTTGCAGCCGGTCATCGCACGCCACGACGACGTGCTGCTGAATGCGAACGTGCTGCCGCTGGCGTTTCACCTGATCGGGGCGGAGTCGCTGGAGGAGGCGCTGTTCCTCGGGTACATCCGGCAGATCAGCCGGCTGCATCCTGGGGCGCCGCTTCCTGCTGTGCACCACTCGGATGCGATCCTCGCTGACGCCGAGCGGCTGCGGGAACGGGACGGCGACGAGCGTTTCTTCGCTGGGCTCAACGGCGGTGCGGCCGGAAGCGGGGGCGGCTTTGGTGGTGCGGATGCTTGGTCGAAGCTGATCGGCGGGGGTACCTGGACCGTGGAGTCCTATGCCGCCGCGCGGGCTGCGGAGCCGGGGTCGGAGCAGCGGCAGTCGCTGGTGACCGCGCTGGTGCACAGTTATTTCGGCGCCTACACGCAGCAGGCGTCGTATGTGGATCTGGACACCGGGCTGGCCGCGATCGCTCGGCATGCGAAGGGTCTGGGTTATGACGCGGTCGTGCTGTTTCTTGACGAGCTGGTGCTGTGGCTGGCGTTCTCGGTGCAGGACCGGGAGTTCTTCCGCCGGGAGTCGCAGAAGCTGACCAAGCTGGTGGAGGCCGGCGCTGGGGCGCGGGCTGTGCCGCTGGTGTCGTTCGTGGCCAGGCAGATGGACCTGCGCCGGTGGTTCGCGGACGCGGGTGCCAGCGGCGCGGAGCAGGAGGCCCTGGACCGGGCGTTTCGCCACCAGGAGGGCCGGTTCGGCACTCTGGTGCTGGGTGACGCCAACCTGCCCTATGTGGCGCGCGAGCGGCTGCTGCGCCGGCGGGCGGATAATCCTGACGCGGAGAGGGTGATCGCTGAGGCGTTCGCGCGGCTGGACCGGCGGGCCGACATCTGGGACGTGCTGCTCGACGGCATCAACACTGACGAGCGGCACCGGGGGGCCGACGAGGTTGCGTTTCGGCGGACCTACCCGTTCTCACCCGCGCTGGTCTCGGCGCTGCGGGAACTGGCGAGTGCAATGCAGCGGGAGCGTACGGCGCTGAAGGTGATGCAGAACATGCTTGTCGACCGGCGCGACACCATGACCGTGGACGACGTGGTGCCGGTGGGCGACGCCTTCGACTATGTCGTGCAGGGCCGGGACGCCCTCGACCCGCAGGTCGCTTCGCTGTTCCGCTCCGCGACCGCCCTTTACCGCGACAAGCTGCGGCCGATCCTGCTGAGCGCCCACAACGTGACCGAGGACGACGCGGCGCAGGATCCTGGGCGGCTGCCAGCCGGGTTCCGTGCCGATGACCGGCTGGCCAAGACGCTGCTGTTGTCGGCGGTGGCGCCGAAGGTGCCTGCGTTGAAGGAACTGACCGCGTCCCGGCTGGCGTCCCTGAATCACGGGTCGATCAAGTCGCCACTGCCGGGCAGTGAGGCGGGCATCGTGCTGGCGAAGGTCCGGGAGTGGAACCGGCGGGTGCCGGAGGTCCGCATCACCGGTGACCCGCGTAACCCCGTGATCAGCGTCCAGTTGTCCGATGTCGACTACGAGTCCGTTGTCGAGAACGCCAAGGGCGAGGACAACGACGGCCGTCGCCGTGAGCTGCTCAAGGAGCTGGTGCGGGAGGCACTTGGGATCGTCACGCAGGACGCGGACGTGTTCGGCGCCTATCCGCACCCGGTGATCTGGCGTGGCTCGCGGCGTGCGGTGGACGTGGTGTTCGGCAACGTCAGGGACGCCGGGTGGCTCACCGAGGACCACTTCCGCGCACGGCCGGGCACCTGGCGCGTGGTGGTCGACTTCCCCTTCGACGACGCGGGGCACTCGGCGGCGGAGGATCTTGCCCGGGTGGACCGGATGATCGAGGACGGCCTGCGGTCCAAGACGATCGTGTGGCTGCCACGGTTCCTGTCCGAGGACCGGATGCGTGAGGTCCGGCGCCTGGTCATCCTGGAATGGCTGCTCAGCGGGACCGGTGAACGATGGGCCAGACACGCCGATCACCTGTCCGAGGTGGACCGGGCCCAGGCACGGGCGATCCTGGAAAGCCAGCGCACCGGGTATCGGGAGGCGCTGCGCCGGGCGGTGCAGGAATGTTACGGCGCTGCCGCGCCCACTCCCGGCACGCTGGCCGAGGATCCGGCGCACGACCGGGTGCTGATCAGCCTGGACTCAAGCTTCAACCCGGCCGCGCCGGTCGGCGCCGACCTGGCTGCGGCGTTCGGGAACCTGGTCGACCAGGCGTTCAGCGCTACCTACCCGGGGCATCCGCGGTTCGAGCCGTCCGACGTGGAGGTCAGCGTGCGCGACCTGGCCGCCGTATACGCCCACGTGGAACGCGCAGTGGCCGACCGGGACGGGCGGGTGCGGCTGGAGGGGGACATCGCGGCCGTCCGCCGGGTCGCCAACGTCCTGAGCGTCGGCACCGCGGGGGAGACACACTTCCTGTTCGGCGACGACCGATTCGGCTGGGGTGCAGAGTTCGAGCGGGCAGCGGCCCGCGACGGCCTGGCGCTCCAGGATCCCGTCACCGTCGGGCGGATCCGGGGCTGGATCGATGCGATCCGCCCGGAGCTAGGCCTGCGCGACGAGGTCGCTGACCTGATCGTGCTGGCCTGGGCCGCGTTGCGGCAGCGTGCCTGGTACCACCACGGCACCTCCGTTCCAGCCCCCCGGCCGGGCAGCACCCGGCCGGACATGGAACTGCGGCCCGAACCGCTGCCCGAACCTGCCGACTGGCGGGCCGCGACCTCCCGCGCCGAGGTTCTGTTCGGGATCCGCACCAACCCCTACCTCACCGCCGCTGGCGTGGCCGAGTTCAGCGAGAAGGTCCGCACCCACGTAGATATGTGGGTGGACGCCGCTGTCGCGCTGGTCCCGCGCATCGAACTGGCCTATCGGCATGTTGGACTGCCAGGCGATCACCCAGGCCGGCTGGCGACCGCACGGGCCGGGGTGAACCTCGTGGAGGCCCTGCGCCGGGCCAGCAGCCGGGTCCACCTGACAGAGACCCTGGCACGGACCACGCTCCCGGGCACAGACACCGCGGTCGCGAACTCGCTGAGCCGGGCCACCGCGGTCGCCGCCGAGGTGGAAAAGTTCCAGTGGGAGCGACTCGCCCCGTTGCGGGCAGCGCAAGACCGAGGTGACGACCGGGGCCAGGCCGCCGCGAGCATCCTCAAGAGCCTGCGCGAGGCCGTGGCGGCAGACGAGTTCACCACCCGGCTGGGACCGGCGCTGGCAGCTGCCGATGACGCGGTCTTCGACTGGCTCGCCGCCGGTCAGCCCACTGACGCAGCGGGAGCGCGCCGCGAGGTCAGCCAGGACGATATGCCTGCCCGAGTGGCGCAGTTGCCGGGCAGGACCGGCCGTGCGGTCCGGGCCAAGGGCGGCCCCGCCAGCGATGTCCTCGGCCCGCTGGGGGAGTTCCTGGCCAGGCACTCCGGGGAGCGCGTGGTTGTGGACTGGCGGGTAGAGGAGTGACCGTGTCGGCCACCCGGGCGACGGTCCCCGTGCTGCGGGCGTTGCTGGACCAGGCGCGGCGCAAGGACTACAGCAGCGGGGTGCTTGGGGTGCGGGCGCGCCCGGAGTGGCCGGGCCCGGCCACATTCACGCACGCCGACGTGCCGGTGACGGTCGCGCCGTGTGAGTCCGCACTCGCCGTCCGGGAGGCGCTGCTGGACCGGGTGTGCGGGCAGTGGCTGGTCGTACTGACTGACCGTCCTGAAGATGACCTCGGTGCGGGTGTGCTCAGTCACCTCGTGTGGCACCGGCTGCGTACCCCGGACCCGTGGGATGCGGTGCGGCTGCGTTTCGCCGCGACGGGTGTCGACCCGGTCCTGACCACCGTAGCTGGCGACCGTGAGATCGCGGGTGGGCTGCTCTTGGCTGCCCCACCGGCCGGGTGGCCGCCTGCGCCTGGTGGGGTGCTGACCCGCGACCACGCCCTCGGTGCCGTCGCCGCCGCGCAGCTGCACCTGACAGACCCAGTGGTGGATGCCGCGAGCGTGCTGGCCTGGACGGCCGACCCGTTGCTCAGCGCCTGGGTCGCCGACCTGCGGGCACTGGCCGGCGATGCCCTCACTGGGGCTGTGATCGCCTGGGCGGCGGAACGGAGTGGCGTGATCGGCCCGCCGCTGCTGCATCTGTTGCGCGCTGGTGAAGGGCATGACGCCGTGCCTCTCGGGCTGGCCGCTGGTGTGCTGGCCGCTGCCAGCGAACGGGTGGACGACGACGCCGGTCAGGCCACGCTTCCGGCGGGCCAGTCGGCGACGGGCCAGTCGGCAGGGGGGCAGCCGCGGCTCGCACGCGAGGCGTTGATCCGTCTGGAGCCCAGGCTCGGCGGGTCGATTCCTGCGGCAGGCGTGCTGCGGTCCTGGGCCGATGAAGCGTCCGCCGTCGTCACGGGGATGCTGGCCGAGCCTGTGCGGCGCGGCGGTGGTGAGGTCTTGCTTGCCCGGGCCGACGGCCTGCTCGCCGCCATCCACGGTTCAGGCCTGGCTGACCTCTCCGACCTCCTGCCCTCCGGGCTGACCCGGCGGTTCGCCTCCCTGGCGGGAGCGCTGCGCACCGCCGTGACTGGCTCCGCGGGGGACGTAAACCCCGACCGTCCCCAGGTTCCCGGCACCGCCCTGGACGGTGTGGAACGTGGGTGGGCGGCGGTCGCCTCCCACCGGCTGGCCGAGTCCGACCCCCGGACCCCCGCGTTCCATGGCGCGGTGCGGCTGGCCCGGTGGCTGGCCACCGACACCACCGTGGCCGGGACGTCACTGGCGGTGCTGCTCGACCGCCATGGTGACGCCGACGCCTGGGCCGACTCGGCTGTGAACGACGCGGCCCCCGGCGCGAGCGACCCCGAACTCGGTTCCGGGCTCGCCGCCGTCCTCGGCCACGTACGGTCGCGGCGTGCCGCTCACGACCTGGCGTTCGGCGCGGCTCTGGCTGCCCACACGGGCGATGACCCGGACACCGGCCCTTGCGAGGTATGGCACCTGGAGGATCTCCTGCCCAGTGTGGTGCTGCCGCTGGCCCGTAAGACGCCGGTGCTGCTGCTGGTCATGGACGGAATGAGCGCCGGGGTGTGCACGGAGATCATGACCAGCGTGCTGGCGCGGACCACCGACGGGTGGGCCGAAGCACTGCTGTCCGGCCAGACCCGCCGGGCCGCGGCGCTCGCCGTGCTCCCCACCCTTACCGAGGTCAGCCGGGCATCGCTGCTGTCCGGGAACCTGCGCACTGGCGGCCAGGACGTCGAGCAACGTAGCTACGAGGCGCTGACCAGGGCACATGGGCTGCCCGGGGCCAAGTTGTTCCATAAGAAGCCGCTGGACTCCTCCCGGCTCGGGTACGCCGTGGCCGACGACGTCGCCGCCGCCATCGCCAACGTGACCGCCCACCCGCTGGTCACCTGCGTGCTGAACACCATCGACGACGCGCTCGACCGCTCCGACCCGGGCGGCACCGCGTGGGGAGCCGACACAGTCAAGCACCTGCTCCCGCTGCTGGACCGGGCCAGGCACGCCGGGCGCGCGGTCGTCGTCACCGCCGACCATGGTCACGTCGTGGAACGCCGCCAGGGCACCCAGCGCAGTTATGCATCGATCTCCAGCGCCCGTTCCCGTGCTGCCCTGGAACCCGCCGCGGAAGGCGAGGTGCTGGTCGCGGGCCGCAGGGTGCTGATGCACGAGGGCCGGGCGGTGCTCGCCGTGGACGAGCACCTGCGGTATGGGCCGCTCAAGGCCGGCTACCACGGCGGCGCCGCGCCCGCCGAAGCCGTCGTCCCAGTGGCCTTCCTGGTCTCTGGCCCGGTGCCCGAGGACGTCGGCCTGTACCCCGCCCCGCCGCAGGAGCCGGCGTGGTGGCTCGACCCCCTGCCCCCGGCCCCTCCCGCTGGCACCACTGGGGCTCTGAGCGGCCGCACCGGCCAGCAGCCGACCTGGCCAAGTCCTGCGGCCGGGCCTGTGCCCGGCTCCCGGACACGGCGGAAAGACTCTGGTTCCACCCTGTTCGATGAACCAGCCCAACAGCCTATTTCGGCCGCGCCAAGCAATGCGCCGGCGATGAGCCCGGCCGCTGCGGCCGTGGTGGCATCGCCAACCTATGCAGCACAGAAAAAGGTCGCCGGGCGGGTGTCCGTCACCGACGGCCAGGTCCGCGACCTGCTCGGCGCGCTGCTGGCCGCCCAAGGGCAGCGGCTGGCCGCCGCCCGGGCAGCGACCGCGCTGGCCGTGCCGACGGCCACGGTGCGCGGTGCGATCCTCCATACCCAGCGGCTGCTGAACGTGGAGGGCAACCCGGTGCTGCGGGTCGACGCCGACGGGTCCACCGTGGTCCTAGACGAGGCGCTGCTGCGTGAGCAGTTCGGGATCCGTACATGAACGACCACGTGTCACCACGGCGCCGGCGCGAGGTCATTGACGCGCTGCGCCGGGGGACAGTCCCCGCCAACGGCCTAGACCTGCTCGCGGTCGGCCTGGAGCGGTTCACACCCGCGCTAGACACTGACCTCGGCACCGCAGCCGGAGGCGGCGCCGCGTTCAAGGCGGTACGGGGAGAGTACGGAGCCGGCAAGACATTCGTGGCCCGCTACCTCGCCGAGCGTGCGCTGCGCCGTGGGTTCGCCGCGGCCGAAGTGCAGGTCTCCGAGACCCAGACGCCGCTGCACAAGCTGGAGACGGTCTACCGGAGAGTGGGCGAAGCCCTGCGGACGGCGGCGTTCCCGCCCAGCGCACTGCGGCCGGTGCTGGACTCCTGGCTGTTCACCCTGGAGTCCGACATCACCGGTGCCGACCCCGGCCTGGCCGGGCAAGGCCAGGGCGCCGTGAACGAGGCCGTGGACCGCCTGCTGGAGGAACGGCTCGCCGAAGTCTCCGCCCGGGCACCCGCGTTCGCCCAGGCGCTGCGGGCCTACCGCGCAGCCGTCGTGGGCAGCGACGCTGCCACGGCCGACGCGCTCGCGGCCTGGCTGGGCGGCCAGCCGCACGTCGCCGCAGCAGCCAAGCGCAGCGCCGGGATCAAGGGCGAACTGGACCACTTCGGGGCGATGGGGTTCCTCCAGGGGCTGCTGGCGGTGCTGCGAGATGCGGGGCATCCAGGGCTGCTGCTCGTGCTGGATGAGGTCGAAACCCTGCAACGGGCCCGCGGTGACGTCCGTGACAAGGCGCTGAACGCCTTGCGGCAACTCATCGACGAGATCGACGCGGGCCGGTACCCAGGGCTGTTCCTGGTCATCACCGGAACCCCGGCGTTCTACGACGGGCCAAGCGGCGTGTCCCGGCTGGCCCCGCTGGCGCAACGCCTGGCCACCGACTTCTCCACCGACCCGCGGTTCGACAACCCTCGTGCCGTCCAGGTACGGCTGCCCGGCTTCGACCGTGACGGGCTCCTCGCGCTCGGCGCGAAAGTGCGCGACCTGTACGCCGATGGGACCAGCGAACCCGACCGGGTGCGCAAGACAGTGGACGACCTCTACGTCGGTGAGCTCGCGGACGCGGTGACCGGGTCGCTGGGCGGGAAGATCGGGGTCACCCCCCGAGTGTTCCTACGGAAGCTCGTCGCGGACGTGATGGACCGGGTCGACCAATTCCCCGACTTCGACCCCCGCCGCCACTACGCGCTGACCCTGACGCCGGGCGAGCTGTCCGAAGTAGAACGCAACGCGGCCGCTTTGTCAGCACCACCAGCGGCGCACGCCGACGACATCGACCTTGACCTGCCGTGACCCACGCGGAACCGGCGGCCAGCTGTGAGGTGGGACCGTGAGTCCCGGCCTGGACCGGCTGCACCCGGTCATCGTGCACCACATCGTCAACAGCCTCGGCTGGCGGTCGCTGCGGGCGCTCCAGGACGAGGCCGCCGGGCCAGTTCTGGACGGTGCCGACGCGCTGCTCCTGGCACCCACGGCGGGCGGCAAGACCGAGGCTGCGATGTTCCCATTGCTGACGGCCATGGAATCCCAGCGTTGGTCCGGGATGTCAGTCATCTACGTCTGCCCGCTCAAGGCGCTGCTGAACAACCTGCTGCCACGGCTGGAAACCTACGCGGGCTGGCTGGGCCGCCGGGCGGCGATCTGGCACGGGGACGTCACGGCATCGGCGCGGCAGCGGATCCTGCGAGATCCACCGGATGTCCTGCTGACGACACCGGAATCGCTGGAAGCGATGCTGATCAGCCTCAGGGTCGAACACGCGCGCCTGTTCACCGACCTGCACACGATCGTCGTGGACGAGGTGCACGCCTTCGCAGGGGACGACCGTGGCTGGCACCTGCTTGCCGTGCTCGAACGGCTCACCAAGATCACCGGCCACCCCATCCAGCGGATCGGGCTGTCTGCGACCGTCGGCAACCCTGGTGAGCTGCTGGCCTGGCTCCAAGGGTCCGGGCGCGGCAGCCGTCCAGCCCTTGTGGTGTCACCAGAACCTGGCGGCACGCCCTCGCCCGGGGAAATCGAGTTGGACTATGTGGGGTCGGTGAGCAACGCCGCGACGGTGATCGCGTCGTTGCACCGGGGTGAGAAGCGGCTGGTGTTCTGTGACTCCCGCCAGCTCGTGGAGGAGATAGGTGCTGCGCTGCGGGAGCGGGGGGTTACGACGTTCCTGTCCCACGCATCTTTGCCGTATGACGAGCGGCACCGCGCCGAGCAGGCGTTCGCCGAGGCGCGGGACTGCGTC
>DASYYE010000571.1:0-5063 GCA_035946955.1 Streptosporangiaceae bacterium | reverse complement strand
AAGGCAAGGTCGTGACCGCGGACGCGCTTCACACGGTGAAGGCCACCGCGGACCATATCCACGAGCGCGGCGGCGTGTTCGTGTTCCCGGTGAAGGAGGCGGTGCTGGGCGCTGATGCGCAGTGCACAGTGGATGCTGCGGAAGAACACCATGGTGGTGTCCCGGAGGACACCGCGCCGACCCGGGGAAGGGTGACCTGCATCGCCGCCGTTCACTGCCGCTACGCGCCCGGGCCCGGCAGCGATTCACCCATCAGCTATCCGGTCCCGGATTCCGGTGTTCTCACCGAAGTCGAGTCGGCAGACGGGTGGACTGCTGATCGCGGCGATGAGCAATCCGCTGGCTACCTCCTCCAGCTCGAACTCTGACAGCGGCATGAGCGGATGTCATAGCAGGTGTTTCCCGCCTGTCCGGTTGGTGCTCGACAGCAGCTTCGATCCGGGACGGGGGTTTCGTCGTTAGCCTGGGTCGACAGTGGCGGTAGCGAGTTCGCCTGGCGCTAGCTCACAATCCTGCTCTGAGCATGGGCTTGCCCATTCCTGCAGTTCCCCTGCCCGTTTCCTGACCATGCGTGCGAGGTATTCGTCATCGTTGCGCCGGACGAACGGCTTGGTCGCTTCCAGGTCACTGAGCATGACCATCTTGTTTCCCTGCATGAAGTTCTTGTAGCCCAGACCCCGCAATGCGGGCAGAAGCGCCTCGATGAGTGTGGCGATGCAGCCCTTGACGTTCACATCGGAGTCTCCGGCGAAGATCCCATACAGCCGCACCGCGACGGAGCGCAGCGCGGCGGGGGTCACCGGCTTCTTGGCCTTGGTCATCAGGGTCAATGCGTCAACGAGCAAGAGTTTGGTCTTCGGGCTGAACCGGGGGTCCCAGCACCCATCTATGGCGCTGGGCCAGTGCAGCGACTGGCACGGGTCGAGGTGCCGGGCGTTCCGGCACAGCAACTCGGCGGCAACAAGTTGGGCGTTGCGTCGCGCGGACCGCAGCGCGGCATCCACTACCAAGATCGCAGCCTCTGCGGAGATCTTCCCTTCAACGCCCGGCTCCCAGAAGTCGACCAGGAGCGCCACCGCGAGGTCGGCGTTGTCCAACTTGGTGAGCGCGAGCAGACTCGAGGCTGTGGATGCGGCGCTGAGCGCCCCTGGAGCCGGGCCGGAGAATGACTCGCCCGCCCGCATCGCCGCATCCAGCTTGAGCCGCCTCTCTGCGGCACGGCCCGATTGCCGGGTGACGGTCAGGCCAATGACCGTCACCGCGGCAGTGACCAGCACTCCCACGAACGCCAGGACAGCCGTCAGGTGACTGGTGGTCCCAGTAGCCAGATTCAATGGGCCCAGCAGCACCACCAGCAACACCGACGCCACCACCGTGATACCGGCGAGCCAGCCGACCGCCCACCACGTGTCCCGTGACGCATCACCTGACAACATTTTGATCCCTGGTATAGCCAATAACCCCGAACAGCAGCTAAGAATGATAGCACCACCAGGCAGTATTCAGATAGCAAATACTGCCTTCCGTGGCTTACCGGAGCCGCCCCATAGAATCCTTTTCGTCCTGCTTAGCGATCTTTGGTAGCGGGCGATCTGGGCGGAAGACATCTGCCGTTTACGATCATGGTTGCGACGGCACATGGCGATCATTTGGCGGCCGCTGGGCACAACCTAGATCGAACCTGGACCTGACTGGCGACTGGAACGGGTTGACGAGTTGATAGGGCGGACCGCGGCGCGGTGCTCACGGGTCGGCTGTCAAGCCAGAGCGCGCAACCTGCCGCAGCACGTGAAACGAAGCACGCCCATCGCGGCATGACCGAGCATTGCCGCGGCCGGGCTGCGATGGATATTCATGCAGACTGTTGCAGGGTTAGGTTTCGTTGACGACAAACACCTGGAAGAGGTTAGAGCTATCCACGTAGCCGCCACCCGCACTACAGTGGCCCCTGACGTGCATGACGCGGAGTTGGTTCCAGCGTTCCCGCCCTGGTTGAGCGTGACCGTGCCTGGGACTTCTGTTGCCCCGCGCCAGGTGCTGTCCGTCTTGTTGACGACGAAAGCCTGCATATGGCCGAAGCTGTCGGCGTAGGAGCCGCATGCGCTGCAGTTGCCCGCCGGGCACACGACATCGACTCGACATCGGGATCGCCCACTGCATACCCCGGTCATACGCCTGCGGCCAGCCGACGTCGCTCACGGTCCAGATTGATTCAATAGTAACCGCCGTGCGTCCAGAAGTAACGGACCTGCGCGGGTCAGCGGCATGATCCGGACCAGTCTCGAAGCCGCGCTAAATCGGCGATCCGGAGCGACAGCCGACTCCCTGACGAAATGCACGGCTTCAGATCGCGCAAGGAACACCTGTTTGCAGTGCTAACGCGAACCGCTACACTGCAGAGCGCAAAGCGGTGCGTGTGATGATAACGATCGTACCCGGCGACACGCTCATTCTTCAATAAACCGTGTCAACATAAAAGAATCCCGTCAGCCAGCAGGTGGGTAGAAGATCCGCTTGGCCGCCTGCTAATTAGATTGGCGCACAATACAGCGTTCGTTAGTACCGCCAGTAGAAGTCCTTTTCCTGTCCGAGGCGGTCCTGGGCGGCCAGGGTGACCGGGTGGTCAGGACCGAGGACTCGTTCGAGGTCGGCCACATGCCGCTCGAATATGTCGATTGACTTACCGACCTGGTCGCCCACTTCATGGTAGGCGCCGGCGAGGTTGTTCTGCGCGGCCAGGGTGTCAGGGTGGTCGGGGCCAAGGACTCGTTCGCTGTCGGCCAAAACGGCCGCGAAGAGGGTGAGTGCCTTGTCAACCCAGCCCGCCGCCATGTAGGCAAAAGCGAGATTGTTCCGCGACCAAAAGGTGTCCGGGTGGTCGGGCCCCAGGATCCGCTCGCGGTCGGCAAGGGTGCGCTCGAAGAGCGTGATCGCCTTGCTGAGCTGGCCAGCCGACTTATAGGTGCTGCCGAGGTTGTTCCGCGCGGCCATGGTGTCTGGGTGGTCGGGGCCCAGGACTTGCTCGCGGTCGGCCAGAATGCGCTCGAAGATGGGGATTGCCCCAACGACCTGGCCAGCCGACTGGTAGCCGGCGAGGTTGTTCCGTGAGGTGAGGGTGTCTGGGTGGTCGGGCCCCAGGACTCGCTCGCGGTCGGCCAGGGCGGTCTTCATGCGCAGAATCGCTTCGCCCTGCCGGTTGGCCGACCAGTAGGCGTCGGCGAGGTTGTTCCGTGAGGTGAGGGTGTCTGGGTGGTCGGGGCCCAGGACGCGCTCGCGGTCGGCCAGGGTGGCCTCATACAGCGGGATCGCCTCATCGGTCCTGCGCGCCGACTGGTAGGCGCTGGCGAGGTTGTCCCGTGAGGTGAGGGTGTCGGGGTGGTCGGGGCCCAGGACGCGCTCGCGGTCGGCCAGGGCCTGCTCGAACAGGAGGATCGCTTCGCCGAGTCGGCCCGCCGACTGGTAGGCGCTGGCGAGGTTGTTCCGCGAGCCCAGGCTGTCGGGGTGGTCGGGGCCCAGGATCCGCTTGCGGTCGGCCAGGGCCTGCTCGAACAGGAGGATCGCCTCGCCGAGTCGGCCCGCCGACTGGTAGGCGCTGGCGAGGTTGTTCCGCGCGGCCATGGTGTCGGGGTGGTCGGGGCCCAGGACCTGCTCGGCGGCGGCCAGGGTGCGCTCGCCGAGATCGATGGCGCGGGTGAGGTCCGCTGCCACGCGGAACTGGCGGACCGCCCACGACCTGGCTGCTAGTGCCCGGCCGACCAAGGCTGGGCCGCCGGTCTCGACGCCCGCGTGCCAAACCGCCTCGATCTGAGCTGCTAGGTCAGAGCCCTCATCGCGGCGCGCCCACGCCTGGTCCTCGCTGAACAGTCTCGGCTCCAGCAGGCTCAGCGCCAGACCCAACGCGGCGTCCGACTCGCCAGCGGCGTGGTCCCGCTCGCGCAGCACCCGGCCGAGCAGCCGGTGCATAACCATGTGACCGGTGACCGACCACGCCAGCAGCGACCAGGCCACGCACCGCTGTATGGCCGCATCCACCGACGTCTGGTCGTCCAGGGCATTCAGCAGACCCCGGCCTGCCCCCTCGGCGGACAGGACCGACATGGCACGCAGCACCCGGCTGGTCAGCCCGGACGGGTCGCCGTCCTCGGCCGCAGTCACGTTCAGCAGCAGCACCGGGCCCGTGGCGTGCGGATAGTCGCCACCAGGAACCCCGGCCAGCAGCTCAGCGACCGGCGCCTGGCGCAGCCGTTCCAGATAGACCGGGTAGGTCAGGTGCTGGCCGGCGATCGTGGCAGCGGCCTGGGCCAAGGCCAGCGGGAGGTCTCCCAGCTCCGCGGCGACCGCTGCCGCGCCGTCCGGGTCGTCCAGGCTGGTCCGCTCCTCCAGGTAGTCCAGCGACTCGGCGCGACTGAACGCCGCGACATCGACCATCGCACCGAGTTCGGCGAACACCCGGCTGGTGCTGGTGACCACTATCTGGGTGCCGCCCGTGGCGGGCAGGAACGGGCGCAGCAGGCCCGGGTCCGCCGCGTTGTCGAACACCAGCAAGCCCTCACGGGCCCGCGTGCCCAGGTGGTCACGCAGCCGCCGCGCCGACTCCGCGGAGTCTCCCTCCGGGTCGGCCACGCCAAGACGCTCAGCCACCCGGGCCAGGTCGGCCAGTAGGCTGCCCCGCGACTCAGCGCTCACCCACCCGACAAGGCCCCAGCCCTGCGCGATCCGTTCGCGGGCGTAGGCCGCCGCCAGATGCGTCTTGCCGACCCCGCGCAGCCCCGTCACCGCGCACACCACCGCCACCCGGCCGGACCCCGCAGCCCCGGCCAGCCTGGCCAGGGTCTGGCGTTCCACAAAAGCAGGCGGCTGACGGGGGATCTCACCCACTACAACCTGGTCCGCAGGCAACCGGCCACCAGATGCCGTGCCGTCGCCGCTGGGCTGCTCATTGAGCCTGTCACGACCCGCCCACCAGAACAACGGCCCACCGGCTGCCGCGCTGACCACCGCCGCTACCGCCAGCGCAACCCCGAGACGGTTTGCTCCGGCCGGGGGCAGCCGCAGTGCCTCCC
>DASYYE010000570.1:0-1551 GCA_035946955.1 Streptosporangiaceae bacterium | reverse complement strand
CCAGTCCACCCACCTCTCCTGCACCAGCACCGCCTTCAGCCCCAGCCTCGCGGCGACGGCAGCGACCTGGCGGGTGTGATTGGATTGCACCCCGCCGATGGAGACCAGCGTGTCCGCACCCTGAGCCAGCGCGTCCGGCACCAGGTACTCCAGCTTGCGGACCTTATTGCCGCCGAAGGCAAGACCGGCGTTGCAGTCCTCCCGCTTGGCCCAGATGCCCGCCCCGCCCAGATGAGCGGACAGCCGCTCCAGCCGATGAACCGGGCTCGGGCCGAACATCAGCGGGTATCGCGGAAAATCGCTCAGCAACACGGCAACCCCTCACAGAGATCGGCACGATCCTGCAGCCCTGGCCAGCATGCTACGGCTGTCGGCTCCGGCTGGTCAGCCACGGCCAAGAGCCACCGGTCGCCTAGTTTCCTGACAGACCTGGCTGACGCGCATGTCACAGCTCTCCCACGAGGTCGGCTCTGCCCCGGCCGCGCCCACTCGCCGCTCGGTTACCGGGCTGTCCGATCACCCCGTCACGACGCGTGATTAACAATGGTCATGGCCTATAGCACGCATCCCCGCCGTTCTGGACGGCTCAGGGAACTCCGGCGTCCGTCGGTTAGGGTGCCCAGAACGTCCTGATCTGGCGTGCCACGCGGGTGCCTCAGCTCCTAGCCGGCTTGCCGTGCTGTCTGGGCACGCTACGTCGTCTGGTCAGGGCCCGGACTTCAGCGTGCTTCTTCCAAGGCGGCCGTGAGGTTTTCGGCACCCGCACCAGTCGGACAGCTTGCGCAGTCGGGGCTGGTCGCCGAGCAGTGTCGGCGCGCGGTGGCTGAGGGTGCCGGTCACGGGGGTGCCTGTGCGGGCATGGCGGCGGGCACCGGCTGGTTGTCGGGGTCGATGGCGCGGGTGATGCGCTGGCCGATCTCGCGCAGCTGCCGGGACTGGGTCTTGGTCAGCGGGTCGAAGACCAGGCGGCGGACCTCCTGGACATGGCCGGGCGCGGCCTGGGTCGCTTTCGCCTGCCCCTGGCCGGTCAGGGTCGCCAGGGTGTAGCGGCCGTCGGCTGGATCGGGGGTACGGTGCACCCAGCCGCGCTGTTCCAGCCGGGCGACGACCTGGGACAGGCGCGGCAGCGAGCTCCCGGCCCACTTCGCGAGTTCGCTCATCCGCAGGGTGCGGCCGGGCGCCTCGGATAGCAGGGCCAGCACCTGGTACTCGAAGTGGCTGATCCCGGCGTCGCGGCGCAGCTGTGCATCGAGCGCGGCCGGCAGCCGTTCCAGCGTCTTGGCCAGGGCGCGCCAGGCCTGGCTCTCCTCGGCGTCGAGCCAGCGGGGCTCCTGTGGGGCGTCCATGAGGACACTATAACTTAAATGTTGAAGCGACTTGGCGCCTCGATGACTTGCATCGTGAAGTGATTGGGGGTACTGTTAGTTAACGCTTTAAGTCACTAGAGCGCCGGGCGCGGGCCCCGCCCGCATGGTCGTCCATGAATCAACCCACCGGAAGGAAACCATCATGACCACCACCGTCAGCCTGAGTTTCGCGGCCCTGACCATC
>DASYYE010000569.1:0-1815 GCA_035946955.1 Streptosporangiaceae bacterium | reverse complement strand
CTGGCCGCGGTAGACGTCCATGGGCATGCCGAGCGGGGCACGCGTCCCGCTGGCGGCCATGGACAAGAGCCGGTCGAACTCCCGGAACGGGTCCCGGAAGGGCTCGAACCTGGTTACTGACATCGCTGCCTCCTGCTGGTGTTTGGTGTCTGCCGGGGAACCCTCTACGGCCTCGGCCGGCGCGGTCGTCTCACCCGGCGGGGTGGTTTTCCGGGCGCTCCCCATTCCGGCCTGCCAGCCGCCGTGGGACCTACGGGCGTTCGGCGTGTCGCCGGTTCGGGGCGGCAGGGCCCCGGGCCAGGGTCCCTGGCCCGGGGAAACCCACGTCCGGCAGTTAGTGCTTGCGCTGCAGCGTCCGCCGGGCGATGCGAGTGGAGACCATGGGCGGCTCCCTCCGGTGACCCCGGGGCACCACTGGCCGCCGTGGGCGGCTGATCCCGGCGTCAGCCCTCAGCCTACATCTGCAACTAAAAACTAGCAATAACATTCTGGAAATAACGATAGACTTTTGAACGCGAGCAGGCGTGACCTGCGTGGCTGGCAGGCCTGGATAGGAGCGGCCGGAGAACTGCCCCGCCGGGTGAGAGGACCGCGCCGGCCGAGGCCGTACGTGGTCCCCGGGCAGACACCACACCAGCAGGGACCCTGGTAGGGCCCTAGCCAGCCCGGCTACAGGTACTTCGACCTGGTCGCGGCGGGATATGCAGGCACCGGGAACGTGACCGCCGAGATCGACACCTTCTCTGGCGTCTCGGCAGGCTCCGCGCACGGCGGCGCGGGAATGTGGTGACATGCGCTGGGGGGCACCGGACGTCTCTGGTGCCCGGCCTCTCGGGTTCAGCGCCGCGGGCTACCCGGGCCCGCGGGATCAGGCTGCGCTCCGGATGCCGCTATTCGCCCCGATAGCCGCGCCTCGTCCGGAATTCAGCCTCCATCGGCCCAAGCCACAGGTCCGAGACCTTCGCGGCGCCGTGAGCCTCATCCATCTGCTCGCGCATCAGCTCCAGCAGCTCAGCCTTCGCCGCCGCCACCCGGGCAAGGTGCCGGTCCCAATCCGGCCACAGGCCCGTCTGCCCGGCCGCTGACCGGCTCAGGCTCGCGGCGGCCTGATAGTAGTCATCGATGGCGAACGCCAGATCTTCCCGGGTGCAGTCCGTAATCGGCTTCCGCCCCGTGGTCGCCGGGACGTCCGGCAGCTCGGCCAGCACCACAATCTGGATCTCGTCAGGCGTCATGCGAACCAGCACTCCTCGATCGCCTTCGGCCAGCGCCGCAGGCACTTCACGATGTCTGCGCTGCGGACGCGGTAGATCACCCATTGAGTCCATCACGGCGCACTCCCGCTCGTCCTCCCCGGGTAGCCTCGCAGCGCGCCACCGAGGTGTAGCCAGACTCGGAGCTAAGCCCTGCCAGGGAGCTGCGGCGGGGGGCTGATGACGGCCCTGGTCCAGCGGTGGTGTCATTACCGTCCCAGGTCATGAGGGAGGAGGACCGATGGGTCGGTTCTGATCACAGGTGCCTCGCGCGGGATCGGACGGGCTACCGCGGTGGAACTGTCCCGGCGGGGTCACCACGTCATCGCCACGGCCCGCCACATCGAAGCCCTCAGCGACCTCACTACCGGCGCGCGGCTGCGGCTGGACGTCACCGACCAGCCCTCCGTCGACGCCGCGATCGCCGCAGCAGGCCAGATCGACGTGCTGGTCTCCAACGCCGGCGAGACACTGCGCGCCCCGGTGGAATCGGTGCCGCTGCACGAGGTGGAACGCCCTGTTCCAGCTCAACACCCTCGGCGCGCTGCGGGTGACCCAGGCC
>DASYYE010000568.1:0-30865 GCA_035946955.1 Streptosporangiaceae bacterium | reverse complement strand
CACCGTCTGGTCACGGCCGCCTGACGCCATGAGCAGCCGCCCGCCGTCGGTGACGCCGAACGCCACCGACGCCACCCAGTCGCTGTGAGCCGTCAGCGGCTGGCCCACCGGGGCGCTGGTGAGCGGGTCCCAGACCCGCACCGTGTGGTCTTCGCTGGTGGATGCCAGCAGTACCTGGCCGCCGGGGGCGATCCCGAAGGCCAGCGAGGTCACCGTGCTGGTGTGGCCCGCCATGGGGGGACCGACGGGCATGCCGGTGAGTGCGTCAAAGACCTGCACTGTGTAGTCGCTGATGTCGCGGGCGAGGAGTACCCGGCCGCCGTCGGCGGTGATCAACGCCAGCGAACCGATCCAGCCGGTGCGGCCGGCCAGCGGGCCGCTGATGAGGGCGCCACTGTGCGCGTCATGCACCTGCACGGTCTGGTCAGCGTGCACCGAAGCCAGCAGCGTACGGCCGTCGGCGGCGTTGCTGAGCGCGACCGCGGTGACTGCGCCGCTGCGGGTCCCAGCCGACTCACCAGACATGGCGGGAGCGAGCGGGTCCCACAGCCGGACTGTCTGGTCGTCACCACCGGAGGCGAGCAGCAGCCGCTCCTCACCCGCCTCCCCGTCCCTGGTCATGGTGCCGAATGCCACATAGTTGACGTCGCCGGTGTGCCCCACCAAGGGGCCACCGACGCGCGCGCCGGTCAGCGGGTCCCAGAGCCTGATGGTCTGGTCGTCGCTGCCGGAGGCGAGCAGCAGCCGCCCATCACCGGTAGTCCCGAACGCCACCGACCACACCTCGCCGCAGTGCCCCGTCATCGGCTCGCCCAGGAGTGCGCCGGTCAGCGGGTCCCACACGCGCACCGTGCGGTCACGACTGCCTGAAGCCAGCAGCAGCCGCCCATCACCGGTAGTCCCGAACGCCACCGACCACACCGGGCCTGCGTGCCCAGTCATCGGCTGGCCTACGGGTGCGCCGGTCAGGGGGTCCCATACGCGCACCGCGTGATCACTGCTGCCTGAGGCCAGCAGCAGCCGCCCATCGGGACGGTGGCCGAAAGCCACTGCCCATCCCTGGTCAACGTAGCGGGCCAGCGGGCCCCTGGCGCCATTGGCAGCAAGTGGCTCCCACAGCCGCACCGCCAGGTCACGGCCCGCGGACGCCAGCAGCAGCCTTCCGTCACCGGCAGCGCCGAACGCCACCGACCACACCCAGTCGTCGTGGCCGGTCAGCGGCTCGCCGACGGGCGCGCCGGTGAGCGGCTGCCACAGCCGCACCGCCAGGTCACGGCCCCCGGACGCCAGCAGCAGCCTTCCGTCACCGGCAGCGCCGAGTGCCAGCGCAAGGACCCAGTCGTCGTGGCCGGTCAGCGGCTCGCCGACGGGCGCGCCGGTGAGCGGCTGCCACAGCCGCACCGTGCGGTCGTCACCGCAGGAGGCCAGCAGCAGCCCGCCGCCTGCAGTGGTGGCGAACGCCACCTTGTTCACCCTGCTGATGTGACCGGTCAGGGTCAGGATGCTGTCATCACGGCGCACGGTCGCCAGGTGGGTCCGGTACATCGGGCGCACCGCGGGCCCGGCGGCTGGGTGAGTGCTGGTGGTGAGAGCGCCGGCGCCGGCCAGGGCACGTTCGGCTTCGGCCAGGTAAGCGGCATTGGCGGCGGGGTCAGCGCCAAGCAGCGGCCGGGCTCGCTGGTAGACGCGTCCCACCTCACGCAGTTCCGGCCACGGTACGCACAGCAGGGGGCCGAGGCTGACCGGGTCGGCAGCTGCCAGGAACCCCTCCTCAGCCACCAGCGACGCCAGCGTGCGCGACCCGGCGGCCACGGCGTGATATGCGAGACAGGACCGCACGTACGGGTGTGCCGCGGTCCAGTCCCGCCCGGCTCCGGACATGGGCACGCTCGCGACCAGTGCGCTGACGATGGCGTCCTCAGCGTGTGCCCTGTGCTGACCGCGCAGGTGTGCGGCCAGCGACGGGTCGGCGAGCCGGTAGAGACGAACCCCGCCAGCTCCGGTCCCGTCCACGATCAGCCCACGCATCCTGCCAGGCAGCCGACGGGCGTCTTCGACCGTGACCGGCGGCCGGTCCTCCGCCAGCGCCAGCGCCAGCGCCAGCCGGACCCAGATACCGTCGGCCGCCAGCCCTGGGCCCCTCGCCCAGGCCAGCGCCACCAACAGCGCGCGAGCCGTTGGCGCCCGTTTCCCCAGCCGGGCCAGGGCCCGCTCGAACGCCGCTGCCTGCCTGGCCGTCAGCTCCGCGGCCCAGCCTGAGTCACGCGAACCGGCCTGCTCAGCCCGGCCGCGCAACTCCGCCAGCCAACCCACGCGTCCTCCCGGCTGTGGGCCGGCCCCTTGGTCCACATCCGTACGCTGTCCAGGCACTGGGCAAGCCCAGGATCACAGCGCAAGAATTCGGTCGATACCGTGCATATTAGGCCCGTTTTACGTAGCCATCCAAACACGTCGGGTACTGAGTCCGCCAGTATCGGCCTGGCTTGCGGTCCTGGTTGCTGTCATCCGATGGTGCGGTGCACATCTTCGGATTCGGAGGGCCCGGGCTCCACGTGGGCGATCCAGGGCCCTGGTATCGACGGGTCGATGGCGCCGTCTTCCAGCCAGGTAAAACTGCCGCCGAGGATGCGCTTGGCTGTCTTGGAGTCGGCGGCGTCGCTGTTGCTCCAGAGCTGACTGAACAGTTCCTCGGCACGCAGCCGTGCCTGGGTGCAGAACAGGTCGGCCAGTTCGTCCGCGGTCGCGCCGCGCACGGTCCCGACGCCATCGGTCCGGTCCATGTGTGCCCGCACGCATGTGGCGCTGATGGCGAAGAGTTCGGCGCCGATGTCCACGATCCGGCCGAGGAAGCCCTGCTTGCGCTCCAGCCGGCCCTGCCACCGGGCCATCCCGTAAAACGTCGACCGGGCCAGTTTCCGGCTCGCCCGCTCCACGTACCGCAGGTGCGGTGCGAGGCGGCCGAACTGGCTGAACGACCCTGGCTTCTGCCCGTCGCCAGTCACCAGCGTGGGCAGCCACTTGGCGTAGAACTCGCCGGCCTTCGCTGCCGCACGGGCGCGCTGCGCAGCTGGTACCCGCGGATCGATCAGCTCGCCAGCCGCGGACAGGTGAGCATCGGTCGCCTCACGAGCGATGAACAGCCGCATGATCTCCGAGGATCCTTCGAAGATCCGGTTGATCCGCATGTCCCGCAGCATCTGCTCCGCGGGCACGCCGCGCTCCCCCCGCGCGGCCAGCGACTCAGCGGTCTCATAGCCACGGCCGCCACGGACCTGGACCAGCTCGTCAACGATCTTGCTGCCCATCTCGGAGCAGTACAGCTTGGCGAGCGCAGCCTCGATGCGGATGTCGTTGCGCTTGTCATCGGCGAGCTGGCTGGACAGCTCGACCACGGCCTCGAGGGCGTACGTGGTGGCAGCGATGAAGGAGACCTTCTTGGCGACCGCCTCGTGCTCCCCCACCGGCCGGCCCCACTGCACCCGCTCCTGCGACCACTCCCGGGCGAACTTCGTTGCCAGCTTCCCAGCCGTCAAGCAACTGGCAGGCAGCGACAACCTGCCCGTGTTCAGCGTCGTCAACGCGATCTTGAGGCCCTGGCCTTCCTTTCCGATCCGGGCCGTGACCGGGACCCTTACCTCGTGGAACCGGGTCACGCCGTTTTCCAGGCCGCGCAGCCCCATGAACGCGTTCCGGCGCTCGACGGTGATGCCCTCGGCATTGGCTTCCACGACGAAAGCCGAGATCCCGCCCCGGTGACCGTCGCCGGACGGCACCCGGGCCATCACGACGAGCAGGTTCGCAACGACCCCGTTCGTCGTCCACAGCTTCACGCCCTCGAGCACGTACTCGGAGCCATCCTGCGACGGGGTCGCCGTCATGCCCAGCCGGGCCGGGTCCGATCCGACGTCCGGCTCTGTCAGCAGGAACGCGCTGATCTCACCGCGCGCGCAACGCGGCAGGTACTCCGCTTTCTGCTCGTCCGTCCCGAACAGGGCAAGCGGCTGGGGCACGCCGATCGACTGGTGCGCGGACAGCATCGCGGCCACGGCCGGCGAGGCTGACCCCGCGATCACCAGAGCGCGGTTGTAGTACAGGTTCGTCAGCCCAAGCCCGCCGTACTCGGGCGCGATCTTCATGCCGAACGCGCCAACCGCGGCCAGGCCCTTGACCACCTCATCAGGTACCAGGGCGTCGTGTTCGATCTGCGTGCCGTTGACCGAGGCCTCGCAGAACTCCCGTAGCCGGGCGCAGAACTCCTCGCCGCGCATGCTTGCTTCCTCGGTCGGGCGCGGGTGCGGATAGATCAGATCAAGCTGGAAGTCACCGAGGAACAACTGCTTGCCGAAGCTGGGCCGGTGCCACGCAACCTCGCGAGCTTCCTCCGCCACCTGGCGGGACTCTCGTTCACCGACGCCGCGGGCACGATCTTGCTGTTGAGAAGTCATGACCAGTCCGTTCGTCGACCACTCCCAAGATCCTGCCCATTCGTACCCGCCAGTAACACTTGTCCGAGCCGGTTCGGGCAGGTGTGTCAGTCATCGCGAGTCAGGCCTAGCCGGTAGCCGCCGCCGAGGACGGTCTGGATGATCTGAGGGCTGCCGGGGTCTTCCTCGAGCTTGCGGCGCAGGTTTTTCACGTGCGAGTCGACAGTGCGCTCATAGCCTTCGAACTCATACCCGCGCACCCGGTTGATCAGCTCGAACCGTGAGTACACCCGGCCCGGCACGGCGGCCAGTGCCACCAAGATCCCCCACTCGGTTGGCGTCAGCTCAACCGCCTCCCCACGAACGGCCACACGGCGCTGTGGCTCGTCGATGACCACGAGTCCCTTGCCGTAGCTGGCGGCTCTGTGCTCGAGGGCCGGGCCGCCGCGGCGCAGAATCGCCTTTACCCGTAGCACCAGTTCCCGCGGGCTGAACGGCTTGGTCACATAGTCGTCGGCACCGAGTTCGAGGCCGCGGATCCGGTCCTCCTCGGCGCTCTTGGCGGTCAGCATCAAGATCGGGACCGGCCCGGCGGAGCGCAGTTCGCGGGCGACCGTCTCGCCGGGCACATCTGGCAGCCCCAGGTCCAGCACGACCAGGTCGGGGGACGCGGCGGCGGCCAGTGTGATCGCTTCGGCTCCGGACTCGGTGGACAGCACGGTGAACCCTGCCCGCTCCAGGTAGGAGCGAACGAGGTTCCGCAGCTTCCGCTCGTCCTCCACCAGCAGGATGGTGGCCGTCACTGCTGCCCACCCCCTGGTCACTGGTGGCCGCGGGTTACGCCCGCAATGCCTGCAGGCTAACTGAACCTGCAGTTCCCAGGGCCTGGTGGCTTCCGCAGCCTGCAGGCTGGGTTCAGCGATGATGCGTCAGCTGGCTCGCCTGCGCCGCGTAAGCCGGGCGCCGGTGCGGCGGAACGCGGAAAGCAGCCCGCCCGATGCCGCTGGCTTCTGCCTGGGCCGGGTGGTCACGGCTGCCTCGTGCTCAGGCTGATGGTCGGGCCGCGTGCCGTCGAGCCAGTCGGGCTTTACCAGCATGCCATCGGGCGTCTTGCCGAGTGGGCGAGGTAGGTAGGCCATGTGCCCTCCTGGTCCTAACGTCTTCCCCGCGAGTCCACACAACCCGGTTGGCGGGCAGGTGCAGGCAACATGGAGATGGCGTGTAGCCACCCGGTGCTAGCCGACGGCGCTGGGGGCCAACGGCAGGGTCAGCGTGAACCGTGACCCGCTGCCAGGCTCGCTGGTCAGCTCGATGGTCCCCCGGTGCGCGCGGGTCAGCTCCGCGGCAACGGCCAGGCCGATGCCACTCCCGATGACCTGGGCATCCTGGGCGCCGCGCCACAGCCGGTCGAACACGCGGGGCTGGTCCGCTGGGCTGATACCGGGGCCGGTGTCGCTAACCTCCAGGCGGGCCTGGCCGCCGGCCCGGGACAGGACCAGCTGGACCTGCCCGCCGGGTGGCGTGAATTTGAGGGCGTTGCTGAGCAGGTTGGCGATGACCTGATGAAGCCGGCCCGGGTCGGCCAGGACCGGCGCCAGCTCAAGTTCGCGCTGGAAGCTGATCCCGGCGGCGGCGAAGCTGGCTTCCCAGTCCTCGGCCGCTGCCGCGGCGACCTGGGCGAGATCGCATGGCTGGAGGCTGAGCTGCAGCGCGGCGGCCTCGGCGGCGGCCAGCGTCTGCAGGTCTTCCACCATCCGGCCCAGCCGCAGCACCTCCTCGTGCAGCGAGGCGGTCTGCTCAGGGGTATGGGCCAAGACGCCGTCGAGCAGCGCCTCGGTGTTGGCCTGCAGCACCGCCACCGGGGTCCGCAACTCGTGGGCCACATCAGCGACCAGATCCCGCCGCAGCTGTTCCTGGGCAGCCAGGGTGTCTGCCATCTGGTCGAAGGTGACCGCCAGCTCACGCAGTTCAGCTGGGGCATCAGGCACTTCACCGACTCTGGCCCGCCGGTCCCCGCGGCCCATTGCCCGGGCCGACTCGATCAGGCGGATGACCGGCCGGGTAATCCGGCGGGAGACTGCCAGCGCCACCACCAGCGCCAGCACCGCGGCCAGCCCGGCAGCGCCGATGACGGCACGGACCAGGGAGGCACGCAGGTTGTTCGCCGAGGAGACCAGGCCCTGCCCGGTGAACCGGACCAGCAAGGTGCCGATGCGACGGCCGCCCAGGGTCAGCGGGCGGCGGGCGAGCCCGGTGGTGCCGCCCGCGGGGGCCAGGGTGGAGGCGACCACCCTGCCGCGTCCGTCGAGGACCGCGGCCTGCGCGCCATCGCTGGCGGCCAGGTCCAGTGCGGGGCTGAGGTAGACGTCATCCCAGCCGGGCTTGCCGGTGTTGTAGGTCGAGACCGCGTCGGCCACCAGCGACTTGATCAGGTCGTTACGGCGCTGCTGCACCAGCACTGCGATGTCCTTGTCGGTGAACAGCACCGCCAGGATGGCAACGATCGCCACGGCGAGGACCGCCACTGCGACGAATGCCAGCGCGAGCCGCAACCCCACTGGCCGCTGGCCGCGGTTAGGCACTCGGCACGCTCCCACCACCTCTCGGGCAAACGGCACGAGCCGCGCGTTAGACGTGTGGCTGTGGCGCCGCTATCCCGTCACCATCGCAGCATGGCCGACCCGCGGCAATGGGTGGCAGAGGCTGGTCAGCGGGCAGACTCCCGGTCGGCTGCCTCATTGCCTGGCCGGTCGGCCCGGCACCCGCCGGGCCGCGTACCCGTGCCGGACGGTCCTGGATGGCGTGCGCGACGGGGACCATGGCCCACTGCCAGACGCCAGCCGATCACCGCCAGGCCAGCGGCGAATACCAGCCACGGCACCGCGACGATCAGGTCTCCGCCGCTCATGTTTCCTCCCGTAGCTGCTGTCAGCGCCATCCCTGCCCATCACACCGAGCGGAGCCGGGACTGGAATGCAGCGTGTGTGGTGAGCGTGTGGAGATGCCAGCTCCCTGGAGGGCTGCACCTCAGCGCGATCCCCGCGCAGGCACGGGATGCCAGGACTACTGGCCGGACTTGTCCGAGGATGACATCCGGGTGGATGTGAACCGAGCGACTTCGCGGATCAGCGATCCTTACGGTGCGGCCGGACAACAGCAGCGGGCATCGGGTAGATCTCGGTGGTGGCGAGCCCGGAGCGGACCGCTGGGTCGTCGGCCCTCAGTTTCTCAACGGCCTGCTCGTCCTCGGCCTCCACGATCGCGACTCCCCACGACCCCGCTGGGTCGGCGACCGGGCCGAACCCCACCGCGAACCCCAGGTCCCGCTGCCGGGTCCAGTACGCGACATGGTCGGTCATGACCGCCTGCTCGGCGGTGGTCATGTCGGTTGCGAAGCTGGGGCGGGGCGGGATCAGCTTGTATAGGTAGTAGCTCATGGCGCCAATGGCTCCCCTGTTTCCAGTACCGTCTTCAGGCCGCTGAGCACAAACACCCACCCGGGGCCGGCCACACTGGCCGCAGTCTTCGGCGCCCCTTCCAGCCGGTCATGGGTAAGCGTGAGCTTGCTGTACCCGCCCTCGACCGGTTCGATCTCCCAGGTCACCCTGGACGGCTCCTCGCCTGCCATCTCGTCGTCGTAGCGGGATTGCCACTCGTGGACCAGCCGACGCGGCGGGTCGAACTCCAGCACGGGGCCATCGCCCCACGTTGAGCCGTCGGGGCCGTAGGAGACCAGCCGCTCAGGCGTGATCCTGATCTGGGCGCCATGGAAGTAGCGGGCGGTGAACTCAGGCTGGGTGATCGCCGCCCAGATCCGCTCCGGGCTGGCCTTGATGAAGACCTGGTAGACCTGGGTGGTCAGGTCCGTGGCAGTGCTCATGTCTGGTCCTCCAGTGATCGTTTCAGGTCGGCCAGCAGCGAGGCCGGGCCCGCGGTGTACTTGTCGATCCAGCGGTCGTGGATGAGCCGGATCGGAACTGGGTTCAGGAAGTGCAGCTTTTCCCGGCCTGACCGGCGGGTGACGACCAGCCCTGCCTCCTCCAGCACCCGCAGGTGCTTCATCACCCCGAACCGGGTCATCTCCACGGTCGACTCCAGCTCGGTCAGCGTGCGGCCGTCACGCTCGAACAGCCGGTCCAGCAGCAGCCGCCGAGTGGGGTCAGCGAGCGCCTTGAAGACCCGGTCGTCATCCACCACGCCATGATAGGTGACCAAATGGTCACATGTAAACCCGCGGTCAGAGACCGGTACGGGTGGCGCCTCTCACCAGGCTGCTGGAACGGCAGCAGCGGCAACCATGGGTTGCCTTGGCGACGTCACGCAGGCGACTTCGCCCGCAGGATCTGGATGAACTCCCGCATCCAGACGGGATGGTCGGGCCAGGCGCGGGCTGACACCATCTGCCCGTCGACCACCGCTCCCCCGTCCACGAACTCAGCTCCGGCCGCGGTCACGTCAGGTTCCAACGCCGGATACGCCGCAGTACGGCGGCCCCGCAGGGTCCCGGCCGCGGCCAGCACCTGCGGCGCGTGGCAGAGCTGGGCAACCGGCCGGTCACCCTCCATGAAGTGCCGCACGATCCGCTGGACATCGGGGTCGTTGCGGATGTACTCAGGTGCCCTGCCGCCAGGAATCACCAGAGCGACGTAGTCAGCGGGGTTGACATCGGCGAAGGCGACGTCCGCGGGCCAGGTATAGCCGGGCTTCTCGGTGTAGGTGTCGTACCCGTCGACGAAGTCGTGCACCACGAACTGCAGTTTCTTGGCCGACGGTGCGGCGATGTCGACCTGGTAGCCCTCTTCGAGCAGGCGCTGGTACGGATACATGACCTCCAGCGACTCGGCGGCGTCACCGGTGAGGATCAAGACCTTCGGCATGGCAGCACTTCCTTCCGAAACTAGTCCTTCTCCTAGTCCAGATCTCCTGACTCCCGCGGGTCAACCCCGGGACCACCCTGGCAGCTCAGTTCCACTGCTGGAAGGTCGTGTGGTTGCAGCCGACGGCACGCAGTCCAAATGAGTTGCTGTCATCCAGGCACCAATTGGTCCCCACGTTCTGCGCGTAGAAGTATCCGTTCCCTGCCGGCTCGAGCGACCAGTCCTGGTAGATGCCATTGTTGCAGCCGATGGCACGCAGCCCGAACGCGTGGCTGTCATCGATGCAGTTGTGGGTCTGCGCATTCTGGAGCGCGTAGCGGATGCCGCCATGACCGATCAGATTCCACAACTGGTAATTGTCGCCGAAGTGACAGGTGATGGCGCGCAGCCCACGGGCGCTGTCATCGATGCAAAGAGCAGTGCGCTTGTTCTCGAGGATCGACTGGGCTTTATCTCCTGCGCCGACTCGCATTGTTGTGGCAGCTGCGGGTGATGTCGCTGCGAATACTCCGGCGAGCGCCCCGCCGGCCAGGAGCGCCAGGATAAGAGTGATGCGCCTTTTCACATTGTCCCCCTTTGTTACCGATCAACACGATGGGGCGGCTGGGAGCCTTTTATGCGTGTCTTTACCCCCGTACATAGTGTTCGCGACCCAGGCCGAGAGCAATACGTAAAAATACGAGCTTGACTACGCCTGCCCTGGCCAGTAATGACGGGGTGAGCCCGGCCGGGGCGACATCGACCTGACGCCTCTCACCCCACTGATCGGCCGCCTTGGCCTGCCGTTCGTCACCGCCGGCCTCGCCCGCAGGGCCGACGGAGCATGGCGGGTCATCGAACTCGGCGACGGTCAGGTCAGCGACCGGCCATCAACTACCGACCCAGCCACCTTCATAGCCACGGCCATCCCTGACTAGCGGCCGGTCGCCTATAGCTGCCGGGCGGCCGGGTTGGTCAGTGGCGGCGGATGGTAGCCAGCCAGGCCTGGGCCACGGGGGAACCGAACCCGGGGTTGAGCGCGAACGTGTCCGCCACTATGCCGGTCACGGTCAAGCCGTCGGTGAATGCGCTGCGCAGTTCGTCCTGACGGATCCGGCGTGGGCCCCAGTCTCCGGGCTGGCGGTCGCTGAAGCACATCAGGTAGCAGTTGCCGCCCGGCCGCAGCACCGAGGCCAGGCTGGCGACGTACTGACCGCGCTGCTGGTCGTCGAAGACGTGGAACAGCCCGCTGTCGATGACTGTGTCGAACGTCCAGCCGGACTGCCCCAGGCTGAGCGCGTCGGCCACCTCGAACCGGGCGCTCAGCCTTCGTTCGGCAGCTTTGCGGCGCGCCTCCCCGATAGCCCGCTGCGACACATCCACCCCGGTCGCATCCGCGCCGCGGGCGGCGGCCAGCAACGCATGCTCACCGGTGCCGCAGCCCGCATCCAGCACCCGCCCGGCCAGCAGCCCGCTGTCAGCCAGGCGGACGAATGTCGGCTGCGGCCTGCCTATGTCCCACGGCGGCGGCGTGGCCGACTCATAGACCGCCTCCCAATCGTGCGCTCCGTCCGTCACCGTCATCCCCCGCCCGTTCCCCGGACCGGCCCATCAGCCACTGCCATAGTCCAGTTCTACCCGCCGCGACCCCGGCCGGGGCGCTAGCCGATGCTGGCCGCCAGGTCGCGGTAGGCGGGCAGGAGTTCATTCCACCGCGCCTCGGCGTCGACGCGCTCACCGCCGGCGATGTGGGCGGCGAGGTCTTCGATGTGGACCTGAATCCCGGCTCCGTAGTCTGCGAGCAGCCCCAAGGGCATGCCTCGTTCCTCGAGGACCAGGATGGTCTGGCCGCCGTCTGGCGTCAGCCAGGCCTCGATGGCATGCTCCTCGTCCTTGCCCCCTTCCCTGGTCAGCACCAGCAGCCGCTGTGGGGGCTCGCACGCCTCCACGCGCCCGGTGCCTTCCCATCCGCTGGCGAAGAAGCGTGCACGGAAGTCACCGCCGAGCCGCAGGTCGCCCTCGAAGTCGCCGAGCCAGCGGGCGAGACGGTGGGGGTCGGTGAATGCGGACCACAGGTCGTCGATTCCGGTGTCGAAGCGGTCTTCCATGCGCACGACGCCCTTGCCATCTGCTGACCGCAGGCTGCCGATGATGCGGCCGCTCTGCTGTGCGTTGCTGGTCATGTAGCGCTCCTTTGTTCGCGTTTGCCTCTGGCCACCTCGGTGTGCAGTGCGTCCAGCCGCTGTTCCCACAAGGCCCGGTACCGGCCCAGCCATTCATCCACCTCGGCGAGTGGCTCGGGGCGAAGCCGGTAGACACGCTGCTGCGCCTGCTGGCGGACCTCGACCAGTCCCGCCTCCCGTAGTACCCGCAGATGCCGTGATACTCCCGGGCGGGCAATCGGCAGCAGCGCCGCCAGCTCACCCGCAGTCGCCGGACCACCGGCCAAGGTCTCCAGCATCGTCCGCCGGCTCTCATCCGCCAGCGCACGCAGGACTTCTTCCACGCCGTGAATGTACCAAACTTGTTACGTAACTGTCCAGGTACATAAGCGCGCGCGTGAGCCCACCGTGCTGGTGGTGCGGGTGATCAGCGCGGCAACCACCGTGATGGCCTGCCGCGGGGCGAAGGCCGGGGCTAGTCGCCTGACTCGATGAGCGTGGCCTGGATCTGGACAGCGTCTAGCGTCTGGCCGACAGCGGTGCACACCTGGCTGGCACCGCAGGACACCCCGTTGAGGATGTTCTGCCCGGCGTTGACGTGGTTGGGGGTGGAGCGCAGGCTCCACGCCGTGCCGTTCCAGACCTCCGCCAGCGTGCGGAAAGGCCCGAAGCTGCTGGCCTGGGAGTCTCCCACGGCGGTGCAGGCATCCGCCGCGGTGCACGAGACACTCTTCAGGGTGCTGCCCTGGCTTGGCGAGGGGCTGGGCGTGGACTGCAGTGTCCAGGTGGACCCGTTCCATGCCTCGGCGAGGGCCAGCGGGTTGCCTTGACTGAACAGCGCGCCCACCGCCTCGCACGAGGTGGCGGTGAGGCAGGTGACCGCGGTCAGGTCCTCGCCCGCGCCGCCGGGTGTGGGCTGGTCCGTCCAGGTGCTGCCGTTCCACATGGCCGCGCTCTCGCCCGACGGGCCGCTGCCGACCACCTCACAGAAGCTGGCCGAGACGCACGACACCCCGCCGACCAATGAGAATCCCGTCAGGTCGGTGCCGGCCGACCAGGACGACCCATTCCAGGTATCCACCCGCCCAAATGCATCGATCGACATGCAGAAGCCCGCACTCGGGCAAGACACGAACTGTCCCTGCACGCCGCCCGCTCCTGGCCTGTTCTGGACCTTCCACGAGGTCCCGTCCCACGCCAGGGCGCTCATGCCGTTCGGGCCGTTCCCCACCGCTTCGCAGAAGGTCGCAGAGACGCAGGACACGCCTTCGAGGTCGTTGTCGACGGCACCGAACGGGCTCTGCGGGCTGGGGGTTGGCTGGACCCGCCATGTGGTGCCGTTCCACACCTCCGCCAGGTTCGACTGGGTGTTCAGGCTGTTGCCGTGCTCACCGACCGCCTCGCAGAAGGTGGCCGAGACGCAGGACACCGCACTGAGCACGTTGGCGGTGACGCCCGGGGGTGCCACAGCCTGCTGGAGGGCCCAGGTACTGCCGTCCCAGCCCTCGGCCAGGGCACGCGCGGGGTTGCTGGTCACACTTAGCTGGAAGCTGCCAGCCGACTCACACGACCGCGCCGAGGCACAGGCAACCGACCTGATGTTGGTGGAGGCTGTCTTCGCCGGGTTCGGCGTGGGCTGGACCTTCCAGGCTGAGCCGTTCCAGGCAGCGGCCAGGCTGCCGGGGCCGCTGAGGCTCACGCCCACCGCCTCGCAGAACCTTGGCGACAGGCACGACACCCCGATCGGGCCGCCGGAGCTGACCTGGCTTGGGACCGTCTGCGCGGTCCACGACGACCCGTGCCACACCCACGCCGAGCCGGCGTTGCCGAAGTCCAGGCCGACCGCCTCACAGAAGGCCGTTGAGACACAGGAGACCGAGAACGCGTCCGAGTTCGCCGGCACCGGCTGCACGTGCCACGAATGCCCGTCCCACTGTTCAGCCAGATCCTGGCTGCCGCCCGACGAAGGACTGGGGCCACCCCAGGCTTCGCAGAACGCCATGGACGCGCACGAGACGGCGTTGAGCTGGAGGGATGGGTCTCCGCTCGGGTGTGGTGCGTGCTGCAGGCGCCAGGAGGTGCCAGTCCAGGTGGCGACGAGCGGCAGGGTCTCGTTGAGGATATTGATCTGGTACGAGCCCACCGCCTCGCAGAACCGGGCCGAGGTGCAGGACACCTGGCTCAGCGCCGTCGAGGTCGCGCCGAGCGGGACCGGGAACCGCTGCATCGTCCAGCGGTGCCCGTTCCACCCTTCGGCCAGGCCGACCGTGGTGTTCCCGACGTTGTACGTCCCGACCGCGGCGCAGAAGCCCGAGGCCGGGCAGGACACCCCCGTCAGGCTGGGGCGGACGTCGGGGGACGTGTCCACTGCCGGGTTGGGTGTGGGCTGCCGTTGCCAGGTGCTGCCATTCCACCGCTCGGCCACGGTGACGTTGATGCCAACGGTGTCGAGGGCACTTCCGACGGCGGTACACGCGGTGGCTGACGAACACGAGACCGATTCGAGCTGCCCGCCGGGCAGCGTCGCGTTCGGCGACCGCTGGAGTCTCCAGACCGGGGCCGACGCCATCGCGCTGCCTGCCGCGGTGACGGTCAGGAAAGCAGTCAGCGCACAGGCTATGAGCCCGGCCCCGGCGCGGGTCGCTGCCCTGTGGCGGCTCCACGTGTACATGGCTTCTCCTGTGCGGGTCGTTCAGTCGCCGGTCTCGACGAGGGTCGCCGGGGTCTGGCCGGGGTTGGTCGTGCCGCCGACGGCGGTGCAGGTGTTGCTGGCGCCGCAGGACACCCCGTTGAGGCTGTTCTGGCCGGCGTAGGGGTGGTCGGGGGTGGCCTGCAGACGCCACACGCTGCCGCCCCATACCTCCGCGACCGTGGCGCTGGGGCCGATGTTGGGGATGTACCCGCCTACCGCGGTACAGGAGTCCGCCGAGGTGCACCACACGCCAGCGAGCGAACTGGTGGAGGCTGCGGCCGGGGACGGGACGGGCTGGACCGCCCAGGCGGTCCCGTTCCATACCTCCGCGAGCGGCACCGCCTCGAACGTGGTGCTGCTCGTGTAGCTGCCGACAGCTTCACAGGACTGCGCCCCCGTGCAGGAGACCGCTGACAGCACGGGACCGTTCCCGTCCGAGGGAGCCGGGACGGCTTGGGGCGACCATGTGGTGCCGTTCCACGCTTCGGCCCCATCGCCGGCGGGACCGGACCCGGCCGCCTCACAGAAGCTGGGTGAAAGACACGACACCCCGCTGAGCGCAGTGAAGCCCGACGCGGTTGGCTGAGCCGACCAGGACGTACCGTCCCATATGTCTGCGTGGCCGTCGGCGCCCGCCGCCATGCAGAAGCTCGCCGAAGCACAGGACACCGAGGTGAGGCTCCCGCCGGGAACGGCCTGCACCGCCCAAATGGACCCGTTCCATACCTCGGCGCCGCCACCGGCGGTGGCGGAACTCGAACCAACGGCCTCGCAGAATGTCGCGGACGCGCACGACACCCCGTTCAAGACCATCCGGACGCCGTTGACTGCCTGGGCCGGATCGGGTGTCTTCTGGAGCGCCCATGTGCTGCCGTCCCACACCTCAGCGAGGGCCACGGTGGCCGCACTCGAGCTGTCAAAGTGCGATCCGACCGCTTCGCAGAAGACCGCGGAGAGGCAGGACACCGCGCTGAGGTTGTTGGTGACGGCGCCGCGCGGCAGGACCGCGTGCTGGATCTGCCACGAACTGCCGTTCCAGGACTCCACGAGGGGCACCTGGCCGCTGGAGTTGGTCAGCTGGGAGTCACCGGCGGTCTCGCACGAGGTCACAGCGGCGCACGACACCTGGTTGAGGCCGGTGGAAGTCGCGGCCGGCGGGTTCGGGGTCGTTTGCAGCGCCCAGGAGGTGCCGTTCCACGTGACGCCCAGGCTGAAGGCGTTGCCGGAGTTGTCGAAGTACTGGCCAACGGCCTCGCAGAACGCCTTGGTGACGCAGGACACTCCGTTCAGGCTGACGAACGTCGAGTCGGCCGGGGCCGGAATCGTCTGCGCGGTCCAGGACGAACCATCCCACAACGCGCCACCACCAAAGCCGACCCCCTCACAGAAGACCGTTGAGACACACGACACCGCACTCGCGGCCGCTGGTCCCTGGAGGTGCCATGAGGTCCCGTTCCACCGCTGCGCGAACGCCCCGACGCCTTGGGCGTCCCCCACAGCCTCACAGAACTGCGCGGAGACACACGACACTCCTCTGAGGATTACGCGGAAGCTGCCCGTCTGAGCGGGAGTGCGCTGCAGGCGCCACGAGGACCCGTCCCACTGCGCGGCGAGGGCCACGAAGGTGCCACTCGTGCCGTCCTGGTAGGAACCCACCGCCTCGCAGAAGCTGGCCGAGGTGCAGGACACCTGCTCGAGGTTTGCGGCGGTCGAACCGAGCGGCACCGGGAAGGACTGCTGCTTCCAGGCACTGCCGTTCCATCCATACGCCAGGCTGATACCGGTACCGCCCACCTGGCTCGTTCCCACGGCCTCACAAAAAGCCGGTGTGGGACAAGACACACCAAACAGGCCTGGGACACTGCCCGGAACCACGGGTTCGGGCTGCGGGGTGTGCTGCGGCTGCCAGGACGTGCCGTTCCACCGCTCGGCCAAGGTGACGGTCAGCCCTCGGGTGCTGGTGTTGGCGCCCACGGCGGTGCACGCGTCAGCGGACGAACAGGAGACCGACTCCAGTTGCCCACTGGGCGCCGTGGCATTGGGCGAGTCCTGGATCTGCCAGAGCGCGCGCGCGACGGATGCGGCACCGGCTGGTGCAGCGAGTGTGCTGCCGGCGAGCGCCACGGCCACGAACGCCGTCAGCGCTGCACCCATGGCCAGGCGCGCACCCAGCCAGCCCGTGGTCTTCCTGCGGCTCCACCCTTGCACGGCGCCTCCTCCACTCCCCGGCCGGCACATCGGCTCGGCGCCAGGTCGGCGGAACAAGCAGGAACATACCGCGCCCCACTTGAGAGGGTCTTGAGGTTTTAGGCGGCCGCACCGCTTTCGGTTTTGGCTGGTGCCGGGTAGCGCCGCCGTAGCCGTTCCGCGGCCCGGGGGTGGATGTTGGCCTGGGACAGGTCGCCGTCGTAGTGGGCCAGCACCTTCGGGTCCATGATGTGCCGCCACAGCGGGGTGACCAGCGCGGTGACCACCATGGTGGCGTACCCGGCGGGCAGTTGCGGGGACTGGTCGAAGCTGCGCAGTGCCTGGTAGCGGCGCAGCGGGTTGGCGTGGTGGTCGCTGTGCCGCTGAAGCTGGAACAGGAAGATGTTGGTGACCCTCCGGTCGCTGTTCCAGCTATGGCGGGGGGTGACCTTCTCATAGCGGCCGGTGGCGGTGCGCTGCCGGCGCAGGCCGTAGTGCTCCAGGTAGTTCACGGCTTCGAGCAGGCAGAACCCGGCAATGGCTTGCAGGATGAAGAAGGGGATTACCCGCAGGCCGAACCCAGCGGTCAGGCAGGCGGCGAGGACGGCGGTCATCGCCCATGCGTTGAGGATGTCGTTGCGCCAGGTCCATGGGGAGCGCGAGCGGATGCGGAACCGGCGGGTCTCCAGCCGCCAGGCAGATCTCAGGCTGCCCAGGACGGTCCGCGGCAAGAACTCCCAGAAGCTCTCCCCGAACCGGGCGCTGGCGGGGTCTTCGGGCGTGGCGACCCGGACGTGGTGGCCACGGTTGTGCTCGACGTAGAAGTGCCCATAACCGGTCGGCGCCAGGGCGATCTTGGACAGCCAGCGCTCGGCCGCCTCCCGTTTGTGCCCGAGCTCGTGCGCGGTGTTGATGGCGATGCCGCTGACGATGCCGTTGGTGAGCACGAGACCGGCCATCCCGGCGATGCCGAGCCCGCCGTGCGCCCAGACGGCGCAGCACAGCACCAGGGCGGCATATTGCGCAGGCAGGTAGAGGTAGGTGAGCCATCGGTAGTACCTGACCTGCTGCAACTGCGCGGCGATCTCCTCGGGCGGGTTGCTCCGGTCGTCGCCCCGGAGCATGTCCACGACCGGGACCAGGCCGTATACGGCAGCCGGTGTGATCCACCAGGCCCCGGCTGCCCCGCCGGTTCCGCGCCAGGCAGCGAAGCCGGCGAACGGCAGTGTGGGCGCCAGGAGGGCCAGCGGCCATGAGTACTTCTTGGGGTCGCGCCAGGTGACGGCGCTCGGTGGCTTGTCCACGTCGGCCTCCGGTGGAGCTGTGTGGACATAACTATTCTCTCTGTCTTGGATCTTTACAAGTACTGAGATTTTGTAAAGTAGCCTTCCAGCTAGACTTCCTCCCTGATGACCACCTCATCTGGGTACCGGGACATCGCACGCCAGCACCTGCGCGACGCGATCATCGACGCGGCCCGGGACCTGACCGGCGCCCATGGCTGGGACAACGTGCGCATGGCGGAGGTTGCCACCCAGACCGGCGTCAGCCGGCAGACCGTCTACAACGAGTTCGCCAGCAAGGCGGGGCTGGCTGAGGCGCTCGCCCAGCGGGAGGCGGAGCGTTTCATCGCTGGCGTGCGTGCCCACCTGTTCGCCGCAGGCGACGACGTGCGCGCCGGTGCGTACGCCGCGACCTTGAACGTGCTGCGCGACGCGGCCAGCGACCCGCTCATCAAAGCCATTGTGACGGGCACCCCCAGCGGCCCCGACGCGCTGCTGCCCTTCCTGACCACCCGGGCGGAGATGGTGCTCACCGCCGCCACCGCGGTCCTGCAGGAGTGGGCCCTCGAGCACCTGCCGGGGGTCAGCCCCCAGGATCGGGCATTCGCCGCGGAGTCGCTCGTGCGGCTGGTGGTCAGCCACATCGTGCTGCCGACCGCCCCGCCAGAGCAGACCGCCGAACACGTGGCCGAGTTCGTCGCCAGTCTCATCGCGGGCGCGGCCGGGCAGGCCGGCACCCAGGACGTCCCGGAGCAGGTGTGATCGGCCGCCACGAGAAGACAACCAGCGCCGCCTCAGTGGTTTCCATGATCCTGTAAGAATTTCAGTCGCTATGCCTGAAAAGTCTTCAGGATCATGGAAGCCAACCAGGCCAGTAGCGTTGGTGAGGTGGACTCGGAATTCGTGATACCGCGCATCGGGACCAGAGCGTGAAGATCCGTCAGATCACCAACGATGAGCGCCCGCTGCTCAGCATGCCGATCCAGGCTTACGCTTTTCAGGCCTCGCCTGTTGACGAGGACACAAGGCGCAGGCTCGATGCGGCCCAGCAATACCACGCCGACCAGGTCACCCTGGTAGCCGAGGAGGATGGTGTCGCCGTCGCGGACGCGTCGGCGCTGCCCATGCACCAGAACGTCCGCGGCGCGGTTTACAAAATGGCCGGGATCGCCGGTGTGGCCACGCTTCCACACGCGCGACGGCGAGGGTATGGACGTGCGCTCGTCAGCGGACTCCTGGGCATGATGCGTGACTCCGGCCACGTGGTGAGCGCGCTGTATCCGTTCCGGGCTTCGTTCTATGAGCGTTCCGGCTTCGTCGGCCTGCCACAGGTTCCGAGCGCGACATTCTCTCCGTCCGGCCTGGCCTGGCTGCTACGCACAGACCTGCCGGGAAGTGTCCATTGGGGACCGGTCGCGGAGCACTATGACGACCACCTGGCTCTGGCCCGGCGGCTGCTGGACGAGCGGCATGGTTTTTCCACGCTCCCAGGGTCCCGGCTCGCCCAGTACCGCGAGGACGAGAGCCGGTGGCTGGCCGTGGCCCAGGTGGACGGGACGGTGGCCGCGACGGTCTCATACCGGATCACCGGGTACGCCGGCGAACTCGTGGCTGACGACATGCTGTGTAGCAGCGCTCTTGGCCGGGCGCTGCTACTGCGGTTCTTTGCCACCCATATCGACCAGGTGACCCGGATCAAGCTGAGGATCCCCCCGGGCGAAACCCCCGAGCTGTGGGCAACCGACCTGGAGCTGGTGACAGAGACACGGGTTTCGTCCCCGGGTTCGCCAGCGCCGATGGCCCGCGTCCTTTCGCTGGAAGGTCTCACGGGGATGCCGGTGGGCAACGCGCGCGTCACGGTCGAGGTCACTGACGACTCGCTCATCGGCGGCGGCTACACGTTGGACGGCACAACGGGCACGCTTGCGGTCCGGCCTGACCCGGCCGGCGACGCGGCTGCGACCCTGACAGCAGCGGGCTTGTCCGGCCTGGTCTACGGGGTGCTCGATCCCGACGACGTCGTGGTCCGGGGGTATGGGCAGCTCGGTCCTGAGGCTGCGGCGCTCTTGCGCACACTGTTCCCGCGGTGCGTGCCCTACGTGTCCGCGCGCTTCTGAGTACCGCACTGGTCAGGAATCGAGAAGCGCGGGTCGCCGGGCCGCACCTAGCCTGATGGTCGTTCCCACCAGGGCTCGTAGGGAGGAAACCTGCAATGAGCGCCGAGAGCACCACCGCGGGCGACGAGAAGTACGAGGGGTTCACGGACGAGGAACGAGCCGCGATGAAGGATCGCGCCAAAGAACTGAAGTCGGCTACACGTCGCAGCTCGCGCGCGGCCAAGCCGGACGGTGAGAGCGAGGTGCTCGCGAAGATCGCCGAGATGCCGGAAGCGGATCGTGTCAGGGCCGAGCGGCTCCATGCCGTCGTCAAAGCAAGCGCGCCAGCCCTCTCGCCGAAACTCTGGTACGGGATGCCCGCGTATTACCAGGACGGCAAGATGATCTGCTTCTACCAAAGCGCGCAGAAGTTCAAGACGAGGTATGCGACATTCGGCTTCAGCGACAAGGCGAACCTCGACGAAGGCAACATGTGGCCCACCTACTACGCGCTGACGGAGCTGGCCGCCGCCGACGAGGCACGAATCGGCGAGCTCGTGAAGAAAGCTGTGAGCTGAAGACCCAGCAAGCCAGCGGACCCTGCCCCCGGAGACACCGTCGCGCCCGGGCTCAGTCGCCGGACGGGCGGCGGGCGCTGCGAATATTAGGACATGGCGTGGATAGGCCGTGTTACGGCGGTGGACCATCCTTCCGGGGCCGGGACCATTGCGGACCTTGCACCCGTGCATGCCGAGGCGGGCTCTGCCTGGCTGGTCCTGGACGCCGACGGGGTGATCAGCAGGTGGGATCTGGCACGGGGCACGTGCACAGAGGTGGCGACGGCGTCGGTCCCGGCAGAACCAGGCCACCGTCCATGGTGTGGGCATGAACTCCGGCGGCGCCTGCATGCCGCTGCGTCCGGCCGGTTCGCCGCAGTGGTCAACGACTTTGGCCGCCTCGGCGAAGTGATCGACCTGCGGGACGGCCGGGTGACCATGTCCCTGGACAACGACGGTTACTACGAGGAGACCGTGCCGTTCTCCCTTGCCTTTGCCTGCCATCGCGGCCGGGATGTGGTCATCCACCGGACCGACTGGAACAGGCTGGACGTCTCCGATGCCGCCACCGGGGACCTGCTGACCGCCCGGGGCCCGACCAGCTACCGCTCGGGCGATCCTCAGCCAGAGCACTACCTGGACTACTTCCACGGCGCCTTGTCCGTCAGCCCGGACGGCGCCAGGGTCTACGACGACGGCTGGTTCTGGCACCCGGTCGGCATCCCCGCGGCCTGGAATCTGGAGTCCTGGCTGGACGGCAACCCCTGGGAGTCCGAAGACGGGCCCACCAAGACCGAGTTCTGCGACCTCGAGAGCTGGAACCAGGCGTTCACCTGGGTCGGCAGCGACCACGTCGCGGTCTACGACACCGGCGACGGTGACACCCAAGCCTGCACACGCGTCTTTGATGTCGGCAAGGCGGCACCCAGCAACTCGGGAAGCACCCTGCGGGCAGCAGAGGTCGCCGTGTTGCATGGCCCGCGGGGACGGTTCTTCAGCGATGGCACCGCTCTCCTCAGCAGCAGTGACGACGGCCTCTCCCGCTGGAACCCAATCACCGGCGAGTGCACCGCGACGCTCCCCGGGTTCACCCCCGCCTACTACCACCCAGCCACTAAGGAACTGATCGAAGTCAGCGACTCCGGGCTGCGCCGCGCCCGACTGACGGGTGCTGCCCCTGGGTGAGGTCGGGTGGGTGGTAGAAAGTTAACCCGTGTGGGCGCGAAGGCGGCGGCGGCCGCGGGGCCACCGGCCAGTACAGCCACCGGCCCGGAAGTTCATCACCTGGACGACGCTGGCGATGATGACGGTGGGGTCGGTCGGCTACCTCGGGTCGGCGCCGGCGCTGGCGGTCTTCGGGCTAGCTTCGGTGTTCCTGTATGTCCTGCCCGCACTCGTGTTCTTGCTGCCTGTGTCACTGGTTGCCGCGGAACTGGCCTCCGGCTGGCCTGGCGGCGTCTACAACTGGGTGCGGGAGGGTGTCTCGGCTCCGATGGGGCTGCTCGCGGTGTGGTGCGAGTTCGCCCAGACGATCTTCTACTACCCGGCGTTGCTGGCCTATGTCGCGGGCACGCTCGCCTACGTCTTCGACCCGGGCCTGGCCGGTAACGGTGTCTACAACGCCGTCATCATCATCGTCCTGTTCTGGGGCGGTGTTCTCGTGTCCTCTCGTGGGGTGGCGCTCGTCGCCGAACTCTCCTCGAGCGGGACCCTGGTCGGGACACTGATCCCGGGAGCGGCCCTCATCGGTCTTGGCATCGCGTACCTGGCTCAGGGGAAACACTCCGCCGCGCCGATGACCGCTCACCACCTCCTGCCGGCCTGGACCGGGCTCGCCAGCATCGTCCTGATCGTGAACAGCTTCTTCACCTACGCCGGGGTCGAAGTCAATGCCGTGCACGTCGACGAACTCCGCAACCCGGGGCGTGAGTACCCGAAGTCCATCTTCCTGGCCATTGCGCTGGTCCTCGCTGTCTTCATCCTGCCGACGCTGGCGATCTCATGGGTGGTCCCCGCACACCAGATCAGTTTCACCACTGGCGTGATGCAGGCCTTCAAAGCGCTCCTGGGACACTTCGGCCTCGGGTTCGTCGTGCCGCTGATCGCGGTCGCCCTGGTGGTCGGGGCGCTCGCCGGGATGATCAGCTGGCTGGACGGCCCCTCCGAGGGCCTGCTGCGGATTGGGCGCGAGCAGGGTTTCCTCCCTCCCTACTTCCAGAGGGTCAACCGTCAGGGCATCGAGGTGCGGATCCTCGCGGCACAAGGCACCGTGATCACGGTCATCGCCCTGCTCTATGCCTTCATACCGAGCGTCTCGCACGCGTACTGGATCTTCGCTGCCATGGCCACACAGGTGTACCTGATCATGTATGTGCTGATGTTCATCGCTGCGGTGAGGTTGCGCCGTTCGCAGCCGGACCACCCACGCGGGTACAGGGCCCCGGCGCTGGGCCTGCTGTCCCTGCTCGGCGCGCTGTCATCCGTGGCCGCGTTCGTGATCGGGTTCGTCGCACCGTCGCAGTTCGGCCACTCCAACCGGCTCGCCTACGCCGCCCTGATACTCGCGGGCATCCTCATCGTCGGGATCCTCCCGCCGCTGCTGATGGACCGGCTCCGCAAGCCAGGGTGGAAAGCGGCCAGCCCCGGGCCAGCCGCCCAGTCCTAGCCCGCCGCCTGGGAGGTGGCCGTTCCCGGCGCGGCGCCGAGGCCCGACTGAGGAGAACAGTGTTTCGACGTACTGCTCTTATCTTGGCGCAGCTGTTCCCAGAGACGCCAGAACCTCGAATACGCACGCGCGCGGCGGCTCTTTCCACACTGGCGATGAACCTGGCGGCCCTGGTATTCGGAACATTCGTCCTGCTCATCCGCCAGGGTGGGCACCCCGCGTGGGACACGATCTGGGCTGAGGACGGCCGTATATTTCTGCCCAATGCGTTGTTCCATCCGGTCAGCAGCCTGTTCCACAGTGCACCTGTGCGAGGCTGCGGGCCGTGCCGCTCCCCCTGGCACGGTGGGGCGGAACTGGGATATCTGCAGTTGCCCCAGCAATTGATAGCTGACGCCACAGCAAAGCTGCCACTTGCTGACGCCGCAACTGGGCTGGCGGTTGCTGGCGCGCTGGTGGCGTCCGGCTGCGCCCTGTTCGTTTTCCATGCAAGTTCGGGTCATGTGCGCAAGCCATGGCTGCGGGCACTGCTCGCCGCATCAGTCATATTGCTCCCGACCGCAGTTATTGAGATCGCCAACACCGATGTCAATACCTCCTGGTACCTGCTGTTCACAACGTTCTGGCTGCTCCTATGGCGCCCTCGGGCCCGGGCGGGCATGACGGTTGCGTTCATCATCGGCTTTGCCGCGATGACCGCGCAGGGACTCGCGGTCCTCTATGCGCCACTGGTGGCGATGCGCGTGATCGCGCTGCCACGACTCCGGGAGCATGCCGCCGCGGCAGGCTGGTTCACCGGGCTCGCGCTGCAGGTCGGCGTCAGCCTGGGTTCGGGCTTGCCGCCAGTGGAAGGTTCGCTGCCTGACGCGCTCAACTACTACTTCCACCACGTGCTTGTGGCGGCCGTTACCGGCTGGCACCTGGCGCAGTGGTGGCACACGGAGTCGGGAAGCGGCCCCCTCGTGGTTATTGCGGGATGCGCGGTCGCGGCCATGGCCGGGTGGGCAATAATCCGGGGCGGCACGCGGCTTCGCCTGTTCGCGGTCACTGCACTGGTTCTCGGAATCTTGCTGACCGTGGTTCCGGCGATGTCCCGCCCATGGGTAACGACCAGCCCGGTGACCAATGAATGGCTGCCCGGCTCGCGTTACACCGCCGCACCTATCCTGCTGATTACTTCGCTGGCAATTGTGATCGCCGATACCTGGCTGCTCAGCGGTGGCGACAGGTGTTGGAATATAATTCACCAGTTGGCGGCGGCCGCGATTATCGCCGTACTGGCGGTTACCTGGACAGCCGATTTCCGTTACGTGAACCTCCGCACCGCTGGACCTGACTGGCCACAGGCTGTCAGCAGGTTCCGCGATTCCTGTCAGCAGCAAGCCCCATCGGTAATGGAGCCGCTCTTTTACTGGGCGAACCCGCCCAATAAGCTACCTCTTCCTTGCTGGGTGGCACGCCGCCAATAGCCAGCGCATGACGTGGCATGGCCGCCACTGCGCGCAGCGGCGGCCATGCCATGTGGTGTGTCAGCGGCGCGTGACGGAAGCGCCACCGAGGCGAGCGATGGGCGGCTTGATCTTGCCCCAGATGACTTGGGCGGGCAGGGTCTTGTAGACCCCCGGGGCTATTTCACCCGTCACTGCCTCATCGACTGTGCAGGCGTTGAGGAGCGCGGTCGCGCGCACGCCGCGGCTCAGGCAGATCGCCTGGGCCTGCTGGGCAAGCGCCGGTGGGAGGTTGTTGGCATAGAACACGTTGGTCGCCGTGGTGGGGGCCGGTGGCGTGCCGCAGACGTTGAGCAGATCCTGAGTCGTAGCGTCCCGCCAACTCTTGGCATAGGTGCCGTAGAACCTGCTGAAGCCGAACGGTGCGGTCAGCACGGTGCCGCCGCGGGTAGTGACGGCGTCCGGGTTGGTCGTGGCGCTGGCGAGCAGGCCGGTGACCGGTTCGGGCCAGCGGCCCAGGCCCACATGAGCGTCGATCCAGTTGAGGGCACCATTGGTGTTGACGGTCGCCGCCAGCGAGTTCCCGCTCAAGTCCTGGACCGTGTAGGTGTTCCCGTTCAGCGAGACACTGCCGTTCGGCAGGTTCAGCTGTCCGCCATTGGGCAGGTTCACGTTCGCGCCATTGACGTAGAGCTGGCCCACAGCCCCGCCGGGCTGCGAAGCAGCACAGACCGCGACCTTGGATGAGCCGAACTGGGCTGCGACCGCCTGGTTCACGTCGGCATTGGGCCAGACTGGCGCCCCCGACACCTGCCGGTTCTGCACCCTGAAGTTCGGCGCATTGGCCAGCTGGAAATCGCCCGCTGCCTGGAAGTCATAGAACAGGTTGCTGAACGTATCCAGATGAGTGTCGCCGATTCCGTGGGCGGTAGCGCATGACGGTACGCCGGATGGGCTGGAGGTCTGATCGGAGATCAGCTCCGGTGACGGCGCGACCAGGAGGCCGGGGGTCGGGGCGAGGAACAGGTTGTTCGTCTCCCCGGTGAAGCCCTCATACACGCAGGTCGGTGCCGTGGTGGTGCCGTTGTGCGTGTTCGTCGTGACCGCCAGTGTGGTGCCCGCGCCGAAGTTCGCCTCGGTGCCGCAGCAGTCGCCGAAGACGCCCCACTCGACACCGGTCCAGTTTCCCGCGATGTCCAGCACGCCATCCGAGTTGACGGCCGTGGCGCTGCCGACCCCAGAGGTCAGCGCCACCGAGTCGTTGCCACCTCCGGCGACAGTGCCGGTCAGGCTCGTGGAGGGCAGGTCGGTGACGGCCAGCGGCCCGCCAAACAGGGTGCTGGCGCCGGAGTTGGTGTAACAGTCCACGGAGTAGGCGAACCACCCCGCCGGGCAGGCCGCGTTCCAGTTCAGCAGCCAGTACTGCATGAAGACCACGTTGTAGGTCGTCGAGTAGACGAACTGCTGCCAGCCCAGGCAGATACCCGGGGTGCCGGACCCCGCGCAGACCGGCGTGCTGAACGGCTTGGCATTGAGCTGCAGCGAGAAGGTGTTCGCGACCTGGCCACCAATGCCATTCTGCTGCCCGGTCTCGGTGTTCACCGCGGTGGCGGCACCGAACGAACCGGTAACGCTGGAAAGCGACCCGCTGACCTCGGCCGCGTAGTCGACACCGTTGCCCACGATCTGCGGGCCGCCCCGGCGCGCCGTTGGGCGCAGGCCGAGCCCAGGTGCAGGTGGATAGGGACGGTGCGGGGCGGCTACGCACCGGGTCTTGAGCCACTGGATCGCAGGGTAGGACGCGTGGAAGCAGCCATGAGCGGGAACCTTCAGCTGCTTGATGGCCTGCTCCCATCTCGCGGTGCTGACCGGCGGCGGTGTGCCGGAGGCGGATGCCGCCGACGTCCCGAGCACCGCCAGCAAGCCTGCCATGGCCGCCGCGCCGAGGACTGTGGATGAGCGCCCACGCAGCGGGCGCCGCCCTCCGGTAGGTGTGCCGTGGCTTGGTCGTCCGGGCCATCGGGCCGGGAGCCGTGGTACATGCATGTGTGCCTCCATGACATCGACTGGCCGCCCGCATGCCCATGCCTTACCGGGCGGCTACCTGCGGCACCCCTGTCGCCGCAGGTAGCACCAATGTCGGCGGCGGCGACGGTGGAGACCACACGTGATCGCCCACACATGACCCACATAGCGTCCACATAACCCAGTGCGTACGCTTGGTTCACGCAGCTCTGTGCCGTCTTGGGCATGGCAGGTCAGCTGTAGCGGTGCGAGGGGCGGTTGGCGGTGGAAGAGCGGGCTGCACCGGATTTCGCCAGCTTGCTGCGGCTGTTGCGGAACGAGTCGGGGCTGACGCAGGAGGAGCTCGCCAGGGCCGCGATGCTGAGCCCACGGACAGTCAGTGACCTGGAGCGCGGCATCCACCGGTCAGCCCAGAAGGACACGGCTGGACTGCTGGCCGACGCACTGGGCCTGACCGGGCCCGCGCGCGGTCTGTTCGTCGCGGCGGCCCGCGGCCGGGTTCCGGTTGCGCAGGTGCTGGCCGTCAGGGCGGACACGCAAGCAGCCCACGTGGTCACGGGCACCGGGAGCGGGCCAGTCCGGCCGGTGCCGCGGGAGCTGCCGGCCGATGTGGACTCCTTCACCGGCCGTGCGGTTGAGCTGGCCGAACTGGACCTGCTGCTGCCCACGACCGCCAGGCCGGACATCGGCGCGATGCCGGGCCCAGTGGTGATCTCGGCGGTGTCCGGGACGGCGGGGGTGGGCAAGACCGCATTGGCGGTCCGCTGGGCGCACCGGGCGGCGTCCGCGTTCCCCGACGGGCAGCTGTACGTCAACCTGCGCGGCTATGACCCCGACCAGCCGGTCGCGCCCGCAGAAGCGCTGGCCGGGTTCTTGCGGGCCCTGGGCGTGGCTGGCCAGGACATCCCGCTGGACGAGGCCGAACGGGCGGCCCGTTACCGGTCGGTGGTGGCCGGGAAGCAGCTGCTGGTGGTGCTGGACAACGTCGCGACGGTGGCGCAGGTCCGGCCGCTGCTGCCTGGCAGCGGGTCGGTGATGGTGCTGGTGACCAGCAGAGACGCTCTCGCTGGGCTGGTAGCGCGAGACGGTGCGCACCGTCTCGACCTGGACCTGCTGCCCGGTGACGATGCGGTCGCACTGCTGCGCGCGTTGATCGGTGGCCGGGCCGAAGCCGAGCCGTCCGCCGCCCACACGCTGGCCGGGCTGTGCGCCAGGCTGCCGCTGGCGTTGCGGGTGGCTGCCGAGCTGGCCGCGGCCCGGCCCGATACGCCGCTCGCCGAACTGGTCGCCGAACTAGCCGAGGAAGCGGGGCCGCTGGCGCGGCTGGATGCGGGTGGGGATCCCCGCGCCGCCGTGGCCAGCGTGTTCTCCTGGTCCTACCGGCACCTGCCAGACGATGCGGCCCGGATGTTCCGGCTGCTGGGCATGCACCCGGGGGCCGACTGGGACCGCTTCGCGGCCGCGGCGCTGGCCGGGACGGGCGCGGCGCAGGCGGGCCGGCTGCTGGGCCAGCTGGCCAGCACGCACCTGATCCAGGCGAGTGAGGCGGGCCGTTATGGCATGCACGACCTGCTCCGCGCCTATGCCGCCGGACTGGCGGCCCACGACACTGACCAGGCCCGGCAGGAGGCGCTGACCGGGTTGTTCGACTACTACCTCGCCGCCTGCGCCGCCGCTATGGATCACCTGCACCCGGCCGAACGTCACCACCGCCCCGAGCCGCCGCAGACCAACGTGCCGATTCCCTCGCTGGCTGATGCCCCTGCCGCCCGGGCCTGGCTGGACGCCGAGCTCCCCACGCTGGTGGCGATCGCCGCCCATGGAGCCGAGCACGGCTGGCCGGGCCATGCCATTCGCCTGGCCGCTACCCTGCACCGGTATCTGCACAGCGGGCACGACATCGAGGGCCTCGTCATCTGCACCCACGCGCTGAAGGCCGCTCGTGACCGCGGCGACCAGGCCGCCCAAGCCAGTGCACTGGCCAGCCTCGGCGCCTTCCACGGCAGGCAGGGCCGCTACGAAGAGGCCACCCGATGCCATCGCGAGGCGCTTGCCCTAGCGCGCGCCGCCGGCGACAAGCTCGCCCAGGCCAGGGCCCTGGGCAACCTCGCCCTCGTCCATGACGAGCAGGGCCGCTACCCCCAGTCGGCGCGCTGCCAGAGCCAGGCCCTTGCCCTCTACCGCGACCTCGATGATGTGACCGGCCAGGCCATCTCGCTGTCCAACCTCGGCCTTGTCTACCTGAGACAGGGGCGTTACAAGCATGCTGTCGAGCGCATCGAACAGGCCCTGGCTCGGTACCGTGAGGTGGGCCACCGGTTTGGTGAGGCGATCGCGCTGACCAACCTGGGCGCGGTCTGCTATCGGCAGGGCAACTACCAGCAGGCCGCGGACCTTCAGGTACAGGCCATGGGGCTGGCCCGCGAACTCGGTGACCGGCGTGTCGCCGCGTGGGCACTGACCAGGCTCGGTGAGGCAAGGTACCGGCAGGGGCGGCATGCGGAAGCGGCCGCGCACCACCAGCAGGCATTGGAGGGTTTCCGGGAGATCGGTGACCGCGAGGGTGAAGCCGACGCGCTCAACGGTGCCGGAGAGACCCTGCTGGCGGCCAGCCAACCTGAAGCGGCCCGCTCCCGTCACACTGCCGCACTCACCCTCACGCGCCAGACCGGCAACCAGCGTGCCGAGGCCCGCGCAATCTGCCGGCTCGGCGGTATCTGTCAGCAGCAGGACCAGCAAACCGACGCAGCCGGGCACTACGAGCAGGCACTGGCCCTCTACCGGAAGATCGGCGACTGGGGCGGCGAGACCGACGCGCTCAACAGTTTCGCGGAGACCCAGCTCGCCACCGGCCAGCCCGAGCAGGCCCGCAGCAGTTTCACTGCCGCGCTCGGCCTGGCCCGCCGTACCGGCGCTCGCTACGAGCAGGCTCGCGCCCACCTCGGCCTTGCCGGAGCCTATGACGCCACCGGCCACTACGACCTGGCTGGCCGACACCGGCGGCAGGCCATGGAAACCTGCGCCGGCCTCGGCGTTCCCGAGGCCCGCCAGCCGGTGGCAGACCGGGAGTAGCTACCTGTCGTGCGGGGTTCCGCAGTCGTGATGGAACCCGTAGTCGTGAATGTCCGTCACAGCCGCCGAGTCTGTGCAGACCCAGCCCTGGCTGCCGAAGAACTGCTCCAGGGCAAGCGGGATGTGGTCCGGGGTGGTCTCGTCGTAACGGACCACCGTGTACACGAAGTGCTGGAACAGCGCGCTGAAGCCGAGGTTGATCTGGCACTGCGGGCAAGGCGGCGGCGGTGGCGGCCAGGTGCTGAGTGGCTTGGTGCCGTTGATCTCGTTGAGACCCAGCACGCCATGCTGGTCGCAGCCGAACAGGTTCTCCGGCGCGACTGGTACGCACACGGGATTGCCAGTGCAGCCGGAATTGAGGCAGGCGGCTGAGTGGTACACCTGCGCTATGTAGGCCGCTACCGAGTACGGGACGATCGCGTCCGGGTCATTGAGAACCTGGCTGACGCCCTGGTTCTCTCTCAGTGTGTTGCCCTGGGTACTGACACAGGCACCCGGTTTGATCGGGGTCTTGCCGCCGCCGAGCGCGGTGAGGAAGAACGACCTGACCTCTGATGACTGCTGTGGCAGAAACGCGTGGATCGGTGCATTCGGCCCACCGACCTGGTCCCAGTTGGTGACCAGGCATTTGTAGATGGCCTTAAGCTGCCCGGCACGCAGATTGCCTGGGGCGTTGGTCCCGCCACTGGACGCATCTCGCGTGGCGTAGGTCACCGCGTCACTGGCCATGTCGACGAATACCACGCCACCCGGCGCGAGCGGCGGGTCGGAAGACTGGCGGACCCGGTAGGACCGGGCATAGTCGATGCAGAACGCCGCTGGATCCACGGGGTCGGGGACGTTGCGCTGCAGCGCGGCAATACCAGCCGAGGTGCCATTGGGCCGCGGAATGGCCGGGCAGCCGGCCTTCGTCACGATCGGGTCGCCAGGCCTGCCTGTGGCCGGGTTGACAGCATCCCAGCTGTAGAAGCGCGGCCCGGCCGGGCTCTGGTTGTTGTAGTCAACAGAGAACTGGTCGAACAGAAATGCCGTGGGTCCAGTACCGACGCCCACGATGTCGGTCGGCTCCGGCGTCACCCCGCTCGGCGGGTCCGCGATCGCCGACCCCCCGGTGGCCACGGTCAGGGCGACCGCGACCGCGAAACCAATTACCACCATGGTCAGCCTTGTGCGGTTCCTCATCCAGCTCCCCTTTCCCCGGATGGGTGCCCGTGCTCGGCGAGTCTTCCAGATGTTGATACGCATTCCTAGAGCCTGGTTAGGGGCCTCTAACCAGCCGGATGGGGGGTGTGCCCGTTTCCTCTGTCAGGCGGTGGTCTGCATGGCAGTCACGGCCCGCAACTCGGCTAGGGAATCCCGCATGAGTTGCGGCAGGTCCGGCTGGCTGGCGTCGCTGAC
>DASYYE010000567.1:0-16985 GCA_035946955.1 Streptosporangiaceae bacterium | reverse complement strand
ACTCATACCCCAGGAGAGAAGCACCATGACCAGCGTTCCCGAGGAGCTGCACTACACGGCCGAGCACGAGTGGGTCGCGATCACCGGGTCCACCGCCCTGGTCGGCATCACCGACCACGCCCAGAACGCGCTCGGCGATGTCGTCTACGTGTCGATCCCGGCTCCCGGAAGCAAGGTGACGGCCGGCGAGCCGTGCGGCGAGGTCGAGTCGACCAAGTCGGTCAGCGACCTGTACTCCCCGGTCGACGGCGAGGTCACCGAGGTGAACGGCGAGATCGAGGACGACCCTGGGCTGGTGAACTCCGACCCCTACGGCGCTGGCTGGCTGATGCGGATCAGGCTGGACAGCGATGCCGACTACTCGGGCCTGCTCACGGCCGATGAATACGCCGACGTGACCCAGGAAGTGGAGTGAGCCCACCGGCTCCCGGCAGTGCCGGGGTCAGCCGCGACGGCGCCTGGCCACGTACACGAGGGCCACGACGGCGACGAGTGTCACCCCGCCCGCCAGCAGCACCCCCGGGCGCGAGGCCTGCTCTCGGAGGCGTGCCGCCGTGTTCCTGGCGACATTGGCCGGGCTGACCCGCTGCGTGAGTTCGTCGATGGTGCGTGCCAGGTCTTCGCGGGTGCGCTCGATCTCCTTGACCAGCGCGTCGGGGTCGCGGACCGCGACCTCCCCGTTCCTGTCAGCCATGTCTATAGTCCCTTTCCGCTGCAACACGCCGGGCCCCACCCACGGCAGCCTGTAAGCGCCTCCTACCCCGAGTCTCCCAGCCCGCCACGCGTTACGCACATCCGGCACGGCCAGACCCAGTGCGCGAGGCCCTCAGCCGACTCGCGGCTGAGGGCCTCGCGGGACCACTGGCCCGGACTAGCAGCCGGACACGTAGATGAACGGCTTGACGCTGGGGCTGTTCATGTTCTGCGGGGTGATCGCGATCAGCGGCGTGGCGATCTGCTTGGGTACGGGCTTGCCCTCGATGGCGGCCAGGCCTTCCTTCACCGCGTCCGCACCCTCGAGGGCCGGCTCCTGGGCGATGGCGAGCTGGATGGTGCCAGCCGACATCATCTGCATCTGTGCCGGGTCGGCGTCGAAGGTGGCCAGCTTGATCACACCCTGCTTGTGGGCGTGTGCGATGCCGGTCGCGGCACCCTGGGCGGTGATGACGTTCGCGGCGAACGCACCGCTCAGGTCGGGGTGCGCGGCGAGGTCGCCCTCGATGAACGAGGTCGCGGTGCTGACGCTGTCCGCGTCGTCGTTCTGCTCGGGCAGCACCGTGACATTCGGGAACTTCGCGTGCATCTCAGCGATGAACCCGGCGACCCGGGCGTCGGTGGTCGAGACACCCTTGGCCACGCTGATGACGGCGACGGAGCCCTTGCCGCCGATCAACTGGCCGAGCGAGTCCGCGGCGACCTTGCCACCCAAGGAGTTGTCCGAGGAGATCCTGGTGACACCCAGCGAGGGGTTGGCCGATGCGGTGTCCACGAACACGAGCTTGCTGGACTTCTGCACCCGCGCCAGGTCGTTGTCGAGCGCCGCCGTGTCCGTCGGGGCCACGAGCAGTGCACCCGGCTTGGTCACCGCTGCCGTGTCGATGAGCGGCTTCTGCTCCGGCACGCTGAACGACGCCGGGCCGGTCTCGGTGAGGGTGACGCCCAGCTTCTTGGCCTCGGCCTTGGCGCCGCACTCCATGGAGACGTAGAAGTTGTCGCTCTTGGTCCCGACGATGAGCTCCATGGTCTTCTTGGCGCTACTGCCGGACGAGGAGCCACACGCGCTGACCGCACCAGCGGTCAGCGCGAGCACGGCCACCCCGGCCATAGTTGCGGTCATTCTGCTCCGCATTGGTCCTCCCTGGGGGATGAAGGTGCCGCCGCTGCGTGGCCATGTGGCCAGTGGCCTCAGGCCCGCTCGCGCAGCCTGCGGCGGAATTGGTCGAGATACACGGCGGCCACCAGCACCACGCCAATGGCCACGTCCTGCCAGTACTCGTTCAGCCCGACGATGACCAGGCCATTGAGCAGGACTGCCGGGATCGCAAGGCCGATCACGGTGCCGAACATGGTGCCGCGCCCACCGAACAGGCTGACACCACCGAGCACCACGGCCGTGATCACAGTGAGGTTGTCCGACGCGTGCCCGGCAATGGTGGTAGAGCCGAACGACGCGAGGGACAGGATCCCGGCCACACCCGAGAGCAGGCCGGACAATGCGTACACCTTCACCAGGTGACGTCCAACGCTGATGCCCGCCCGGCGAGCCGCCTCCGGGTTCGAGCCGATCGCATACGTGTACCTGCCGAACCTCGTATAGGCCAGGACCAGGCCGAAGACCACCGCCACCAGGACGCTGATGACGATCAGCCAGGGCACCCCGAGAAAGCTGCCGAACCCGATGGTGTTCTGCAGCTTGGTCGGCACGGTGCGGAAGTCCGCGCCGCCAGTGATCAGATAGGCGACACCGGTGGCGGCGCCGAACCCGGCCAGGGTCGCGATGAGGGGCGGGACCTCAGTGAGGGCCACGATCAGGCCCTGCAGTGCCCCCCAGCCCAGGCCGGTGACCAGGCCGATGACCGCTCCTACGGCGATCGTGCCCCAGCCCGCTGCCGAGCCACCGTGGTGGATCATGTACAGGTCTGCCACGACCCCCGAGAGCACGAGCACAGAGCCGACCGCGAGGTCGATGCCGGCCGTGACGATGACGAACGTCTGCCCGACGGCCATGGCCAGCAGGGGGGCCGCGTTCTGGCCCATCAGGGAGAAGTTCGTCAGGGTGAAGAAGCTGCTGGGCGACCGCACCGTGAAGTACACGATGACGAGGGCGAGGGCGAGCAGCGTCCACGCCTCACTCGTCGTGGCCAGGCGGCGCCACAACGCGCCGCCTGAGGTGTTGATGCGGCGCAGCCCGGTGGGCACACCGCTGCCCGCAGCCAGTCCCAGGGCCTCGTTGGTCACTTCCGGCGCTGGCGTGGCCGGCGCCTGACCGGCCTGGGCTTCCTGCCTGTCACTAGTCACGGCGCACCTTCCCGGCCGTTGCGCTCATGGCCGTTGCGCTGGGCAATCTCCAGCGCCCCTGTCATGGCCCCGACGAGCTCTTCGACAGACGCTTCCGCACCGGTGAAGGTAGCGACCCTGCGGCCCAGCCGGAGCACCTGTATCCGGTCGGCGATGGCCAGCACCTCGGGCATGTTGTGGCTGATCAAGACGACTGCGATGCCACGGTCACGGACCCGGCGGATCATGTCGAGCACCCGCCCACGCTGGACCACGCCGAGCGCGGCGGTGGGCTCGTCCATGAAGATGATCCGGCTGGCGTAGGCGACCGCCCGGGCCACCGCCACCGACTGGCGCTGGCCGCCGGACAGGCTGGCTACCGGCTCACGCACATCGGGCAACTGGACGCCCAGTTCGGCAAAGGCCCTCACCGCGCTCTCCCGCATGCCCTTGCGGTCCAGCACCCCGAGCCACCGGATGAGGTAGGTCTCCCGGCCCAGGTGGAGGTTGGCGGCCGCGTCCAGGTCAGGCGCCAGGGCCAGGTCCTGGTAGACGGTCTCGATCCCGTGGTTGCGCGCCTGCACGGGACTGCCCAGCTGCACGGGCTTGTTGTCGATGAGGATCTCTCCGCTGTCCGGCTTCGAGGCCCCGGCCAGCAGCTTCACCAGCGTGCTCTTGCCGGCGCCGTTGTCGCCGATGAGCGCGGTCACCTCGCCGGAGTACACATCGAAGTCCACGTCATCGAGGGCCTGGACATGGCCGTAGCGCTTGGTTACGTGACGGGCTTCGAGCACTGGCGCAGTCACCGGCTCACTCCCCTCCCTGCGCTCCGCAGCTTCTTGTTAACGTTCACACCGCGCGGCTAGATTTTGCGCACGTCTCGCCACGGTGTCAAGCCGTCTCCCCATGATTGCGCAGATTGGTACCAATCCTCAATAATCATGGAGGTTGCTGGTGGTGACCGCACGTCCAGCAGCCCTCGCGGAGTGCACCGCGCAACCCGGCGAGCAGCTAACGACCCCCAGGGCAACTGGCATCCGGAGGTTCGGCGATTGGTTGTTAACGTTCTCATCGTGGGGCGCGTCCAGCCGTGACCAGTCGCCCGACCATGCGCGATGTCGCCGCAGCCGCGGGCGTCAGCCTGATGACCGTCTCGCGCGTGGTCAACGGAGAGCCGGGGGTCCAGCCGGAGACCGCCGCGCGGGTCGAGCGCGCCATCCGCAAGCTCGGCTACCAGCGCAATGCCGTGGCACGCGCGCTGCGCCGCCGGGGAGCGCCCACCCAGACCATCGGCCTGCTCGTGGACGACCTGGCCAACCCGTTCTTCGCGGCGTTCGCGCGGGCCGCCGAGGACGCCGCCCGGTCCCGCAACTACGTCGTGCTCATCGGCAGCTCCAATGACAACCTGCGCCGGGAGCGCGAGGTCATCTCGGCGTTCTGCGCACGTCAGGTGGACGGCCTGATCCTGGTGCCGGTGGCGGGCAGCCACCGGTTCCTGCGTGGCCAGATAGCCCTGGGCACCAAGGTGGTGTGCGCGGACCGCCCGGCCGACGGCATGGACCTGGACACCGTGGTCGTGGACAACCGCAGCGCCGCGCACCGCGCCGTCGCGCACCTGCTGGAGCGCGGCCACCGCCGCATCGGTTACCTGGGCGACCGGGAAGATATCTGGACGATCAAGGAACGCTATGCGGGGTTCGCGGCGGCATTCGCGGACCGGGGGCTGGTGCCCGACCCGTCGCTGATCCTGCACGGCCTGCGCGAGCGGGCCGCGGCCGCACGGGCCACGGCCGACCTCGTGGCCGGGGCCGACCCGCCGACGGCCCTGTTCGCCAGCAACAACGTGACCACCATGGGCGCCGTGGACTCCCTGTACCAGTCCGGCGACCCTCCCGCCGATTCCCTCCACCCCCACGGCCGCGGCACCGCGCTGATCGGTTTCGACGAGTTCGCGCTCGCGGACAAGCTCGTGCCGCCGGTGACGGTGGTCGCGCAGGACCCGGTCGCACTCGGGGCCACCGCCGCCCAGTTGCTCTTCTCCCGGATCGCGGGCGACGACTCCCCACCGCGTGAGGTGGTCCTGATGACCCGCCTGGTGCCACGCGGGTCCGGCGAGATCGCCGTCCCCTCCCTCAGCTGACCCCGGTGCCGGGATCGTTCTGCTCCCCCCGCTGCCCCGCGTCCAGGGTCGACTACCGAGGGTCATATAGAGCAAATATGGAGCAAACGGGCTCTAAGGGCAAAAAATCATGGAAATCTGGTGGGCAACGGTTGACTTGAGTTGTTTCGGTGTGGGATGACATCGTTGTCAACCCGGGGGCGATTACACATGTGTTCCGATCGGGAGGAGCCCACATGAGGACCAGGCAGCCGCGCGAACACGGCGGCCCCACCCTGGCACACACACTTAGCCAGCTCAGGCAGGTACGCCACCATAGCTCCGCCACCCGCGTGAGGGTATGGGCGGCGGTCCTGTCGGTCGGCGCTCTGGTTGCCGCGTTCGCGGCAGCCTCACCAGCGGCGGCGGCACCACTGCACGCAGGAGCCACCGCCGCGTCACGCCACCACGTCACCATGCACGGCCGGCACAACGCGGGCTGCACCAAGGCCGCCAACGGCCACCTCCTCGCGTGCCCGCACTCAGTGCGCCTCGCACAGCTCCCCGCAGGGGTCCGCGACCACGCGATCGTCAAGGCGCCGGTCAAGAACCTTGCGACGCTGGTGGACACTCGCACCTGGACCAGTAACGGTGGCAACACCTACCCCGGCGCAGAGGTTCCCTTTGGCATGGTCCAGTGGAGCCCCGACACCCTGCCCACCTACAACGCGGGCGGCGGCTACCAGTTCGGCGACGAGGGCCTGTGGGGCTACAGCCTGACCCACATCTCCGGCCCGGGCTGCGGCGCCGCCATGGACCTGCCGATCCTGCCGATGACCGGGGCGATGCCCGGCGGCGCGCCCAGCCAGGCCACCACGTCGTTCACCAACAACGGCGAGGTCGCCCAGGCCGGCTACTACTCGGCGCAGAGCAACCTGCCCGACACGATCACCTCGCAGTTCACCGCCACGCCGCACAGCTCGTTCGGGCGCTTCACCTTCCCGAAGACCACTATGGCCGACTTCAACATCAAGCTCATGGCCAGCCAGAACGGCGACGCCGCGACCACCGCGAAGGTCATCGGCAAGAATGAGGTCGAGGGCTCGGCCACGAGCGGCGACTTCTGCGGCGAGACAAACAACGCCGGCCAGAACCAGCTCTACACCGTCCACTTCGACATCAGGTTCAGCCAGCCGTTCACCAAGGCCACCGTCGTAGACGTGTCCGGCGAGCCCGGCCCCGACTCCGTGTTCCTGCAGTTCGACACCACCAAGAACCCGGTGATCGACGCCAAGGTCGGCATCTCCTACGTGTCCGACGCCAACGCCAGGCTCAACTGGCGGACGGACAACAGCGGCTGGGACTTCAGCGCCGTCCGGGCCGCGGCCCAGGCGTCCTGGAACAGCCTGCTCAGCAAGATCAGCGTCTGGGGCGGCTCGTTCGCACAGACGCAGCAGTTCTACAGCCTGCTCTACAAGGACTTCATGCAGCCCAACATCACCAGTGACGTGAACGGGCAGTTCTGGGGCTCGGACATGAAGCTCCATACGCTCGCGCCCGGGCAGCACGACCAGTACGGGGTCTTCTCCGGCTGGGACACCTACCACTCGCTGTCACAGCTCCAGGCAATCCTGGACCCGGCAGCCGCCAGCGACCAGGCGCAGTCCCTGCTGAATATGTACGCCGAGAACAGCATCCTCCCGGAGTGGGGGTACCTGAACCTCGACAACTTCGTCATGGTCGGCGACTCGTCGGATTCCATCATCTCCGACTACTACGCGTTCGGCGCCCGGCACTTCAACCTCCACCAGGCCCTGGCCGACATGCTCAAGCAGGCCGACACCGTCAACCCGGTCCGGGCCGGTGAGGCGCTGGAGGCGAAGTACGGCTACCTGCCCGAGGACGGCTCCTACGGGTGCTGCGGCATGCGCGGGTACGTCTCCACGCTGCTCGAACTCGACAGCGAGGACTTCGCGCTGTCCCGGTTCGCGGCAGCGCTCGGCGACCACAAGGACGCCGCCATGCTCCAGCAGCGGGCCAACAACTGGGTGAACGTGTACGACGGCGCCACTCAGTTGCTCAACCCGAAGTTCCAGAACGGGACATACGAAGCCGGGGTCGGCCCCACCACCACCAACCCGTACGTGGAGGGTGACGCCTACCAGTACCTGTGGGACGTGCCCAACGACTACGCGGGCCTGTTCTCCCTGCTCGGCGGCAACGCCAAGGCCGCGCCCATGCTCAGGCAGTACCTGTCCGAGCCGAACGGGTTCGGCATGAACGCCCAGCTCACCAACGAGTTCGACATGGGCGAGCAGAACGCCCCCGACTACGCGGGTGACCCCGCCGGCACCCAGCAGGCGGTCGATAACATCCGCAACAGCCTGTACATGCCAGGCCCGATGGGTCTGCCCAACAACGACGACCTCGGCGCCAACAGCTCCTCAGACATCTGGGACATGCTCGGCATGTACCCGGAGAACTCAGGCAGCGACAACATGGTGTTCTCCAGCCCCGGCTTCCCGCACGCTGTGATCACCCTGCCTAACGGCCGGGCGATCGAGAGCAACGCGCCGGGCGCCTCACCTTCGACGTTCTACGTCAAGTCCCTGATGATCAACGGCAAGGCCTACAACAAGCTGTTCGTCCCGTTCAGCACCCTTGCCAACGGGTCCACCATGGACTGGACGATGAGCAAGACCGCGACCTCGTGGGGCAGCGCGGCCAAGGACGCGCCACCCTCCTACGGACCGGTCTTCGCGGCCACGGCCACCGCCGGCCCGGCGACGATCTACGCGCAGCCCGGCGCCACCACCAAGGCGACCGTGACGGTCACGAACCTGTCGAGCACGGCCGAGAACGTCACGTGGATGGGCACCCCCTCATCCAGCGGCCTGACGCTGTCGCCGTCGAGCGGGACCCTGGCGGTGCCGGGCAACGGCTCGGCGACAGCCTCTGTCAACGTCACGGCCGGGTCCACCGACGGTGACTTCAGCGTCATGTTCACGTTCAAGGCCGGGACCATGACCGTGCTGCCCGTGCAGATCAACGCGGTCATCGCCAAGCCGGGCGACCTGGGCCCGTACTTCAACATCACCGGCATCAGCAACGACGGCTCGCCCACCACCGCCAACTATGATGGTGACGGGTTCAGCTACTCCGAGCAGGCACTGACCGCCGCCGGGCTCGCACCGGGCGCGACGGTGACCAACAACGGCTTCACCTACATGTGGCCGAACGTGCCTGCGAGCATGCCTGACTCGGTGGCGGTGTCCGGGCAGACCATCCCGGTGAGCACGGCGTCCGGGGCAAGCTCGATCAGCTTCCTCGGCAGCGCCACCAACTCCGGATCCTCCGGTGCGTCCGGCATGATCACCATCAACTACAGCGACGGGACGTCGTCCACGGCCACTCTCGGGTTCAGTGACTGGACCCTGGGCGCCGGCTCGTTCCCGCCTATACCCGGCAACATGATCGTGGGCCAGACGCCGTACCGGAACATGACCAACGGTCAGTCTCAGACCGTGACCACGTATGTGTTCAGTGAAGCCGTCCCAATAGACCCGTCCAAGACCGTGACCAGCATTACGCTGCCTGCCACAACCAGCAACGGGTCGATCGGCATCTTCGCGGTGTCGACCGGCTGAGCGCCGCGTTGCGGGGAGGGGGCCGGGTTGCCCGGCTCCCTCCCCGTTTCATGTCACTGTGGTGACAGGGATGCCAGGGGCGGGGCACGAACCATGCCAGGGGCGGACGGCCATGGCTGGTGCGGAGAGGGAGGCGGCCATGGCCGGCTACGGGACCAGGCCAACGATGAAAGACGTGGCCAGCCACGCGGGCGTTGCACTGAAGACCGTCTCGCGGGTGGTCAACGGGGAGCCGGGCGTGCGGCCGCAGACCGCCGACCGGGTGAACGGCTCCATCGCCGCGCTCGGCTACCGGCGCAACGACAGCGCCCGCGTGCTGCGCAAGGGGCAGACGGCATCGATCGGGCTGATCCTCGAGGACATCGGCGACCCGTTCTACGCAACGCTGTCGCGGGCGGTGGAAGACGTCGCCGCCGAACACGGCACGCTGCTCATCACCGGCTCCAGCGACGAAGACGCCGAACGCGAGCAGGAACTGGCCCTCTCGTTCTGCGCGAGGCGGGTCGACGGCCTGATCATCATCCCTGCCTCGCAGGACCACACCTACCTGCTCCCGGAGGTGGCGGCCGGGACAGCGGTGGTGTTCGTGGACCGCCCGCCCCAGCTCATCGACGCGGACACGGTGCTCACCGGGAACGTAACTGGCGCCCGCGATGGCGTCACCCACCTGGTCAGGCACGGGCACCGGCGGATCGGCTTCATCGGCGACGCGCCCCACATCTACACCGCCTCCCACCGCCTCCAGGGATACACGCAGGCCATGTCCGCGGCCGGGCTGGCTGCCGAGGGCTCCTGGGTGTCGATGGCCCCGCCCACCCCGCTCAGCGTCCGGGACGCGCTGGACCGCATGCTCGGCGGCCCGGCCCCGGTCAGCGCGGTGCTGTGCGGCAACAACCGGATCACCGCGCTGGCCCTGCGGGAACTGCATGCCACGGGCTCCCCCATCGCGCTCGTGGGGTTCGACGACCTCGAACTGGCGGACCTGCTCACCCCCGCGGTCACCGTGGTCGCCCAGGACACCGCGGGCCTGGGCCGCATCGCCGCGCAACTGCTGTTCCGCCGCCTGGATGGCTACCAGGGCCCCGTGGAACGGGTCGAACTGGCCACCACGCTCATCGTCCGCGGCTCCGGGGAAGTTCCCCCATCCTGACCGTTCAGAATGTCCCTGAAGTTACGCTGGTCATCGTTTGTACCAGCGGGCTGACCCGGCCCGCCACGTCACCCTCGGCACGACGTCGTATCCCCTGTCGCACGACTAGGAAAGAGGAGCCCCCGCCTATGACCAGGAAATGGTGTACCTCCCTGGCCGGACTGACCCTCGCTGCCGGGCTGGCGGCCACGGCCCCGGCCTTGGCGGCCACCACCGGCCACCAGGCCGCCCCCCGGGCCACCGCCGCGCACACGCCGCGGCTCGGCGGCCCGCTCCGGCTGGTGCCGGGCACCCATCCGATCAGGACCGGCCACCGCAGATTCGCCGTAGGCTCGCCCAACTGGTCCGGCTATGCCGTCAGTGGCGGCAAGTTCAAGAAGGTCTCGGCGAGCTGGACCCTCAACGCGGTCACGTGCCCCAGCGGCAGCGCGGACGCGGCACCCTGGGTCGGGATCGACGGTTTCAACGACAAGACCGTGGAGCAGACCGGGTCCGACAGCATCTGCAGCTCTGGCAAGCCGAAGTACGTCGCGTGGTACGAGATGTTCCCGGCCCCACCGGTCTTCCTCGCCAAGACCGTCAAGCCTGGTGACCACTTCACCGGCACGGTGACCCACACGACCGGCACGAGCTACACCCTGACGCTCGCCGACACCACGCAGGGCTGGACCAACACCGTGCACAAGTCGCTGTCGGCCAAGAACGCCTCGGCCGAGGCAGTGCTGGAACTGGCCTTCCCCAAGCTCGCGAACTTCGGTACCGACAAGTTCACCGCCGTCACCGTCGACAGCAAGCCGATCGGTTCGTACACGACCGCGCCGTTCACCCTCACCCAGATGTTCATCCAGGTGGGCGGCACGAAGTGCGACGCGACCTCTGCCCTGTCCAATAAAGATGCCTTCTCCGAGACGTGGAAGGCCACGTGCTAGACGCCGCGTAGCCACCCCCGTACTGACCGGGCCGGCCATGGCCAGCCATGGCCGGCCCGGCGTACTCTCCGGTAATGCGTGGCAACGTGACAGACCTCGACCTCCCGTTCTTCGACTACGACGACCCCGGCCTGACCGGCGACGTCTACCACGAGCGGCTCGCCGGACTCCGCGCGCAGGGCTGGCTGGCACGCTCGCCGCTGGCGCTGGTGGTACTCGACCGCGACGCTGGCGAGTTCTTCCTGCGGTCCAAGCAGACCGCGTTCCCGGGCCGCGAGATCGCGGACCTGTTCGGTGTCACCGGCGGCCGCCTCCGGGAGATGATCGACAGCAACATCCTCAACCTCACCGGGGAACGCCACCGCCGGCTGCGTGCCCTGGTGGGGCCAGCGTTCACCCCCCGCGCGGCAGCACGCTGGCGGCCGGCGATGCGCAGGTTCCTCGACCGGATCTGGGATGGCCTGGCGGATGCGTCAGGATGCGAGTTCGTGTCGTCGGTCGCGAAGCCTTATCCCTCACTGACGATCGCCGCCGTCCTGGGCGCGCCGGAGGAGGACGCGCCACGCCTGCACGAGTGGTCGGGCTGGGTGCAGCGGCAGTTCGACATCCGGGCGCTGGCCAGCGAGCCCGGCAAGATCGAGAAGGCCACCCAGGAACTGTACGGCTACGCCGAGGCGCTGCTGGCGCTGCGCAGCCGCGAGCCATCGGACGACCTGCTCACCACGCTGCTGGCGGCCGAGGCCGACGGCCAGCGGCTGACCCACGACGAGTGCGTCAACCTGGTGCTCGACGTCCTGGCCGGTGGCGTGGACACCACGCAGGCGCAACTGTCCCATGCGCTGCACCTGTTCGCGACGCACCCGGACCAGTGGGCACTGCTCGCCGGACAGCCCCACCTGCTGGAGTCCGCGGTCGAGGAGGTGCTCAGGTTCGAGCCGATCACCCCGTTCACGGCCCGGCTGTGCACCAGCGACGTCGAGTACCGGGATGTGGTGTTCCCCACGGGCACCATCGTCGCGGTCTGCGCCGAACGGGCCAACCGCGACCAGCCGCATGGCGACGCGTTCGACATCACAGCCAGCCACGACGAGCGGGTACTGACCTTCGGCGCGGGTGCCCACTTCTGCCTGGGGTCTAACCTGGCCCGCGCCGAACTGGAGGAGGCCCTGGCCTTCCTGGCCCCGCGCCTGCCAGGTCTGCGGCTGGCCGGGGACGTCGGGTTCGGCGGCGTCGAAGGCATCTACGGGATCGAGGCCCTCCCCCTGGCCTGGGACACCGCCTGACCAGACGTGGCCGGCCCGGCAGGGCCGGCCACGTCTGGTCCGGTATCTCAGCCAGCCAGGTGGTGTGCGGCGGCGATGAGCGCCTCACAGATGGTCGTCTGCGCCTCGACGTCCGGCACCTGCTGGTTGTTGAATGCGGCGTTCTCCAGCTCCTGCTTGATCTCGCCGGCCACCTTGTCCCGGGCTGCCAGGAGCCCGTGGAGCATCTGGTCGGTGCGGAGGTAGACCTGGTCACCGCTGCTGGTGCTCTCGATGGCCTTGGTCGAGGCGACCAGCGTGTCAGTGCCGAAGTCGCCGACGCTGGAGTTGAGCTGCTTGTAGCACTCACCGAGGGTGGTCACACCGGCCGCGGAGAGCGCACTGTTCGGGCTGGCCAGCACCTGCGTGATGACCCGGCCGTCGTGCTCGTAGTCGTCGGTGAGGCCGGTGAGGTACATGATCGTTGGCCGGATGTCGGTCTCGTCGGCCCACGGCCCGGTCGTGTGCTCGGCCGGGACCGTGACCTGGCCGCTGTTGGCACCGGCCGAGCCCGGTCCCTTGTTGGCCGCCGAGCCGTCCAGCCCGAGGTGGCTGACGCCTGGGCCGACCAGGCCGAGGAAGTTGGTGTTGATCTCGGCCGCGTAGTCACCGTGGTTGTACGCGAACCCGGTGTCCTGGGTGACGCAGGACCCGGTGCACGTCGCCGAGCCAGCCTCCAGGTAGTAGTCAGGCCTGGCGAACGCCGCGAAGGTGGGGGTGCGCGCCGGGTCGGCGTTCACCATGTGCAGGATCGCTTCCTCGGTCGGGTCCGCGAGGTAGTTGATGATCTGTTGCGTGCCGCCGGTGTAGGGGTTGTTGTTCGTGAGGGCTGCCACGTCGTGCTCGAGGGTGCGCACCGTGGTGGTGTCGGGCCCGGGGTTGCCGGTGACATAGAACTCCGGCGCCGTGTCGTTCTCCAGGCTCGTCGGCGTGGTGTTGTTCCGCTGGGTGGCCAGCAGGCCGGTCAGGTCGCCGGCCAGCTCGCCGAACGAGCCAGTCGGGTAGGTGCACGCCACGTCAGGGGTCACGGTGTTGCCGCTGACCTTGGCGCCGTCACAGGTGGCGGGGGTGGGCTGGATCGCCCGGCCGACATTGGCACCGGCCTCGTGGTCGCCCTCGTCCGAGCTGAAGACGAACAGCGTGTTCTTGGCCGTGATGCCGTCGGCGGCCAGGCGCTTGAAGAACTTACCGAATGCGGCGTTGTAGTACTGGGCCTGCTCGATGTAGCAGGCGGTGCCGGTGCCCAGCGCCTCTGGCGCGTTGCTGCAGTCTGCCAGCCCAGGGATGAAGTGGTTGCCGTGGAGGTCGGAGATGTAGGCGTTGACCACGGGCACACCGCTCTCCAGCATGTCCGCGGTGTAGGCGAGCGTCTGGGCTGCGTTGATGCCACCGTAGCCAGGGAACCCGGGGTGGCCGGTCAGGAACGCGCCGTCCAGCTCGTTGCCATTGAGGTCGACCAGGTTGCCCGCGGCGTTGGTGACCTCGTAGCCGTTGTGCATCACGTTCGGGGTGCCCGCGCCGAGCTGCGGCGCGACGTAGCGGTGGCCGAACAGGGCGTCGTAGCCGTTGTAGCCACCGGGCTCGTTGGGCAGCAGGTCGGGTGCTTCGGTGTTGCTCGGCTGGGTCTGGCCGTACTTGATGCCCATGGCGTCGGCGCAGAACGCGTCGCCCTGGGAGCAGTGCACGCCGATGCCGACGTAGTCAGCGGTTTCCGCGTCCTTGAAGTGGTCCGGGTCGTTGGCGAGCTGCTGGGCCTCGGGTGAGTTGGGGCCGAACACCTTGGGGATGTCCACCACGGTGTTCTCCAGCTCCTGGTTGGCTGTGGCCACCTCACCGACGTTGCAGCCCGCGCGGGTGAACGGCACCCACGGGGCGGGGGTGATGGAGTTCGGCGTGGGCGCCGGGCTCGTGGTCGATGGCGGGGTGGCCGAGTAGACCATGGACGGGTTGGTGTCGTGGCCCGCGTTCGGGGTGTGGGCCGTGTCATACACCGGGTCGGTCCAGTAGGCGAACGAGCCGGCCGAGTCGGTCGTGCCGTCGGTGTTGTAGGTCTGGTAGCTGTTGCTGACCGGCATGCCGTGGCGGTCGCCGTAGAGGCCGGTGGCCGTGGTCAGCAGGTCGTCGGCGGTGTGCGCGATCAATGGGGTGTGGTTGTTCGACAGCAGCGTGCCGTTGCCCTCGATGAAGTGCAGCAGGTTCGGCAGCATCTGGAGGTCGGACGGGACGTTGGGGTTGTCCCGGAAGAAGTGGACGTTGTCGAAGCCGATCTGCACCACGTGGGTGACACCGTTGCCAAGCTGGCATCCCGTGGCGCGGCTGTGCACGGCCGCGGGGTGCAGCGGCGACGTGGCGGCCGACAGCTGCATTGGCGTGCCCGCCCCCGCCAGTGCCAGCCCGCCCAGCAACGAGGCGCACCCGGTGATCGTCACGATCCGCCCAGTCAGCCATCCACTGCGATGACCCTGTGCCATGGTTTCTCCTTTCGAGGACGCCCGGCGGCGCGGGCATGTCCCGGGGTGACCCTAGGACCGCTGCCCAACGCGCAGGCGACAGCACGGAGACGCTCAGGCCAACAAATCGTCTCTGGAAACTCACCGGGGCGATACCGCCTCAGCCGCTACGTTGGGAGAGGTGTCCACGACGAACGAAGCGTTCCTCCGGGTTGCCAGGGCTTCCGAGGTGGAACCCGGCCACCCGGACGCGGCCGAGTGGCTGAGCAGCTCCGTAGCACCCGCCGGCGATGACCGGGGCCTGCTGGCAATGGTCCATGAGCAAGCCCGCCGCCACTGGGCGGCGGACCCGGCCGCGTTCGAAGCGGACTGGCAGCGCCAGACGGGCCAGCCACTGCCCACCTGGGTCACAGTGGATGCTGGCCTGCTTGCATCGGCCCAGGCATGGCTTGCGACCGACACCTACACCGGGGAACGCGACTACCTGGCGAGCCATCCCGAACTGCTCGGCTCAGCTGCCGATGAGGCAGTCGGTGAGGCGCTGCTGCGAGTGGCGGAGGAGGTCGCCGAACGCTACTCGGCCCTGCGCCAAGCCGCCCGCGACGAGGGCGCCGAGGCCGCGTACCGGCCACTCCTCATGAGTATTGTGGCCAACCAGTTCACCCGGTCGGACCTGGCGGGGCAGCGTGCGATGCTGGCGGCCAGCTCCGAAGACCTGCTGTCCGCCACGGTGCGTGACATCCTCGCGTCGAGGGCAGACTCGGACGAGGATGACGTGCCGACCCACCGCGCACTGGCACTGCTCGACCTGGCATCGCTGGGTGAACACGAAGCGGTGCTCGATGTGGTCGCTGATCCGCAACGGTTCCGGTCACTCCTGGACGGACTCGCCCGCCGCCCCGGCACCGCCGCTCTCGCGCCAGCCGCCCAGTTCGCCCTCACGCTCCCCAGCACGGCTGAGCACACCGCGGACCTCGTGTTCTACCTCGCCGTCGCCGCCGAAATCGCAGGCGACACCGAGCGTGCCCAGCAACTGCTCAGCGGCGCACTGCGGCTTGCCCCTGACCGGCCGGGCACGTGGGTCGATTGGCTCGCCGAGATCGCCCAGCACCACGCCGAGGTCTTGCTCCTGGTACCTCGTCTGACCCAGCCGCGGGCTTGACTGTCACATGGCTCGGGTAGCGTCGGCGGCATGGCCACTTTGGTGTCGTTCCATGCGCATCCTGACGATGAGTGCATCGCCTGCGGCGGGGTGATCCGCAAGGCGTCGGAAGAAGGTCACCGCGTCGTCCTGGTGGTCGCCACACGGGGCGAACACGGCGAGGTCGCGGAGGGTTTCCTCGACGTGGGAGAGGAACTCTGGCAGCGGCGGGTGGCCGAGACCCGCGCGGCCGCCGAGATCCTGGGCGCGCACCGGGTCGAGTTCCTCGGCTACACCGACTCCGGGATGATGGGCACGGCCACCAATGACGCGCCCGGGTCGTTCTGGGCCGCCTCGGTGGACGAGGCCGCCAAGAAGCTCGCCGTGATCCTGGAGGAGGAGCGCGCGGATGCGCTCACCTGCTACGACGACAACGGGGGCTATGGCCACCCGGACCACATCCAGGTGCACCGGGTCGGGATGGCCGCGGCCACGCTGGCGGGCGTCCCGCGGGTGTTCCAGTCCACGATGAACCGCGACCACATGCTGCGCGGCATGAGCCAGCTCGCGGAGATGGCCGTGGACACCGACGTCCAGATGCCCGACATCGGTGACGTCGAGAAGTTCGGTAAGCCCGAGTCGGTGATCACCGCGGCTGTCGACGTCACCCCTTACCTGGGGCACAAGCGCGCCGCCATGCGAGCGCACGCGAGCCAGATCAGCGAGCAGTCGTTCTTCCTGGCCATGCCGGATGACGCGTTCCAGCAGGGGTTCGGGACCGAGTGGTTCATCCGCGAGGGCCAGGGCCCCGGCATCACCGAGACCGACCTCCTCGAGGGACTCTAGGTCCGGCCGCTAGCCCGTCTTCTGCCAGACGGAGACGTGTTTACGGCTCTCGCTGGTGAAAGGCTCGCGGTTCCAGTCGCCCCAGCGTTCGTGCCGGGTCATGCCGGCCAGCCGTGCCATCAGGTCGAGTTCGGCTGGCCAGGTGTAGCGGAACGGCACCGAGATGACTCTCACCTGGCAGTCCACGGCTGCCTATGGTGTCCGTTTGCTGTCTGGGCGTGCCCAGATAGCCGCGCTGTCAAAAGACAACCCCGAGCATGGTACCGCCCGTGCATTCATTTACGAGCTGCTGAAAATGACGGGCATCGGCCGGGAGATCGAATCCCGGGCTATCTCGGGAGCGCGCAAGGAAATCGAGAGCGGCCCCATGGTGGCAGGTGCCGATGGGCAATACCACGTGCTGACCGGCACTGACAGTGCAATGGC
>DASYYE010000566.1:0-3567 GCA_035946955.1 Streptosporangiaceae bacterium | reverse complement strand
ACGGATCTTCCTGCTCTCGCCGTCATCCACTGGCGGGCGCGCCCGTAAAAACTTCGGCACGGAACTCGCCTCCCCGTACCTGGCCTACGCCTCGCTACCTACACCCTTAAATTACTACTTAAAGAGGAACGTAGCACTAGGTAGGTCATCGCGGCGAAGGAGACCGAGGCGAACAGGAACATGCTGTTCATCGGCACCGCGGCCAGCACAGGTTGATTGATCTTGTCGCTGGGGTTCCATGCCCACCACTGCAGCTGGGGACCGAGCTGGTCGAAGATCTCATAGAAGACCTGGCAGGCGAAGGCGACCGCGACAGCGCCGGCCAGCGGCCCGCGCCGCGCGAAGACGCCCAGCACCCGGACCAGTTCGTAGGCGAGCTGCGACAGCGCAGGGTAGAAGGCCACGATGTAGAGCGGCAGCCGGTCGTACATGAATTGCACGGTGAACACGTTGTGCATGAAGATGAGCCCGACCTGCCTGTTCAGGCCGAACCAGCCAGGGAAGTACAGCGGCGGCTCGATCACCGCCAGGTAGACGACTGAGGCGAACCACAGCGTCAGGTTGACCGGGTCGCCGTCGCGCCGCCACCGCCGCCACGCGTGGATGAAGGCGAACACGGCGCCGCAGACGATGAGCAGTTCGAGGACCGGCATGGTGCCGTTGCGGAGGCCGAACGGGTCGCGGACGGTCATGACCGGGTTGGCGTGGTGGCAGGAGAAGCCGAGTCCCTTGGCGAGACGCTCGGCCACCGGGTCGCAGGTGTGGTCCACCGGTCGCTCCTTCGCCTCAGGCGCCGAACAGGTCGCTGTCGCGGCCGCCGGCTGGTGCTCTCGCGGGCCCGAGGTAGCCGGTGTAGTCGGTGCCGGGCGGGTCCTGGCGCTCGTCGAAGCCACTGGGCACGATCGTGCGGCCGAGCCGCTGACGCACCTTGTAGCGGGCGATCCCGAACCAGAACCGCGGATCGCCGGCCATCTCCCTGAGGGACTTGTCGAGGTTGAACACCTGGGCGAAAGTCTGCTCGACGTAGGCGTCCTCACGGCTGGCGGCGTTGATGGCGTTGAAGATCGGCCAGCTGAGGCGAGCGGTGAGCTTGCGGCGCCAGGGCGGCGCCGTCTCGGTTCCGGTCGCGAAGTCGTACGCCTGGTCGCGGGCCATCGCGAGCATCCAGGGCACCTCGAGAGACTTCTTCTGCCGGGCGAGGAACGCACGGAAGAAGGCCACGTCGAAGACGTCGCGGTCGCGCAGCAGGTCGCCGAGGATGAGTGCGGAGCGGGCGGCCGAGCTCAGGCCTTGGGCGTAGAACGGGTTGAACGCGCAGATCGAGTCGCCGATGCAGACCAACCCGATCGGGGGCGCGTCCACGAGGTCGAAACGACGCCACTTGTTGCCGGTCGATCGAGTCAGATGCACCTCCGTTGTGGGAGTGCAGGCACGGGCCGCCCGGCCGAAGGCCGTGGCCCGTACGCGGTCCACGGCGGCCTCGAATGCCTCGACCTTGCGTGGCATGTCGATGCCCCATGACCCCATGCACACGATGGCGCGGTCGCCTTCGATCGGGAAGAAGTTGCTGAGGAACTCATGCTCCTCAGGGTGGTTGCCGGTGTCCTGGGTGGGGGTGATGACCAGGTGCTTCCACCACCACGACGCCGGACGCTGTCCGGCGGGAGGCAGGTCGTACCACCGCGAGGTGTAGGTGACCTTGGCGTCGAGGGTCTTCTCCGGCGGCGTGGACCAGCCCGCCGCGTTGAGCCAGTCGACGACCGAGGAGCCGCGGCCGAGCGCGTCGACGGTCAGGTCGGCGGCGAGGTCACCCTCCCCGCCGTCGGTGGTGCGGTACTCGACTCCGTCCACGTGCCCTGCCGCAGTGCCCCCTCCGGTGGACCTGAGTCCGGTGACGGTCACGTCTTCACGGAGTTCGATGACGGGCAGCTCGCGGACCTTGTCGCGCAGGACCCGCTCGATGAGCACCCGGGAGCTGTAGACCATCGTCATCGATCCGGACTTGCGCGGCGCCCAGCCGTCGTTCTCGCAGTAGGCCGCATCCATCGATGGCATCAACAGCATCCCGCCCGCAGCGAGCAGCGCCTCCTCGAACCCGGGAAAGATCTCACCGATCGCCCGGCGCCCGGAGTTGAGCAGAAAGTGCGGGTGCTTGCTCTGCGGTACGCCCCGCCGGTGCTCCACGCCCGGCCGAAGCCGATCCCGTTCGAGGACGATCACCTTGTCGAAGTGCCGGGCGAGTACCCCTGCGGCACACAGTCCCGCCACGCTGCCGCCCAGCACAACGGCCGTCTCTCTCCGCATCACAACCACCCTTCATTCATACAGATTATGAATGAATGTATGATCAAGTTACTGCCCGGTCAACGGGGTCGGACTGGCTCGATTGAGCAGATGGCGTGGGAGGACCCGGCTGGGGCTGCCAGCGGTTCCTCCGCACGGAGGCCCCCGGGGCCGAGGTCACCGAGGCCGAGGTCACCGGCTAACCGAGGAAACCGCGTGCTGGAGATCGCGAGCGCGGTTTTGGCACCCCACAGCCGGCGGTAGCTCAACCCCGGGGATGTTCAGGGAGCGTTCACATCGGCCGCCGAACACGCTGGTCATGGCTGTGAACATGTTCTTCACTGATTGTGTACGGCCAATTGTTGCCGCACAAGCACAGGGTCAGGTACAAATGGCGCGAACGCTTCATGTTGCGTTCAGACGGGGCCAAGTAACCTAACACCTGAGAGGGTTTTCCGTGTCCATTCGCCTGTATAGACACTGCAAGCTGCTTTCTGTGCCTGCCTGGGTCGCGTGCACGGCGGCACTGGTGTTCGCTGTGCCCGGCACGGCGATGGCGCAGACCGCCGCTCCCACCGGCAGCACCAATAACCCTTGCTACCAGTCGCCGTCAGCGCGTACCTGCGGCAACCAGGATCCGCTCGATACCGACTGCAGCATAGGCAGCTATGTCGCCAATTCCCAGCCGGTCTACTATTTCAACCCGGACAACGGCCAGCCCACCGGCGGGTGGACCGGCTACATCCAGAACTGGTACTCCCCGCACTGTGGCACCAACTGGGCACGTTATGTAGACACCACCGGCACTGCGGGCACTGTCAACATCTACGTTTGCGTGGACAACTCCTCGACCTGCTCGGACCGGTACGGCTCGGGGGTCTTCCCAGCCTGGTCCAACATGGTGTACTCCCCTTCCACGACCGCCACCGCGTATGCGGAATTCAGCCCAGGCCCCGCTGAGGGCCAGGCGAGCGCCTGAGCACGGGCTGAACGGGAGGCGTGTCATGACCCGGCATCAATTGAGGCTGCCGACCCGGCGTCGCGGTCCCCTCTGGTTTGGGACAGCGGCCCTGGCAGCCGTACTGGCAAGCACGAGCACCGCTGCGGGGGCGGCAGTTGCGGCTGTCGCCCCCGCAGGTCCCGGCGGTACTCGGGGGCCGGCCGGGACCCAGCAGGTGGCCCACGGCCACGCCAGCCAGACGGCTGGCGGGCCGGGTGACGTGGCGGTCACCGGGAGCGGTGACCTGACCGGCTACCACTTGTATCTGGCGTCCCGGCAGGGCG
>DASYYE010000565.1:0-8313 GCA_035946955.1 Streptosporangiaceae bacterium | reverse complement strand
TCAGTCCAGGCAGCGCCGCGCCCCTCCGGCTCGCTCAGCCTGGCACCTCGACTGTTAGCGATGTGCCCGCACCCGGTTGTGCCCGTAGTTCCAGGCTGCCGCCGACCTGGACGATGCGCCCGCGCATCCCGCGCAGGCCGTACCCGCCATTGACCCTCGCCTGGTCGAAACCCGCACCGTCGTCAGTGACCTCCAGTTGCACCGCCTGGTCGGCGTAGCGCAGAGTCACCGTGACGCTGGCCGCCTGGGCGTGCTTGCGGACATTGGCCAGCGCCTCCTGTGCGGCCCGCAGCAGCACGACCTCGGCCGCGGCGGGCAACGGCCGCACGTGTCCTGCCACCTCGAAACGTGCGCCGATACCCAGCTCCCCGCCTATCCGGGCGGTGACACGCTGCAGGGCGCCGGGGAGCGTGTCCTCCGCCAGGTCCGCGGGGGTCAGTGCGGTGACCATCGCGCGTGCCTCTGCCAGGCCCTCGCGGGCCGACTCCGTCGCCAGCTCAAGGTGGCGGCGTGCCTGGGCCGGGTCGTCGTCCATGGCCGCGTCGGCGGCCTGCAGCAGCATCACGATGCTTGTCAGCCCCTGTGCCAGCGTGTCGTGGATCTCCCCGGCGAGCCGCTGGCGCTCGGTGAGGATGCCGGCCTCCTGCCCCAGCCGTGACACCTTCGCCTGTGCGGCCTCAAGCTGGCGGATGAGCTCAGCCCGCTCCGTGCTCTCCCGGATGATGCGCTGGATCCAGGTCCCGAGCAGGAAGGAGCCGCCTACACCGACCAGTACTGCCGCGCATACCGCCGTTATGGTCTCCAGGCTGCGCTGCGCCTCGAGAGCATTGGCTACCGGTATTACCTCCAGTGCCGCCAACGCGGCCAGCGCGCGCCACACGGGCACGGTCATGAAACACAGCGGAGCGGCGGCGAAGAGCACCCAGGAACTCTGCGGCACCTGGCTCTGCGCCACGGCGATCAAGGCCACCAGGCAGATGACGTAGGCGTTCTCCTGCCAGGTGGTCAGGCGGTTCATGAGCGCGGCCCGCCCGGCCAACACGTAGGCCACGCCAGCGGCGGCCAGGCAGCCGCATGCGGCTGCCCCGGCCACCGCCGTCGCGCCGGTCACGGCGACCACCACGAGCGTCCCGGCGAGGACGATCCCGAAGTAGGCCTCCCACCAGGGCAGGCCCCGCTGCCATGCGTGGGGCCCGCCCTCGGTGTTCAGCGATTCTCCTCGCTCTGCCAGCGGAACGTCTTCAGGCATACGGCCAAGCTTCCAATGAGCCACGCGGCCAGCACCAGTGCCACCGTGCCGTGCTCCCACATGTGGGCGGGTTCGGCGAGACGCGCTGAGTCTGGCAGGAACACCGACCGCAGTCCCTGGCATAGCCACTTGAGGGGAAAGACCGCTGCTACTTCCTGCATGCCCTTGGGGAGACTGGTGAAGGGGAAGTAGACGCCTGAGATGAACTGGAGGACCAGGTAGGGCAGGTTGAGCACGGCTGCGGCGCTCCGGGCGGAGCGGGGCAGGCTGCTGGCGGCGATGCCGAGCATCGTGCAGCACAGCGCCCCGAGCACCAGCACCCACGCGAAGGTGAGCCATCGGCCGGCCGTGGCTGGCAGGTGCAGCCCGTAGAAGGCCACCCCGATCGCCAGCAGGATCGCGGTCTCAGCTACGGCGATCACCAGGGCCGAGACCGCCTTGCCCAGGAAGTAGGCGGCTTTGGGCAGGGGTGTGCCAGCGAGCCGCTTGAGCGTGCCGGCGTCACGTTCGAGGGCGATCGCGATCCCGAGGTTCACGAAGGTGACCGACATGATGCCGCTGGCGATGATGCCCGCGGTGAAGTACTGGCGGTAGCTGACCCCGGTGTTCCCGATGGTGCCGTGGAAGATCGAGCCGAACACCACGAGCAGCACCACTGGGAGCGCGAAGGTGAAGATCACCGCCTCCCGGCGCCGGAAGAACAGCTTGAGTTCCAGCCAGGCCCGCAACAGCCCAAGCGAAACGGGAGAGGCCAGCCTCTCCCGGCTGGTTCCCCTGGCCACGCCCCTGTGTGACCCGGGACGGACCGCGTTGTCGGACCCCACAGCGTTCATGACCTACCCCCTTGATACTCACCGAGTTGCGCCCTCCCGATCATCTGGAGGTAGGTGTCCTCCAGGGTTGGCCGTGTGACGGTCAACTCCGGGACTTCACCGCCGAACCGCCCGGCCAGGTCCCGGACGACCTCCGTGGGACTGTCGGTCTCGACGCTGCGGTGGCCCTCGGGTGAGCGCCACGTCACGGTCGCGCGGGCCGTGGCCCTGCCGCCGAGTTCCGCGGGGGCCGCTACCGCGCGGATCCGCCCGGCAGCGATCACGGCCACCCGGTCCGCGAGCGCCTCGGCCTCGTCCAGGTAGTGGGTGGTGAGCAGGATGGTCGTTCCGGCCCCGGCCAGGTCTTTGATGAGCCCCCAGAACTGCCTGCGGGCCTGCGGGTCGAACCCGGTGGTGGGCTCGTCGAGGAACAGCAGGTCGGGACGGCCGATGATGCCCAGCGCGACGTCCACCCGGCGGCGCTGCCCGCCGGAGAGCTGGACGACCTTGGCGCCCGACTTGTCGGTGAGCCCGACGCTCTCGATGACCTCGTCGGGGTCTGCGGGGCTGGAGTAGTAGTTCGCGAAGTGGCGGACTACCTCCCGGACGGTCAGCTCAGCAACATCGGAGCTGGACTGGAGCACGATGCCGATCCGCGACCGCCATTGGCGGCCACCCCGTGCCGGGTCGGTGCCCAGCACGCTGACTTCCCCGCCGTCGCGCTGCCGGTACCCCTCCAGCACCTCCACGGTGGTGGTCTTGCCAGCGCCGTTGGGGCCCAGCAAGGCGAAGACCTCCCCCTTCATGATGTCCAGGTCGACCCCGTCCACGGCCGCCAGGCCGCGGTAGGTCTTGCGCAGCCCCCGCACGCGCACGCTCGTTTCACTCAGCATGTAGCCAGGATTCAGCCCCGGCTGCGCCGGAACACCAACCAGAAGGCCAGATCCGGCGTCCACCGTTCGGTGGACGCGGACTGGCCTTTGGCAGGACGGGTCGGGCGGCTGGCTCAGTGCCTCGTGTACGCCGCGACGTAGCGGACCGTCAGGGTGCCCCGTGAGGTCGTCGCGTTCGTCGGGGTGGTGCACCCGCAGGCACCGTTGGGGTACCCGCCGCCCATCGCGAGGTCGAGGATGATCGAGAAGCCGTGGTCTACGGCCGACTGCCACACCGCGGCGCCCACCCGGCTCTCACTGACATGGAAGAACTGGTGCCCGTCCAGGAGCCAGGTGACCGACTGCGCGGCCGCGTTGACCCGGTCCACCACCACGGTATAGGTGTGGAAGGCGCTCTGGCAGCCTGAGCAGGACTGCAGCCCGCTGCCGATGCCGTCGGGCTCGTTGCAGACACCACCGGGGAAGGTGCCACAGTGCAGGGTGCCCGAGTGTTGCGAAGTGGCGTTGACGTCCTCCAGGATGTCGATCTCGCCGTTCTCCGGCCATTGGCCGGGGCCGAGCACCCAGAACGCCGGCCAGTAGCCGAGGCCCCCAGCTGGGTTGGGCTGCCGGATGGAGGCGGTCACCTTGAGCTCACCGCCTGCGGGCGCACCAATGCCCGAGCTGACCGTCTGGACGCGGCCAGAGGTCCACGACATGCCGTGCCCGAGTGCGACGAGGTCGAGACCGCCGTGGCCGGTCAGGTGGACGTTCTTGACCGAGTTGGTCATGGTCTCGATCTCGCCCGTGCCGAAGCTGGAGCCCGGGCCGGTGTCATATTTCCACTTGGAGTCCACGCCCTGGGTCGCCGCGCCACTGAAGTTGTCGAAGAACACCCGCGTCCACCCGGTTGCGCGGGATGCCTCCGGGTGGACGCGGGAGCTGGTGTGGGGCGCAGCGGACGCGGCGACCGCAGGTGCACAAGCAGCGACCACGGTCACTGCTCCGGCCAGGGTGGTCAGCCAGGCCCTGCGGCGTTTCGGTGAGCGGGACATATCACCAGCCTCCCTCGCGGCCCCCCCTTCCACTGGACGAACCAAACCTAATGAGGCAACGCCGCACCGCGCGTTAATACATGGTCAGTACATTGCCCGGCCATTACACAGCCTGACTGGCACTCCGGATCGCCGCGGGAAGTGCGGCGATGACGTCTGCCGCCCCGATCGGCGCCTCGCCGTCCCCGCCACCGGCACCACCCGCCGCGTAGCGCCCGGCGATGCCGTGCAGGAACGCGGCGGCTGCGGCCGCGCTGGTCACGCTGAGGCCCTGGGCGAGCAAGGCGCCGGCCAGCCCCGACAGCACGTCGCCGGAACCGGCAGTGGCAAGCCAGCCGGTGCCGGTGGCATTGACGAGCAGCGGCCCGTCCCCGACGGGTGCGACCACGGTCGTGGACCCCTTGAGCAGCACGCACGCGCCCAGGCGCGCTGCTGCGGCGCGGGCGTGCTCGGCGCGCCGGGCGGCCACGTCCGCCGGGTCGGCCCCGAGCAGCCGGGCGAGCTCACCCGCGTGCGGGGTGAGGAGGGTAGGCGCTTGGCGGTCTGCGAGCAGCCCGGGGTCGCGGGCGATCAGGGTGAGCCCATCGGCGTCCACCAACACAGGCAGGTCGCTCGCGAGTACGGCCGCCAGGCGCTGCATGGCGGCATAGTCCGTGCCCATGCCAGGGCCAGCGACCCACGCCTGCACCCGCCCGGCCGCCTCGACCTCTTTGCCGGCCAACTGCCCGTCCCCCGTCACGGTGATCACGGCTTCCGGCCAGACCGGCCGGACGACCGCTGCCGTTGGCTGGGCGGTTACCAGCCGCACCAACCCGGCGCCGCCCCGGATGGCGCCGCCCACCGCCAGCGAGGCCGCGCCGGTGAACCGGTCGCTGCCTGCCATCACACCCAGCACACCACGGCGGTACTTGTCGCTCTCCCGGCCTGGACGCGGCAATGCCGCCGCCACGTCCGCGGCCTCCCAGGCCAGGGCGTCCGGGCCAGGCAGGTGTGGCCCGAGCCCGATGTCCACGAGTTCCACCACGCCCGCCTGTGACGCTCCCGGGTCAATGAGCAGGCCCGGCTTGAGTGTGCCGAAAGTGACCGTGACGTCTGCCCTGACCACTGGCCCAGCCACCTCGCCGGTGTCCGCGTCGACACCGCTGGGCAGGTCTGCGGCTACGACCACCGGAACAGGCTCCGAGGCTGCACCGGCCCGGCCGAGGCAGGCAGCCAGGTCGGCGTAGGCCCCGCGGAGCCCGCCACGGCCGCCGATGCCAAGCAGCCCGTCGACCACCAGGTCCGCTGCCCGCACCAGGGCGGGCACGTCAGGGTCGGCTGCTTGGACGACCCGCCCGCCGTGCGCCCGCAGGGCGGCGGCCCCCTCCGCGTGCAGCCGGTCAGCCGCTGCCACCGCGACCACGCGGACACCCCGTCCCGCCAGCCTGGCCCCGGCGTGCAGGGCGTCGCCGCCGTTGTCCCCGCTGCCCGCCAGCACGACCACCTGCGCCCCGTAGACGCGCCCCAGCAGGCCCGCGCAGACCGAGGCCAGACCCGCGGCGGCGCGCTGCATCAGGGCTCCAGCAGGCACACTGGCCATCAGGTCGCGTTCGGCGGCGCGCACCACCTCGACCCGGTGTGCGCACCTCATGCCGGTACCCCCGCCGCGGTGCCCGGCCGCACCGGACCGTCGTAGTCAGCCATGTCCCCAGCCTCCCACGTGCGTGCAGACTGATCCCATGGCCTCCCGTCCCGCCCGCCAGTCTTCCTCGCTCTGGCGGCACCGGGACTTCCTGCTGCTGTGGGCAGGCCAGTGCGTCAGCGAGACCGGCTCAGCAGTGACCACGCTGGCCCTGCCGCTGACGGCGGTCGTGGTCCTGCGGGCATCAACGCTGGAGATCGGGCTGCTGTCCGCGGCAACCACCGCGGCTTTCCTGTTCATCGCGCTGCCCTCGGGCGCGCTGGTGGACCGGATGGCGAAACGGCGCGTCATGGTGGTCTGCGACGCCGCCCGGATGCTGGTGATCGGGTCTGTCCCGCTGGCGGCAGCGACCGGGGTGCTGACCCTCGGCCAGCTCTTCGGCGTGGCACTGGTGGCGGGGGTCGCCACTGTGTTCTTCGACGTCTCATACCAGAGCTACGTGCCGACCTTGGTGCGGCGTGACCAGCTCATCGACGCCAATGGGAAGCTGACCACGACCGCGGAACTGGCCCGGGTGGCGGGCCCGGGGGTTGGCGGCGGGCTGGTCGGCCTGGTCGGGGCTGCTGGTGCCATGACCGCCGATGCCGTGTCCTATGCCGTCTCAGTTGCCTCCCTGCTGGCGATCCGGACACGTGAGCCCCGCGAGGTCACCGGGGACGCAGGGCCATCCGCTCCCCGCCGGGGGCTCCGTGAGCTGGGCCGCGACACCGCCGCTGGACTGCGTTTCGTGCTCGCCGAGCCCGTCCTGCGCAAAATTGTGGCCTGTACTGGCACCTCGAACCTGTTCGGCAGCATGATGGCCGCGCTGGAGATCGTCTTTCTGGTACGGATCCTCCATGTCACGCCCGCCGGCACAGGCCTGCTCGTCGCACTGAGCGCCCTCGGTGGCGTGGCAGGCGGCGCCTTGTGCGCCCGGCTGTCGCGCTGGATCGGCTCGGCGCGGATCATCTGGGTCGCCATTGTCGGTTTCGGGGCGACCCTGTTCCTGGTGCCATTGGCGAGGCCGGGCTGGGGGGTCGCCTTCTATGTCGTGGGCTGGGCGGGTTTCTCCTTCAGCTCCGTGACCTACAACGTGGCTCAGGTCAGCTACCGCCAGGCGATCTGCCCACCCGAACTGATGGGCCGGATGAACGCGGCGGTCCGCTGGATCGTGTGGGGCACCCTGCCGCTGGGTGGTCTCCTCGGTGGTGCGCTCGGCTCCGCCCTGGGGGTCCGCCCCACGATGTGGGTAGGCGCAGCGGGCGCGTGGCTGGGAGGCCTGTGGCTGTTGTTCTCGCCGCTCCGCACCATGCGCGACACCCCGGCCCAGGACAGGGTCGGCGCGACCGACCCAGCGGGCCCAGAACTGCCGGACACGGCACTGCCCTCCACCCAGCCATAACGGCCCGCCGCACCCGGGCCAGCCCCGCCCGAGCCAGCCGCGCCTGGGCTGGCCCCGCCTGGGCTGGCCGCACCTGGGCTGGCCGCACCAACGACTCTTGCTGTTATCAGCGTTAGTCGGCGTCGATGGGACAATTGCGGCCACAGCGGTTGGGGATGCCACCCCAGCCTCGCTGGGCCAGCACGGCCGCCACCTCACGCGCGACACGACACGGCCGTGTCGTCACGTCCGCCCAGCCATAGCGGAGAGTGGCCTGGCCCATCGCGGTACTGGCGTTGTCACGCCGGATGTCAGCCCATCGTGACCACTGCGGGTGCGCGGCGCTCCCGTCAAGTTCCACCACCACGTCGAATCCTTCGTACTCAACGTCTTGGTACTGCCGACACCGCTCCCGGCGCACAGGGTTCTGCCTACGGCCACGCGGCAGCCCATGAGGCCGCTCAACACGGTCCAAATACCGGAACTCGAGCAGCGAGTGGGCGCCCTGGGAGCTGACGCTGAGTGCGTGACCGAGGTCTGCGCGCCAGCGCATCCTGTTACGCCGATCCATGGCTGCCTGCAACCGTTTCGGTGTGGTCCGTCGGCTCGCACTGGCTCGCAGTATCAGGCTGATCACCTCGTCGGGGCTGGTGAGGGTCTCGGCCAGGTCCAGCACGGTGTCCTCGATCCGGGTGCGCGGCGGAGTCAGTACCGGGTGTGTGGCCAACTCCAGCCGACCCGAATAATGCACCACCACGCCTTCTGGGTGCTCGACCCTGCGCCCACTCGGCACTGACACATGCACTAGCGACGCTGGGGTGTTCAGTAAGCCATACAGCTCGGCCGCTGTGTGATGGCTCAGGGCGGCGGCACGTCCAGCGGCCAGCACAGCAGCCCAGAGCACAGCCAACCGTGGTAGCTCGCCGCTGAAGGTGGCATAGACACCCCAGTGGAGACGCTGCCATCTGCCGTCTCGCAGTCTGACCTCGATCGCCTTGTCGGACAACCCGGCGTCGAGAGCCTGTACGCGGGTCAGGACACCTCGCTGGAGTCTGAGACGGCTGTGCTGTGATTCCTCGAACGCATCACGCATTCCCTCAGCCTGAGCGGCCCACCCCCTAACAGCCACCCCCTCCGATTCCCCTGTGGACAACGCCACGCCTACCCTCCCCACCCCTGTGGACAACCGTTACCCGTTCAGTTTTTCCCCCTCAGGGGGGCGAAAATCTGAACTACTAATTAGTTGATCATGCGGCGGCTGTGGCGGGGCTTATCTTGCTGTTA
>DASYYE010000564.1:0-4562 GCA_035946955.1 Streptosporangiaceae bacterium | reverse complement strand
GAGCCCGGGGTCACTGTGGGCAGTGGCTTGTGAGGCCCGAAGCTCAGCGTGACCGGCTGGCCGTACGCACCGGGATGGCCGAGGTTCCGCCCGTCCACCCTCAGCACGATCCCACCCGGGTTGCCGAGCTGCATGCTCACGGCGTGGTGGAACTGCCACGTCCGGGAACTGCCGCCGACCACGTAGGCCTGGAACATATAGGTGCCGTTCGGCCTGGTGAACTCGACCCAGCAGTCCTGGATGGCCGTGAGCTGGATCGTCAGGCCGTGCACGGTTGGCGTCGGCTGGACCGTGGGGCTCGGCGGCGGGTGGACGGCGGTCACGTGATGGTGGTTGGTGATGCGCGGCCCCTGGGCCGCCACCGGGCGCTGGGGTGCGCTGGCCGCGACAAAGGTCCGGTACGCGCCGTAGCCGAGGACGACAGCCAGGGCGACCACCATGGCTATGGACCAGTTGGGGGCACGTCTCTCCCTGAGCTTGATCGGCGTGGTCGGCTCGAAGATCTCTCTCGCGGTGACCTGGTGGGTCGGGACGTGTGACGCGTCGTACTCCCGCACCAGCGCCTCGGCCTCGGTTCCATCGAGCCCGGCCGCCCGCGCGATGCTGCGGATATGCCCGCGCGCATAGAAATCACCGCCACAGGCGGTGAAGTCGTCCCGTTCAATGGCCCGGATAATGGCTTCGCGAATGCAGGTTCGCTGACTCACCTGTGTCACAGTGAGACCTACCTGGGTGCGCGCCTCAGCCAGGGCTCCACCAACGCTCACACCGCGCCTCCAGCCTCATCACACCGCGGGCCGCGCGGCACAGCGCCCACGATGACAGCGTGTTTGCGGATCAAGATAAGGGACCAGTCACCAAGTGTAGACATGCCCTCAATACTCAACGGACACACCGGGCCGCCCTTAGGTCTGTCGGTCAAAATGTGCAGGTCAGTCGCGCGGACCGCCGCGCAGCGATTGCAGCACTCCAGCGAGGTCATCAGGGGTGACGAGGACTTCGCGTGCCTTGGAGCCCTCGCTCGGCCCGACGATGCCCCGGCTCTCCATCAGGTCCATCAACCTGCCAGCCTTGGCGAAGCCCACGCGGAGCTTTCGCTGCAGCATCGAGGTCGACCCGAACTGCGTGGTCACCACGAGTTCCGCCGCCTGTATGAGGAGTTCGAGGTCATCGCCCACCTCTGAGTCGATCTCACGGTTAGCCCCCCCTGGGGCAGCCACATCCTCCCTGTACTCCGGCTCCGCCTGTTTGCGGCAGTGAGTAACAACTTCCCGGATCTCCTTCTCCGAAACGAAAGCGTTCTGGAGCCGCAATGGCTTACTGGCACCCATCGGGAGGAATAGAGCGTCCCCCTGACCGATGAGCTTCTCCGCACCTGGCTGGTCGAGGATGACACGGCTGTCGGTCAGGCTGGAGGTGGCGAAGGCAAGCCGCGAGGGGACGTTGGCCTTGATCAGCCCGGTCACTACGTCCACGCTGGGGCGCTGGGTCGCCAGCACGAGATGGATGCCAGCGGCACGGGCAAGCTGGGTGATACGGACGACGGAGTCCTCCACGTCACGGGGCGCGACCATCATCAGGTCCGCCAGTTCGTCGACGATCACCAGCAGGTACGGGTACGGCAGGTAGGTCCGTTCACTGCCGGGCGGCGGGATGAGCTTGCCCGCACGCGCCGCCTTGTTGAAGTCGTCGATGTGGCGGAACCCGGACGCGGCCAGGTCGTCGTAGCGACGGTCCATCTCGCCGACCACCCACTGCAGCGACTCCGCAGCCCGCTTCGGGTTGGTGATGATCGGCGTGATCAGGTGCGGGATCCCCTGGTAAGACGCCAACTCCACCCGCTTGGGGTCCACCAGCACCATCCGCACGTCGTCAGGTGTAGCGCGTAGCAAAATGGAACAAATCAGCCCATTTATGCAAGTCGATTTCCCAGCTCCAGTGGCACCGGCAATAAGCATGTGAGGCATCTTCGCGAGGTTCGCGACCACGGTGCGGCCCTCGACGTCCTTGCCGAGTCCCACGACCATGGGGTGGTGGTCGGCGACGGCATTGGGTGAGCGCAGCACGTCCCCGAGGCTGACGATCTCGCGGTCGGAGTTGGGGATCTCCACACCGATCGCGGACCTGCCCGGGATCGGCGACAGGATCCGCACGTCGGCGCTCTTCACCACGTACGCGATGTTCTTGGAGAGCGCGGTGACGCGCTCGACCTTGACCGCCGGGCCCAGTTCGATCTCGTAGCGGGTCACTGTCGGCCCACGGCTGAAGCCGGTCACCCGGGCGTCGACCTCGAACTGCTCCAGCACTTCGGTCAGGGCCGCCACCACCACGTCGTTGGCGCGAGTCCGCGGCTTCGGCGCCGACCCTGGTCGCAGCAGCGCAACGGGCGGCAGGGTGTAGCTGGAGTCGCTCGCACCGGCGAGCGTGAGCTGTTCACCCAGGCCGGGCGCTCGCCCCGGCTCTGCCGGGTGCCTGCTGTCAGCGGGGGTGGGCTGGCGGCTCCGTCCCGGCCCGAAGCCGAGCACGTCCAGCAGGCTCTCCGCGTCCCCGGCCTCGCCCGCGCCATCGACACCCGCTCCACTGGCACCCACGCCGTCGGTGCCCGCAGGGAGCGCGTGACCGTCCAGACCGTCGCCTGTGAGTGCCGGGACTTCGAGGACGGGTGAGCTGCCTGTCACGGCGGCCCGGTCCTTGCCGTTACGCCCGCCGAGCGCCGCCTCCCGCAGCAGCGGCGTGTCGTACGGCTTGACATGGTCGCCGACCTCGAGGGCATCGGCCTTCTTGCGTCCCAGCCGCGCCCGGTTGCCCTGGGCGCCCGTAGCCTCGCTGTCCTCGGTGTCTGGAGAGACCCCGGCGGCCTGCGCCCGCAGTTCCGCGAAGCGGTCAGGCACGCGGTGCAGCGGGGTGCCGGTGACCACGAGCAGGCCGAACGCACAGACCAGCACCAGCAGCGGAGCTGCCACCCAGGAGGTGAGCACGCTCACCAGCGGGGCCGAGGCGAAGTAGCCGACCATGCCGCCCGCAGCGTCCATAGCCTGCGCCCCGTCGGCAGGCGAGGGGGTGCCGTTGGCGATGTGTATCAGGCCCAGCCCGCCGACGAGCAGGGCCAGCCCGCCGATGATGAGCCGTGCTGTCGCGGTGTTGCGGTCGGGGTGGCGCAGGAACCGCCAGGCGAACAGGCCCAGCAACAGCGGCACGGTCCAGGCGGCTGAACCGAACATGCCCCGCAGCAGGTCGTCGATGACGCGGCCTGCGGTGTTGCCCATCCCCCACCACAACGTGGCAGCGGTGATGATCCCCCCGCCGAGCAAGGCCAGGCCGACGCCGTCACGCTGGTGCAACGGGTCGAGGTCGCGGGCGCTGTCGCCGATCGCACGGGTGGCGGTCCCAACCGCGTGGGCCACCAGCATCCAGGCCCCAGCCAAGGCCATGGCAAGCCACCCGAGAAAGATCAGGATGGGGTCGTGGGATGGCTTGCGCTTGCTCGGTGCAGCTGGCCGGCCCTTGGCTGGCCGCTTGGTGCTGCCCTTTTTCGGTGCCCCCTTCTTTGCCCCGCCACCCAGCGGCGGTGTCGCAGGCCGGGAACTGGTGCGCGACTTCGTCCCCGTCTTCGCTGTCCGCGGGGCCGACCCGCTCCCAGCACGGGTACTGCTGCGTGGCGCACCGGTCTTGGGCGCACGGGTAGCCATGATGACCAAGGTAACGAGAACCCTCCGCGCGGCGAAGGAACCAGCCGCGCGTGTCGCTCCCCACCCGGCGGCTTGGCTACTGGGTCATCGCGACGTTGAGCACCGATGCCGTCTGGGTGAGGGGCCGCTACCCAGTGTTGCGTGCCGGACAGCGGGGAGCACGCTAGACCTCGACCACCACCGGGATGATCATGGGGCGGCGCCGGTAGGTATCGTTCACCCAGCGCCCCACCGTCCTCCGCACTACCTGGCGGAGCTGGTGGGAGTCCATGATCGCTTCGGTCGTAGCGGCCTCGATGGCCTCTTCGAGACGCGGGATGACCGCCGCGAAGACGTCATCGTCGATGCCCGAGCCGCGGGCGTGGATCTCTGGCGAGGCGGCCAGTTTGCCCGATGTGGAGTCCACCACGACCACGATGGTGACGAAACCTTCCTCGCCGAGGATGCGCCGGTCTTTCAGAGACGTCTCTGTCACCTCGCCCACCGAGAGCCCGTCCACGTAGACGAATCCGCACGGGACCGCTCCCGTGACGGACGCGTGCCCATCCACCAGGTCCACGACCACGCCGTTCTCGGCGATCACAATGGCGTCCTCGGGAACGCCAGCGAGCGCGGCGAGCCTGGCGTGTGCCCGCAGGTGCCGCCATTCGCCATGCACGGGCATGAAGTTGCGCGGCTTCACCAGGTTCAGCACGTACAGCAGTTCCCCGGCGGGCGCGTGGCCCGAGACGTGCACGAGCGCATTGCCCCGGTGCGCGACCCTGGCTCCCCACCGGGTGAGCTCGTTGATGACGCGGAACACCGCGGTCTCGTTGCCCGGGATCAGGGATGACGCGAGGATCACCGTGTCACCTTCGGTGACCCGGATCGGGT
>DASYYE010000563.1:0-2584 GCA_035946955.1 Streptosporangiaceae bacterium | reverse complement strand
CTCCAACGCCACCTCCCGCCGCATCCCCGGCACCGGCCTCGGCCTGGCCATCGTCGCCACCATCATCGCCAACCACCACGGCGCCATCAACCTGGCCTCCACCGAAGGCACCGGCACCACCGTCACCATCCACCTGCCACTGTCGAATTCGGCGCCGGAGGTCGTCCCGCCGACCACGACACCCCGGACCCGTTCCGGGCCAGGGCCTGACGGGAGGCTGCGCCCCACGATCCCCGGAGGCGGGCCTGCCGAGCGGCCAGGGCGCACCGATGCTGCCATGGACCGGCGTGGGGCGGCGTCATAGCGAAGCACAGTGTTTGACTCAGGCACAGTGTTTGACTCAGGCGCCTGATCCAGGCGCCCGCGGCGGGCCAGTGGGGCCGTGCCTGGCCCGCCGCGGGTGGTCTTTGGGCCCCGTTATGGCACGGGCGCTGCGATGTCCGTCGTCGGCACGTTCCAGCCGGACACACTCACTACCGGTGTCGCGCCCTGCAGGTCGCCAGAGTCGTAGGTGACCGTCAGTGTCTGCGACTCACCGGGCCACAGGGTGATGTCGTCCCCGTTCCAGGTCGATGACTGCAGCTCGTTGTCGCCTGGCAGGACCTGGCCGCTCGCAGTCCCCCTCCGGATGTCTGCGCGCAGCAGGAACGCGACCGTGGACGCCGGAGAGTTGTTGGTGATCTTCACGGTGGTAGCCAGGTCGGCGCCGTCCGGGCCGGGCTGTGACGTGGTGGCCGCGGTCACCGAGACGCTGCCCTGTGGCAGCTTCGACAAGGCCTGCAGATTGGCGTACCGCGTCATCACCGCCTGCGGCTGGTCAAGCGTGCTGCCCCAGTTCACCGCGTCGTGCTGGGTGGAGAGCCAGTACACGTTGCGGTCCACCAGCGTCCCGTTCTGTGACAGCAGGAGCTCAACGAAGTACACCTGGGCCGCCGCCGGCGGCGTGGTGGCCGCCGGCACCTTCGGGGTCAGCACGTTGTTCATGACCTGCTGGCTGGCCAGGCTGATGCCGCTGGCAGTCTGGTCGTCGAGCTTGCTGCCGGCCAGGTTGTACACCTTGGCTTCGACCGAGACCTTGGACTGGGTGGTGCCGGTGAGGTTGTCCAGGGTCACCGTGCCGTTGTTCAGTGCGTAGAGGGCGTGGAGGCTCTGGTTGGCCTCTTGCGTCCCGAAGTAACTGCCCGCCTGGTCACCATCGCTGTTGTAGAGGTTCCACAGCAGGCTCGGCCAGCCCTTGTTCATCTGCCAGTAGATCGTGCCGGTGGCGGGCAGCGGCGTGTTGTTGGCACGGTCGATGAACGCCTCGAACTGTGCCCGGGTGTTCTCGTACTCCTGGGCCTGCGCCTCTTCGACGTACTGGCTCAGGCTGGACCATGATCCATACCGGCTGCTCAGGGCCTTGTCGAAGTGGCATAGCGTGCCGAAGGTGTAGCCCAGCTGGCACCCGGACTCGTAGTCGAGGTGGTACTGGTTGAAGCTGGTGTTCTGCCACAGGGCCGACTGGTCGGACGGGGACATGAACCGCTGGATGGAGTCCATGGTCGGGACCGTGTCGCCCGCGCTCTCCTCGCTGTCGTACCCCCACGAGCCGCCAGCATTGGTCTGGCTGGAGTCACCGGTGTCGTGGTGGCCGGTGTCGTACCAGTAGCTCGGCGGCACCCAGTCGTAGGGGCCTTCCTTCTCCCCTGAGGCGCCCAGCTTGGGGCTGCTCTTGTACTCGGCCGAGGAGATGACCGGGTCGGTGAACCCAGCCTGGCCGAAGGCGCTGAGGGTCACCGACTCCTGCTGGGCCAATGGCTGGTCGTCGCTCCACTGGAAGCTGAACACGCTTGGGTTGTTGCGCAGTTGCTGCCCGATGGTCAGCGCCGAGTTGGTCAGGATCTGGTAGTCCGCCGAGCTCGTCAGGCCGCTGTCTTGCAGCTGCCACGCGTCACAGCACTGGTATCCGGCATTGACCAGGATGCCCGCCTGGTCCATCTGCTCGAACCAGTCCGGCGGCATGATGTGGCCCTCCAGCCGGATCGTGTTGACGCCCATGCTCTGCATCAGCGCGATCTGGCGGGCGGTGTCGCTCGCGGAGTAGTGCAGGAAGATGTTGGGTGACCACCCGCCGCCGCGGACCACGATCGGCACGCCGTTGACCTTGAACAGCCGGGCACCCGATGGCTCTGCCGTCGAGGAGCCGACCAGTGACGAGCTGACCGTGCGGATGCCGAAGGTCTCGCTGGTGGAGTTCAGGACCGTCCCGCCGGCAGAGACCGAGGTCGCCAAGGTGTAGAGCGGCTGGCTGCCCATCTGGTAGGGCCACCACACCTTTGGGCTGGAGATCGTCAGCGACGGGAACGCGCTGGGCGTGAAGGTGACGGTCTGCGTGGTGCTGGCCGGGACCGTCACGTTCTGCGTGACCGTGATCGGTGTGCCGCCGTTCGGTGGCGTGACCGTTGCGGACACTGTGCCCGTCTGGGACGAGCCGGTGTGGTTGGTGATGTCGCAGTGGATGGCCAGCGCGGAGCTGCTCAGGTCCGCGGCGTTGTTCTCGGTGACGTAGGCGTTGCCGTCCGACAGCGCACCGTCGGTCTGGAGC
>DASYYE010000562.1:0-65174 GCA_035946955.1 Streptosporangiaceae bacterium | reverse complement strand
CGTTCCACGGCTTCGACATCGCCAAGGTCGCCGCCATGACCGACAAGGACGTAGACCGGCTGACGCAAGACGCGTCGATCATCCGCAATCGGGGCAAGATCCAGGCCACCGTCGACAACGCCCGCGCGATGATGTCCGCGTCGCCGAGCCTGGTGGTGCTCGCGGAGTCCTACGAGGTCGCCCGTAAGCGGGCGCCTTCGGGTGCCGACCTGCCCAAGTCGACACCGCAGGCTGAGGCCTTCGCCGAGCAACTCAAGTCGCAGGGGTACCGCTTCGTGGGACCTACCAGTGTGTACGCGTTCATGCAGAACACCGGCGTGGTCAACGACCACGTCCACGGGTGCTTCCGCGCGGTCGACTACCCGGCTGCTGAGGGTGACGGTCCCTTGTCGTAGTCGCCGAGTCCGCGCTGGAGGGGGGTCGGCCGGAATACGGCAGAAACGGGCCGCGGCTGATGCTTGATCGTTAAGGTTGGCGGCGTCGGGTTGGTTGCGGTCCCGGGAGTTACGGGTGACGTCGGTCGATCGGACCGCGTATCCGCGGTTTCCCGGGTCGTGTCGGGGCGGGAGCTGGCGGAGGCGTTCACGCCGTCTGACGGTGAGGTGGATTGGGCGCGTGGCCGGACCCAGGACGCCGGGCATCTGCTGGCTTTGGTGGTCTGGCTGAAGTCCTACCAGCGGCTGGGCTATTTCCCGAAGCTGGCCGAGGTGCCGGGGGCTGTGGCAGGGCATGTCCGCGGGGTACTGGGGCTGCCGGATTGTGTGGGGCTTGAGCAGGCCACGGAACGCTCGGCCAAGCGTCACCGCCAGTTCGTGCGGGACCGGCTTGAGGTGGTCTATGAACCGCCTGCGACATCACCAGCGCCGCCAACCAGATCGCCACCGAGGGAGAACCCGTCGACCTTGACGACCTGGCCACTGTCTCGCCCTACATCACCCACACGGTCCGCCGGTTCGGCAACTGGATCATCAACCTGACCCCGCCCGATCAGGCGCCGTCCACCCGGCTGGACCTCGAACCGCGCGTGCTATTCCCCACGGGGCCTGCCTGACGGGGTGCCGAGAACCGGACCAGTTCACAGCGGCGGATCGGAACAGGATTGAATGCTAAGCAGGTCATCGCTGGCGGCTGCCGGGTAACTGCCGGCAGCGCGGTATTAGGGCGCCTTCGCTTCTTGCCGTGCTGTCCTGGTGTCCTGGGCTGCGCGGCGCCGTCCGCCTTCCCAGGACGCGACGTACCCGGCCCGCCTGCGGGGCTTCTTGTCGGCGGCGCCGGGCTGCCGGCCGACCGGCTTGCCCTCGGCCTGGCGCCGCGCGAGCCCGGCCTTGATCCGCTCGCCGCGCCTGGCTGACTCACGCTCGGCCATCCACCCGGCGAACGCGATCAGGATGTCCTGCACCTCCGGCGAGCCGTTCAGCCAGGACTCTTTCACGGACACGACGATGCAGCCGCGCTGGCGGAACTGCCGGAAGATACGCAGCGCGTCTTCCGCGCCCTCACGGACGATCCGGTCCAGCGCCCACACGATCAGCACGCGGAACTTGCCCGCGTGGGCATCGTCCAGCGCGCGCTGCAGGGTCTTGCGGTACTCCGGGCCGCCGCCGTTCTTCCACGCTGAGTCGCTTACCACATAGCGCTCGGTGATCTCGTAGCCATGATGCGCCGCGAACCGCTCGACGTCGGGCACCTGGTTGTCGCTGTCCTGATGACCAGCCGATACCCGGAGCCAGACCGCCGCGCCGGTCACGGCGTCACCTGGCGCGCCGATAGCAGGTCGCGCACCATAGCTGGTGTCCATCCCCGCTTCTTGAGCTGGGCATCATCACCACGTCAGCCATGAATAAACTTTAGCATATTCATCTGTTCAAAGGGCGTCCGCAGCGACCGAATGACGTGGAGTATCGAAGCGGAGGGAACCGCCCGCGCCCGGCATAGCTTGTTCATCAGCCCGCGCCGGCTCGCTGACGCCACTGGCCGTTCGGTTGCTGTTCAGGCCTTACTCCTGGGCCATCAAGGGGCGAAAGCGACAGCCACGCGGCCCGTTTCTGCCGTATTCCGGCCGACCCCGTGGAGGAGGTCGAGGGCACGTTCGGCGCGTTCCCCCGGCTGCGCCGTGTCGCCGGAGCGGCCTTCGAGGTTGACCCGGAAGACGCCACCCAGGTCACTATGAGCCAACCCCATCGGCGCCAAGGGCATCGGGGAGGTCGGCCTCGTCGGCGTCGCCGCCGCGATTGCCAATGGCGTCTACCACGCCACCGGCCGGCGGATCCGCTCGTTGCCGATCACCATCAGCCAGCTCCTCTGACGGCGGCAGGTCCGGGTCACGGTGCCTTGATGATGCCCGAGCGCCGGATGCGGGCTGCGGAGGCGCCAAAGTCTTGTGCCGAAAGCTGGGACACGAAGGAGATGGCGCTTCCGCCCGACACGGGGCGGCCCTGCCCGGTGAACTGGATCGGGTAGATGCGGGCATGCTCGAAGGCGCCGGTAGCCGACAGCGTCACATGCAGGATCACGCTTATGTCCAGGTTGCCGTCGGTGGCGAAGTTGTTATAGCTCGCGAAGTTGCCCAGGCTGTAGGCGATCAGGTGGCGCCGGTAGAACTGCATCCCGCGTATCACATGGGGGCCGCTGGCGATGACCAGGCTGGCGCCCGCCCGGATGGCCATGTGCGCGAACGCCTCGGGGTTGCCCCGGTCCTCGCCGAGGAAGTACTCCTCGTGGCCGGTCACATGGTCGGCGGTGCTCCCCTCGGCGCCCGCGTGCATGTAGACCACGACCACGCTGGCCTGCCGGGCGGACCGCTTGATCAGTCCCCGCGCCGCCGGGAGGTCCAGCAGGCTGGCGGTGTCGGCGTAGGGCGCGAAGCTCAGGAACGCGACCCGCACGCCGTGGGCCTGGACGAGGGTTATTTCGCCGGGCAGCCCGGTCTGGGCCAGGCGGGCCTTGTGGATCGTGCGTACGGTCTGTGCCTGCCCCGCCGCGCCGAAGTCGAAAGAGTGGGGGTTGGCGTCACTGAGGATGGTGAATCCCGCGCGCTTGAGGAAACGCACGTACCCCGGCGGGTCACGGAACGCGAAACAATCCCCGGCCGGGGCGTGCATCGCCGCGCACTTGCTTGCCGTCGCCGTCGTGAGGGTGCCTTCGAGATTGCCGAAGACTATCTGGGCGCCGCGGGTGAGCTTCCGGTCGACCGCGGCTAGGTACTTTCCCGGATCCGGGGGCAGATCAGGGGTGCTGCCGAGCATCGTGTCACCAACCGCCGCGATGGTCACAGACGCGAGGCGGGTGGCGGCCATGGTGCGGCCGGACCTGGCAGCGGTGCTGGTGGGGTGGCCTGTGGCGGCCCCGCGGGCTGGCTGGCCAGTGGGCGAGCACGCCGCTACACCCAGCGCCGCGGCGAGCATCAGCGACACGGTATTCGGCTGCGCCCGGCGCAGCCTCGGGGTATAGACCCGCACCGGGCCAATCTAGCTGGGCATCCAGGCAATGGCCTGCGGTTTGGCCGCTCAGTTACGGTTACTCGGCCCACTGGCGTTCAGTTATTGCCTGCATTGGCTCCGTTTCCATTGCCGGTCGTGTTCTGTGTTGCGTGGAAAGCCTCGAGTGCCTCGCCGGGGGTGTCGTAGTAGGCGCCGGGGCCGAGGGCCGCGCTGATGCCGTAGCGGTCGAGTTGGCGGCGCACCGGGTCGAGGACGGTGCTGAGGACCAAGCGGGTCTGCCGCTGGTGCAGGTGTCCAACGACCCGGGCCAGGACCGCCGACGCGGTGTAGTCGATATCGCCGATGGCTGCGCAGTCGAACACGACCCACCGCAGCGGGCTACCGTGGCCGGCCAGGGCGATGATGTCGTCGAGGAGCTTGGCAGCGTTGGCGTAGTACAGGCTGGTGCCGAACCGGTAGACCACCAGTCCTTCCTCAGTCCTGGCGCCTGGCTGCACGGGGGTGGGCTGCCAGTGCCCGGCTGGTGACTTCACCAGGACGGTGTCGCGCGGGCTGTAGCTGTGGCGCAGGTGGTCAACGACCGAGGCGACGACGGCGAGCACAATGCCGGGCTCGACGCCCAGGACTACCACCGCGGCCGTGGTGACCAGGGCGACGGCGAATTCGTGTTTGCGGACGGCCAGGATGCGCCGCATCCCGCCGACGTCGACCAGTTCGATGGCGATGAGGAAGACCACCGCTGCCAGCACGGCGTCTGGCAGGTAGGCCAGCGGCCCGGTGAGCAGTGCGAGGACGACCAGGACGACGGCGGCGGTGGTGAGCTGGGCCAGTTGGCTGCGGCCACCGGCGCTGTCGACTATCTGCGCCTTGGTCGGGCTGCCGTTGACGACAAACGTGCCGGAGAACGCGGCGGCAACGTTCGCGGCGCCCAGGCCGACCAGGTCGGTGTCTTGGCTGAACTCTTCCTCGTACTTCACCGCGTAGGCGCGCGAGGTGGCCGCGCTCTGGGCCAGGATGACCACGAACATCGAGGCGGCCGCGCCGGCCAGCACGGTGGTGTCGTGCCAGCTGACGGCCGGGAGTCCTAGGGCCGGCAGGCCGCGTGGGACCGTGCCGAGCACAGCTACGCCGCGGCGGGCCAGGTCCACGGCGTAGCTCACGCTGATCGCAATGACCACCGCGATCAGCGGCCCCGGGATCCGGCGGGAGACCCCGCGCGCCACCAGCACAACCACGATGACCCCGGCCGACACCGCCACATCCGCCAGGTGTGTGTGCGGCAGAGCGCGTACCGTGTCCCAGAGCCTGGGCAGTGTCTGCCGGCCGGTGGCGGTGATCCCGAGCATGCCGGGCAGTTGACTGGCCGCCACCTGGATGCCAACCCCGGTCAAGAACCCGACCAGCACGGTGCGGGACAGGAAGTTCGCCACGAACCCGAGCCGGGCCGCCCGCGCCAGCAGCAGCATCGCGCCGGCCAGCAGGGCTGCCAGCCCGGCCAGCCGCACGTACTGCTGCGACCCGGCCGCCGCCAGGCCGGTCAGCGTGGCGGCGACGATCGCGGCGGTCGCCGAGTCGGCGGCCACCACGAGGTGCCGCGAGGAGCCCAGGACGGCGAACACCGCCATGGGCAGCAGCATCGTATAGAGGCCGGTCACCACCGGCATCCCAGCGATCCGTGCGTAGCCCAGGACCTCCGGGATGCCCAGAGCGGCCAGTGTGAGACCGGCCAGTACGTCCGCTGGCACCCGGGACCGCTCGACCGGCAGCACCCCACCCATCACCGGCAGCGCCCGCAGCCACCCCCACCAGCGGATCCGTTCCTTGCCGATCACCATCAGCTCGTGAGTCTGTAGTCCAGGTTGGCAGTGAGTTCGGGCACGTCCATTTGCGCCTTCTGCAGGCGGCCGGAGTAGTCCCAGTTCACCGCCTGCCAGCGGGTGAACTGGTCGAGCACCCAGATCCCGGATTGCCGGCTGCCATTGCCCGACTTGCCGTTCCCGCCGAAGGGGAGGTGGGCTTCGGCTCCGGACGTGGAGTTGTTGACGCTGACCATCCCGGCGCTGATCCCCTGCCGGAACCGGAATACCTCGCGGGGATCGCTGGTGTAGATCGATGCGGACAGGCCGTAACCGGGCGCGTTTGCCAGGGCGATCGCTTCCGCCAGGTCGCGGTAGGTCATGACGCCCATGATCGGCCCGAAGGTCTCCTGCCGGAACAGCGCGTCACCTGCCTGCACCCCGTCTACGATCACCGGGTGGTAGAACAGCCCGGCCCCGGGGTCGCCGACGAAACCGGCGCGCGGGTTGGCATCGGAGATCCTGCCTATGCCGCTGGACCCGAGAATTTTGTGGTGGGGCTGGATCCAGCCCAGATATTCCTCGAAGCCGGTGGCGAATTTCTGGTCAAGCATCGGTCCGTAGACCACGTCCTGGAAAGGGTCACCGAGCGGGGCCGCTGAAACGGCAGCGGTGAGTTGCGCAAGGAATTCGTCGTGGATCGACTCGTGCACGATGACTGTGCCCAGTGAGGTGCAGCGCTGGCCTGCGGTGCCGAACCCGGAGAACAGCGCCCCCTCCGCGGCCAGTGACAGGTCGGCGCTCGGCGTGACCACCATCGGGTTCTTCCCGCCGAGTTCCAGGCAGGGGCTTTGCAGGTGGCGCCCGGCGAGTTCGCCGATGCGCGTGCCCACGGCAGTGGACCCGGTGAACCCGATCTTGTCTAGTGTCCGGGCCTGCAGCGCCTGCTCCAAGCCAGCGAACGTGGCCGTGCCATCGGCAAACACGATGTTCAGCACGCCCTCGGGCAGGCCGGCGGCCTGGAGCAGTTCGAACAGCGCCATCGCCGAGGCTGCTGCGTACTCGGCGGGCTTCCAGACCACGGTGTTCCCGGTGACCAGCGCCGGGACCAGATACCAGGACGGCACCGCGACCGGGAAGTTGCCCGCGGTGACCACCGCCACGCCGCCGACCGGAACCCGGAAGGTGAACAGCTGTTTGTCGGGCATCTCGCTCGGCACGGTCTGACCGTAGAGACGGCGCCCCTCACCAAGGAAGAAGTCGCAGGTGTCGATGATTTCCTGGACCTCGCCCAGCGCCTCGGCATATGGCTTGCCCAGTTCCCGGGTGACCAGGCGGGCCAGGGGCTGTTTGTTGGCCTCGACGATGTGGCCCATCGCAGTGATCGCCCGGCCGCGGACCGGGGCGGGGAGGTCAGCCCAGGACGGCTGGGCCTGTTTCGCCGCCGCACACGCTGCGGCGAAGGTGGCGGCGCTGGCAAGGGTGACCTCCGCGACCACATCCGCCAGCTGTGACGGGTTGACGGAGGTCAGCGTGCCGTTGGCGGGATCCTCGGCAGCGCGGCCGTTGATGACCGAAACGATTCTGCTCACCATGCTTGCCCCTCCCAGGTGGATTGTGCCCAGGCCGCCGTCCGACCAGGCCCATGATCACGAAAACGGGCGGTCCAGACAAGTGGCCTGGGGGGCGCGGGACACCCCCCGCGTGGCCGAGGAAGATGGAGCTATCCAGGACTTGCCGGACGGAGGAATTGGCCGTGGATGCCGCCATTAAGGACGTAGGAGCCATCATCTTGTTCGTAGCGGACCTGCAGCGGTCCAGGGTCTTCTACCACGAGGTGCTGGGCTTGGACGTGGAGTTCGAGGACAGCGAGTCCGTCGGTTTCAAAGTCGAAGGGCTCGCCTTCATCGTGCTGCAGGTCGATCGTGCCCGCGTGCAACTGCAGGGCGAGCCCACGGCGACTCCCGGCGCAGGAGCGACAGCGTTCCTCACCACCTTCACCGGCGATGTCGATGGCCTTCACGCAGATCTGGCTGGGCGAGGCGTCCACTTCTTCCAGAGGCCGGCGGATCAGCCCTGGGGCGTGCGAACGGCCTATTTCAAAGACCCCGATGGCCATGTCTGGGAGATAGCCCAGCCGATTGAGCGACCGGATTCGTGAGACAGTATCCGCCATGCCGTCACCCGCCTCATTTGGGGGAGGACCGGTTAATCTGACGGCGGTGACCGTTGAGCTGGCCCTGCTGTCGCGGGTTAGTCATGGCAGCCTGGAGATCACGGGCTCCCGGCTGCAGGGTCTGCTTGCGCTCCTGGCCGAGGACCCGCACGTGGGGTGCAGCACCTCCCGGCTGGTGGGCGCGCTGTGGCCGGACGAGCAACCCGAGCACCCGTCCAAGGCCCTCCAGGTCCTGGTGTCACGGGCCCGGGCCCAGCTCGGCCCCGGGGTCATCGTCACCACGCCAGGCGGATACCGCCTCGCGCTGCGTGAGGACCAGATCGATGCCTCCGCGGTCCTGCTCAGCGCGTCCGAGAGTGAGAAACGGTCGCGGGCAGGCGATCACCTGGCGGCGCTGCGGCATGCCGAAGCCGGGCTCGCGCTGTGCGCGGGTGCGGAAGGCTGGGACTCCGGGGACGGTGACCCGCTGTCCGCGCTGCGTGCGGCACGGGTTCCGGCCTACCGGTCGCTGCTGCGGACCCGCGCGCTGGCGCTGTCGCGGCTCGGGCGGCGTGCCGAGGCAGCCGCGCCGCTCGCCGAGCTGGTCCTGCGGAGCCCGCGGGACGAGGAAGTCCTGGCCGAACTGCTGCGGTGCGAGGCGGCGACGGCGGGGCCGGCGGCGGCCCTCGCCCGGTACGCCGCCTACCGGCAGCGGCTGCGCGACGAGCTCGGCAGCGACCCCGGCGCCGCGCTGCAGGGAGTGCACCAGGAGCTGCTGCAGGCCGACGCGCCCGTGATCCGCCGTGGCGTCCGGCACGAGCCCAACCCGCTGCTCGGCCGGGACGACGACATCGACGCCGTAGCCGAGCTGCTGCGCAGGTCCCGGGTCACGTCGATCGTGGGCACCGGAGGCCTGGGCAAGACCCGTCTCGCGCACGCGGTCAGCGGGCAGGCGGAGCAACGGGTCGTGTACGTCGTCGAGCTCGCGGGCGTAGCCGCCGGCGGCGACGTCGTGGCCGAGGTCGCATCCGCCCTCGGCGTCGGTGAGGAGAGCGGCAACCCGGCCGCCCGCCGCGGCGCCCCGCCGGGTGTGCTCGGCGGGATCGTGACCGTCCTGGGGCCCGGCCCGGCCCTGCTGGTGCTGGACAACTGCGAGCACGTCGTGCGTGGCGCCGCCGACCTGGTGCACGCCCTGGTGTCGCTGACCAAGGACCTGCACGTGCTCACCACCAGCCGCGCCCCGCTCGGCCTGTCCTCGGAATCGGTGTACCTGCTGCCCGAGCTGGACCTTCCCACCACGGCCGAGCTGTTCGGGCAGCGGGCAAGGGCGGCCCGTCCCGACGCCGACCTGCCCGCGGAGACCGTGCGGGAGCTGTGCAGCCGCCTGGACGGGCTGCCGCTCGCGGCGGAACTGGCCGCCGCGCGGGTCCGGGTCATGTCGGTCACCGAGATCGCCCGCCGCCTCGTCGACAGGTTCGCGGTGCTGCGGGGCAGTGCCAGGGACGCGCCGCAGCGGCACCGCACGCTGCACGCCGTCATCGACTGGAGCTGGAACCTGCTCGACCCGGCCGGCCAGGCTGCGATGCGCGCGTTGTCGGTGTTTCCCGGCGGGTTCACCGCCGGTGCCGCCCAGCACCTGCTCGGCGCCGACATCCTGCCGGTCCTGGAGCAGCTCGCCGATCAGTCGCTGCTCAAGGTCGCAGACACCGCATCGGGCACCCGTTACCGGATGCTGGAGACCGTCCGGGAATTCGCCGCGGCGCGCCTGGCGGACGCCGCCGAGACCGAGCCTGTGACCGGCCGGTTCCTCGCCTGGGCCCGTGACTTCGGCGTGGCCCACCACGACTCGGTGTTCACCAGCGACGACCTCCCGGCGTTCGAGCTGATCAGGGCCGAGCAGGACAACCTGGTCCACGCCCTTCGGCACGGGCTCGACCGCAAGGACGCCGCAACGGTCGCCGCGGTGTCGGCCGTGCTTGGCGGGCTGTGGATGGCCGAGTCGAGTTTCGCCCGCCTGATCGCCCTGGCCGGGGACACGGCCGGGATCCTGCCGCCGTTCCGGCCGGAACCCGCCCTCGTCGAGGCAACCCGGGCCACCCTGGTTCTCGGCGCGGTGAGCGGGTTCCTGCTGCGGGGGCCGGGCCTCGCGCGGTTCCTGGTGGGCCTGCGCCGACTGCCGCCCGCTCCGCCGGACAACTTCGCCCGGGCCGCGCAGGCCGTGGTGAACGCGCTGAACGGGCCGCCCGAGGCGGACCTCGCGGCCCTGCGTGCGCTGGGTGAGAGCGACCAGTCACTGGTCGCGGGCATCGCCAGCTACGTGGCCAGCTACGCCTGGGAGGAAGCGGGCGACCTGGGCGGTGCGCTCGCGGCGGCCCGCGGGTCGCTCGCCGCGTTCGAGCGCGTAGGCAACGCGTGGCTCCGGGCCGGCGCGCATGCCCGGATCGGCGAACTCTGCCTTGAGGTGGACGAAACCGGTTCGGGCGATGAGGCACTGCGTCACCTGGGCGCGGCGCTGTCGATGCTCGAGGCGTTCGGGGCGTGGTCCAGCGCGAACCGGGTGCGCGAGGCAATCGTGGCGGCCAACCTGCAGCGGGGTGCCTACGACGATGCGGAACACGAGCTGAAACTGACAACGCCGCGCGGCGCGGACGAGCCCTGGGATATGTCGATGTTCGACACCGCGATGCGCGCGGAGATCGCACTGGGGCGCGGCGATGTCGATACCGGCCTGCACCTGTGGCGTTCGGCGGCGGCGACGCTGCGGGCCGTGCAGCGCCCCGGGCCCGGCGGCGACCTGTCCCGCCTGGATCCCTGGGCACTGCAGGTCCAGGCCACCGCCGTGGTCGCCCACGCCCACCACGGCCGGCTCGGCCTGGTTGCGGAGATCACCGGGGCTCTGCCCGCCACGCTGTCAGCGTTGACCGCGGACCCGGGGCCGCCACCCGGGACACTCTCCGTCTCTTATGGCCTCGCTGTCTGCGGCTCGTTGCTGCTGGCCCTGGCCATGACCGACATCGACCGGGGCCAGCGCGCGGCGGACGCTGGATTTGCGAGGTCGGGAGCGAGGATGGTCGCGCTGGCCGAGCGCTTCGGCTTGAAGACCGGCCTCCAGCCGACCATGTCCGCCACACGTGCCCGGCGGGCTGCGCAGGACGCCGACGGGACGGCCTACGCCGGCGCAGTGTCGTCGTACGCGGGCCTGGACCCGGCAGGCCTGCGCGCCGCCGCCCGCACCGCGCTGCGGGCACGGGCCGAGATCAGCGGTTGAGGTCCCGCCGGAACAGGACCAGCGCCCACAGGTACCCGGCCAGCGCGAGGCCAGCGCACCAGGCGACCGCGGCGAGCACGGTGCCGCCGTCCGGCGTGCCCGTCAGCAGCCCGCGGAGGGTGTCGATGACCGGCGTGAACGGTTGGTGCGCCGCGAACCAGCGCACCGGCCCCGACATCTGGCCCGGCGGCACGAACGCACTGCTGATGAAAGGCAGCAGCTGAACGATCAGGAGGAAGCCGGTCGTCCCCTCTGCCACCTTGGCTGCCAGGCCGACCGCGACGGCCAGCCAGCTGAGCGCAAGCACCAGCAGGGCAGTGACGCCCGCCGCCGCCAGCCACCGGCCCGCGTCGGCGGCCGACCGGAACCCCAGCCCGAACGCGACGCCGATGACCAGGGCCACACTGACCAGTGTCCTGACCAGGGCGCTGACGACGTGCCCGTTCAGCACCGAGGCGGGAGAGATCGCCATGGTGCGGAACCTGCCGATGATGCCCTCGGTGGAGTCCCGGTTGACCGCCAGAGCGGTCCCCGAGCTGCCGTACGCAGCGGTCATCACGATGATCCCGGGCACGAGGTAGTCGATGTAAGAGACGTGCGAGCCGGCTCCGAGGCCCGCCTTCAGCGCGCCGAAGACCCCGACGAACAACAGCAGCAACAGCACGGGCACACCCACCGACGTGACCAGCGTCGCCGGGTAGCGCAGCACGTGCCGGAGACTGCGCCGGGTCATCGTCGCCGAGTCCCGCACGGCAAAGGTCAGGGTCGTCATCGGACGTTCTCCAAATCTGGCGTCGTTTCTGCCGTCGGGTGGCCGGTGAGGGCGAAGAAGACGTCATCGAGATCGGGCATGTGCACGGACACCTCGTCGACCCCGGCCGCCGTGTCGCCAAGCCGGTACAGCAGTTCTCGCACCGCGATCGCGCCGCCGTCGCTGGGAACCTCCAGCGTCAGCGTGTCGTCGTGCCGGAACGCGCCGCCGAGGGCCAGTGCCGCCGCGTCGAGCCCCGTGACGTCGGTGAAGCGCAGCCGGACATGGGCCCCGGGAATGCTGCGCTTCAGCTCGTCGGGGCTCCCGGCGGCGACCACTTTGCCGTGGTCGAGAACGGCGACCTGGTCGGCCAGCTCGTCCGCCTCGTCCAGCTGCTGCGTGGTCAGGAAGATCGTGACGCCGCCGGCCACGAGCCCGCGGATGGTCTGCCACATCATGCGGCGGCTGCGCGGGTCGAGCCCGGTGGTCGGCTCGTCAAGGAAGATGATGCGGGGGTCGCCGACCAGGGTCATCGCCAGATCGAGCCGCCGCCGCATGCCGCCGGAGTAGGTCGCCGCCGTCTTGCGGGCCGCGTCGGCCAGGTCGAACTTGTCGAGCAGCGCGCCGGTGCGCCGCCGCCCTTCCGCCCGGCCCAGGTGGTGCAGGTCCGCCATCAGTAGCAGGTTCTCCTCGCCGGTGAGCAGGTTGTCGACCGCGGAGAACTGGCCAGTGACCCCGATCGTGGCCCGTACCGCCGCCGGGTTGCGGGTCACGTCATGGCCCGCGACGCGCACCTCGCCGCCGTCGGCGCGGACCAGCGTGGACATGATCTGCACGGTGGTGGTCTTGCCAGCGCCGTTGGGGCCCAGCAGCGAGAACGTTGTTCCCGCACTGACCTCCAGGTCGATGCCGTCGAGGACCGTCTTGCCGCCGAATGACTTGCGCAGCCCGGTGGCCGTGATTGCGCTGGTCATGCTCGTCCTTTCGCGGTCACCGTGGCCTGGACGGCCACGATCACCTCGAATGGTGCACGCAGCGGGATTCAGCGCGGTTTCACCGCGGTTTCACGCCACAGGGCCATCCGCCGGGCCACACATGAGTTCGCGGTGTGGGAGTGCACCACCTCCCACACCGCGAACCTCGTCCAGTTCCTGCTATCCGGCCGCCACTGGCGGCCGGCTGCCTCGGGTCAGTTCGAGCCCTCGGCTCCGACGTAGCCCTCCGACTCCAGGTGCAGGATGATCTGCTGGGCGGCCTCTTCGGGCGTGAGTTCGGTCGTGTCGATGATGACGTCGGCGTCTTCGGGCACCTCGTAGGGGTCGGAGATGCCCGTGAACTCCTTGAGCTGCCCAGCGCGGGCCTTGGCGTAGAGGCCCTTGCGGTCCCGTCCCTCGCACACCTCGAGGGAGGTCGCCACGTGGATGAGGAGGAAGCCGCCGCCGGGCTCGATCATGGCCCGCACGTCCTTGCGGGTGGCGTCGTAGGGGGCGATCGGCGCGCAGATGGCGATGCCGCCGTTCTTGGTGATCTCGGAAGCCACGAAGCCGATGCGGCGGATGTTGATGTCGCGGTGCTCCTTGGAGAAGCCGAGCTCAGAGGAAAGGTGCTTGCGGACGACGTCACCGTCGAGCAGGGTCACCGGCCGTCCGCCCATCTCCAGCAGCTTCACCAGCAGCACGTTGGCGATGGTCGACTTCCCCGATCCCGACAGGCCCGTGAAGAACACGGTGAATCCCTGGCGGGCGCGGGGCGGGTAGCTGCGCCGCAGTTCGGTGGCCACCGCCGGTGGCGTGAACCAATCGGGCAGGTCGCGTCCCTCATTGAGCCGGCGGCGCTGCTCGGTGCCTGAGATCGACAGCGTCCGGGCCCCCTCGGGGACCTCATCCTCGGGGAAGTAACTGTCCAGGTGCTCGACGTAGACCATCTGGCGGAACGGGACCACCGTCACCCCGAGCTCGTCTTCGTGCTCGCGGACGAGGTCCTGGGCGTCGTAGGGGCCGTAGAACGGCTGGCCCTGGGAATCGGCGCCGGGCCCGGCGTGGTCGCGTCCCACGATGAGGTGGGTGACCCCGTGGTTGCGCCGGATGATGGCGTGCAGGAGGGCCTCTCGGGGTCCTCCCATCCGCATGGCGAGGGGCAGCAGCGACAGCATCGCCGTGTTGTGGGGGTAGCCGCCCATGACCGCCTGGTAGCAGCGGACCCGCGTGTAGTGGTCGACGTCACCTGGCTTGGTCATGCCTACGACGGGGTGGATGAGGAGGTTGGCCTCCACTTCCTTGGCCGCCCGCAAGGTGAGCTCGTGGTGGGCGCGGTGCATCGGGTTGCGGGTCTGGAAGGCGACCACCTTGCGCCAGCCCCAGCGGTGGAACTCGGCCCGCAACTGTGCCGGCGTGTGGCGCAGTGTCGGGTAGTCGTGGTGGGCGGGCAGTTGGATGCCCTCGAGGGTGCCTGCAAGGTAATTGGGGTGCGTCCGCTCGAGCAGGTGGGCGACGCCCGGGTGCTTGAGGTCGGTCGTCCCGAAGACCGCCTGGGCCTCCGCCTGCCGGTCGGGCTGGTAGACCTCGTCGACGTGCAGGGCCGCGAGCATCACGCCCTCGGGGTCGCGCAGGGCGACCGAGGAGCCCGGACCGACCTGGCTGGCCAGCTCGTCCGGGACGTCAAGGGTGACTGGTATGGGCCAGAGTGTGCCGTCGGACAGCCGCATATCAGCACAGACCGACGCCATGTCGGCGCTACCAAGGAACCCGCGCAAGGGCGAGAACGCACCGGACAACAAGAGCTCGAGGTCGCACAGATGGCGCGGCGTGAGATCCCACGACGGCCAGTAGGTGGACGCCTTGCGCAGTTCGGAGGCGCGCTCGTCATCCACCATGACGTCGGCCAGGACACCACCGTACGGTGGAACAAGATGATCAGCCATTGCGCTACCTTAGCCTCCCGACTTTCCCTTTGAGTGGTGAATTAGGGTATATTTCCCGAATGTTCAGATCTGACCTGTGTAGATCACTATGCCCAGACTGACCTGCATGATCTGACCGATGAGCAGTGGGCGCGGCTGGTATTGCTGCTGCCGTATAAGCCGGGCTGGCGGCCGGTGGGCCGATCGCCGTCCCGCGATCAACGGGATCTTGCGCCGGGCCCGAGCTGGTGCCCGTAGGGGATCCTACTGATGCTCGCGGGCAGTGGTGCTGAGTTTGCCGTGGGAGATCGGGGTTCGGCAGCTTCCTCGCCGGCCGGTCAAGCTTGCGGCCGCTCGAAACAGCGGAGATGGGTGAGGTGGCGGGCTTCCGCGCGACCGCGCTAGTCCTGCATACCGTGCGGGTCGGCTGGTGCTATCCCCATTGGGGCATCTGCTGCAGCGCCCAGGTGTTGCCGTCGGGGTCGCTGAAATAGACGAATGACCCCCAGGGCTGGACGTCCACCTCGCTGGCATCCACCCCGTTGGCGATGAGCTGCTCCCGGGCGGCCGCGGCGTCGGCGACGACCACCTGCACGCCCTTCTGCGAGCCGGGCGCCATCTCCGTGACCCCGGTGCCCAGGACGACCGAGCACGCCGACCCCGGTGGGGTGAGCTGCACGAACCGCAGCGTCTCGGTCACCTGGTGGTCGTGGTCGGCGTGGAAGCCCACCTGGTCCACGTAGAACGCCTTGGCCCGGTCCACATCGGTCACCGGGATCGCCACGAGCTCAATCTTCCAGTCCATGCCGCAACGCTATATGCGCGCCCGGTCACTGGCACGGTCACCTCCATCGTCATGGCGGTCGCTGTGGGTAGCCTCGGTGACGTGCTTTCGGAGAGCATGGAGGCGGCTGCGGTCCCAGGATTGCTCCGCAGTGACCCACACGGCCCTGGGATCACCCGGGTCCGGGCCGGGACGGGCTTCTGCTATTACGATCCCGCGGGCATGGAAGTCACCAGCCTCTTTTCTGCTACTGGGCCGGCGGTGCCTGGCAGCCGCTTCGCTCCCATGAGGTGAGCAGCTACATCGCCAGCCACGCTGGTGGCCACTTCACTGCCAAGGAGTTCCGCACCTGGAATGCCACGGTGCTGATGGCGTTGCTGCTCGCGGCCGCGGAGCCATCGGCGACCGAGCGCGGCCGCGGGAAAGTCGTTGCCGCCGGGGTCCGCGGCGTGGCGGACTGGCTCGGAGACACACCGGCCGTCGCGCGAAACTCCTACATCGACCCCAGGTCGATCAGCCGCTATCAGTCCGACGGGAAGCTGCCCACGATCCCCCCGTGCCCCGCCGTACTGCCGGCTGCGTCCGAAGCGGAGGCAGCGGTCGCCGCGCTCCTCGCCAGCGCGGATTAAGGACAGATGCTGGTGACAGCTACTACTGCCGCGACTTGATCTCGATGAGTGATCCGGCACTAGCTGGCCTCCAGCACGGCCAGGTCGCGGACCGCGAACCGGTAGTGCTCGATCTCCTCGTCCATCACCACGGCGATGCAGTCGATCACGGTGCGCTCCTCGTGCGGGTAACCGGGAGCAGGCGAGCGCTGGCAGAGCCTTCCCAGGCTGTCGTCGGTCAGGCCTGCCACGATGCGCCGCATCACGGCCATCCGGTCGGCGCGGGCGGCCAGGACCTCGTCGTAGCCGGGTTGCGCAGTCAGGTCGATGCCAAGCGCGGCCGCGTCTGCCGCCGGATACCAGCTCTGCGGCAGGCCGAGCAGATGGTAGGGCATTTCCTCATCCAGCACCGTCCGGCTGGCCCAGGCGTCGGTGATGAAGACGAGATGGCGCAGCGTCTGCGCGAATGACCACTCCTCATTGACCTGCCGGTCCAGCGCTGCCGCGGGCAGCCGCCCGGCCCGCTCGGCTGCCTGCGCCCACAGCCGCTCGATAGTGTCCCATATGGCGCGGACGTCATCGGCCGTCTGGCCTTCGCGAAACTGCACCCGCTCCGGGTGCCGGCGGTCCAGTTCGGCGCTGACGAAACTGGTCACGTCGACACCATTGACCGTGAGATTGCTGACGTAGCCAGAGATGCTGACGTTGACCAGCCAGCCGTCTCTGATCGTGACGCCCGTCAGGTCACAGTCGGTGAACCGGGCGCCGCGCAGGTCCGCGACGTCGAACCGGGCACCCCGGAACTGCTCACTGCCGCCGCCCTCGCCGGCGTAGAACCGGTGCGGTCCGAACTGTGCCTCCGTCGGTCCATCGGGAGAGGCAGGTGCGGGGTTGGCGGGATCGTTGGTCGCTGTCATGGACCGCAAGATAGTGCTGTTTCCGGACGGTCTGCTTCCGGAAATGCGGAGATACTCCGGGCGAAGGACCGAGGCGGCACGGCCCCTCCCTCAGGGGTTGCTCACCTAGCTTACGTAAACTAGCTTACATATATGGCTGATGGCCCGGACGTTGTAGCCGCGCAGGACTTGAGGGTCGCGGTCGGCCGCGTAGCACGCCGGCTGCGGCAGCTGTACGCAACCGAGCCCGGGAGCGCAGGCAGCTTCATCGAGCTGGGCATCCTCGTGCACCTCGAACGCGAGGGTGCCACCTCCCCGGGCACGCTCGCGGCGGGGGAGGGCGTCACCTCACAGGCGATCGCCGGCGTGGTCCGGGAGCTGGAGCGCAGGGCACTGGTGGAGAGAACGGGCGGCCAGGCCGACCGCCGCCGCGTGACTGTCGCAATTACTGACGAGGGCCGTGAACTGCTGATGAGCCGGGAACACGTGGTCGTGGACGCCATGGTGCGGGCGCTGGCCGATGAGTACACGCCCGCCGAGCGGCGCCAGCTCGAGTCCGCGATCCCGCTGCTCAACCGCCTGGCCCAGAAACTCTGACCCTTCGGAAGGAGCTGAAGATGACCATGTCCGTCCCGACGTCCATGCTTTTTCCAGCGCTACGAACGCGCCGCCGAGAACATCGAGAGTGACGAGCTGACGAGCTTTTTCTGTGCCGTGTTCATGAGCCTCGACGCCAGCTCAGCGGCCGCCGTTTCGCCGCAAGAACTGATGGCGGCCCTGCCGCGCCGCAAGCAGCTCTTCTACCTGAACCATCAGGACATGAATCAGCTCTTCCGTGAGCTCGCCCCAGCCTAGGCACCCAGCCGCCGGGAACCGGGTCTATGCGGTCCAGGTGACTGGCAGCCGCTTGACGCCGCGCTGGAAGTTCGATCGCAGGTAAGAGGGCTGGCCCGCGTATCTGAGGGCCGACGTGCGGGCCAGCACCTCCTCGAATAGCGCGCGCATCTGGGTGCGGGCGAGGTGGGCGCCCAGGCAGAAGTGCGGGCCATGACCGAATACCAGGTGGGGGTTGGGGTGGCGGCCGATGTCGAAGCGGTCGGGCTCGGCGAAAGCGGCCTCGTCGCGGTTCGCGGAGGTGAATGAGACGACTACCTTGTCCCCTTCGCTGATGCGCTGCCCGCTGAGCTGGCACTCGAGGTCGCTGTGCGGCGGAAGGTCATGACCGGCGTCCACCAGCGCAGCATCTCCTCGACCGCCGTCGGCATCAGTGCCGGGTCGGCACGCAGGCCGTCTTGTGCAGCCGTGTGCTCGAGCAGGGCGATGCATGCGCCCGGCAGGCCGTTGCGCAGCGTCTCGTTCCCGGCCACCGCAAACAGCCAGAACATGTTCTCGAACTCAGCCACCGACACCTGGCCGCCGTCATCGTCCACCTGTGCCAGCAGGATCGACATCACGTCATCCCCGGGGTGCCGCCGTTTCTCCTCCGCCAGCAGGTGGGCGTAGGCGTAGAGGTCCGGCATGCCCTCCCGGGTCCGCGGGTCGGGCATTCTGCCATCACTGCCCGGCACCGGTCGCAGTCCCAGTGCCTGCCTGGCCATGGGCGTGCCCGCGGCCGGGTCGAACTCGGCTGAGGAGGCGTAGTCAGGGTCCTGGTAGCCGATCACCCGGTTGGACCAGTCGAAGAGCAGCCAGCGGTCCTGCTGCGGCATGCCCAGCACGTCGGCCAGTGTGAGCAGTGGCAGGTCCGCGGCCACATCCCTGGCGAAGTCGCACTCACCCCGCGGGCCCGTGAACACCCGCTCGCAGATGGCCCGCGCATGGCCGCGGACCTGGTGCTCAAGCCGGGAGACCGCCCGCCGGGTGAACGACCTGCCCAGCAGCCGCCGCAGGCGGGAGTGGTCCGGCGGGTCCATGTTGAGCATCATCTGCCGGACGTAGCCGAGCGCCTGCGGCGTCGCCGGGTCGCGGATCTGCGTGGCCCCACGTGCCGATGAGAACAGCTGTGGCCTGGCCAGCACCGATTCGACATCCGCGTGCCGCAGCACCAGCCAGAACCCTGGGCCCGCCGGCCAGCCCAGGACAGGGACCTCGGCCACCCATGCGACCGGGCTCTCCGCCCGCAACCGGGCCAGCGCCTCGAAGGGCACTCCGCCGACGTAGGTCGAAGGATCAAAGACGACCTCAGTTTCGGTGGCCATGCACCTCAGCCAAGCACGTAGGTGGGCCTGGCCGGGGGACGCGGTGGCAGACTGCGGCCATGGAGGCTGGTTTGCGGGTCCACGAGGGCGGCAGCGGGGAGCCACTTCTGCTGCTGTTGCACGGTCTTGGCGCGACGGGTGAAGTCTGGGCTGGGTGGTGGCCGTTGCTGGCCCGGCGGTGGCCTGGGCGCTGGTTAGCACCTGACCTGCCCGGTCATGGCGGCTCGCCGCCACTGGCTGCGTATACCTTCGACGGCCTTGCCGCCGCGGTCGCCAGTACCGTCCAGACCGGTGCTCGTGCCGTCGTGCTGGGACACTCGCTAGGCGGTGTCGTCGCCCTGGCGCTGGCCAGCGGCAGGTTCGGAGTGCCGGTGCAAGCGGTCATCGGCTTGGGGATCAAGGTCGTCTGGACCGACGAGGACCTGGGCCGGGCCCGGGCCATGGCCCAGCGGCCGACGGCCTGGTTCGCTTCGCGTGACGAGGCTGCCGCCCGCTACCTGCGCGTATCCGGACTGGCCGGCCTGCTGCCCGCCGATGACCCCGCCGTCGACGCCGGACTGCGTGAGCAGGACGGGCGCTGGCGGCTGGCCGTGGATCCGGGTGCCTTCGCGGTCGGGGCGCCGGATATGGCGCAATTGCTCGCAGGATCGCAGGCCCCGGTGACCCTCGCCCGCGGCGAGCGCGACCCGATGAACTCAGATGACCAGTTGGCCCGCCTGGGCGCCGCAACGGTCACCCTTCCCGGCCTCGGCCACAACGCCCACGTGGAAAGCCCGCAACTGTCGGTCACCCTCCTCGACACATACCGGTGACCGGCGGTGCGCTGGCTGTTCGCGCGAGGAGGAGTTGATAGCGGGGTGTGCCGTCCTTGGGATGGCCGAGGGATGTCAGGGGGAGGGTCGTCACGGTGAACCCCGCTGCGGTCAGGTCGCTGGCCAGTGCGTGCGGCGGGCAGGTGCGGTAGTACATGACGAACGGGGGGCGCCACAGGGCATTGCGGGTGCGCATGGCCAGGTCGAACCCGAGCAGTGCCCAGTACAGGCCTGAGGTGGTGGGCGGCGGCGTAACGACCGGGACGGCGAAGACCCCGCCAGGCCGCAGCGCGCGGTGCGCCCCGGCGAACAGTGCGGGCCGTTCAGCGGGCAGGAAGTGCCCGAGCGCCCCGAAGCTGACCGCCAGGTCGAAGGCCCCGGCGAAGGGCAGGGCCCGCGCGTCGGCCCGTACCCAGGCGGCACCGGGGTGCGCGCGGCGCGCCTGCGCGAGCATGCCAGCGCTGAAGTCAGCGCCCGTGACCGGCCCCCGGCACAAGGACTCGAGGACCCGCATGCCCGCGCCGGTGCCGCAGCAGACGTCCAGCCCCCGGTCAAACGGGCCGAACGCCCGCAACGCCCCAGCGGTCGCGTCAAGCAGCCGATCGGGAGTGCGGAACGGCGTGTGGTCGAACTTCGGGGCCAGCAGGTCATAACCGCCCTCGACCGACGACAGCGCCTGCACCGCCAGTTCACGCACAGACGGGCCTTTAGGCGAGAACACCGGCCAAGAGTATGCCCAGCCCGCTCTGTGTAACCCCCACCGTCCGTCAGCCAGGACGCGTGGGCCTTACCCGCAGCGGGGGGTAGGACAGCGATATCGCGCAACTCGCGTGATGACACTCACCCCGCCCCGTGCGAGGCTCGCAGCAAGCAGCCGCCACAGGCTAGTGAGGAGCGATGTCCATGACCGATTCCGATAGCCCGGAGCGGGACTAGCCATGGGTGTGGAAGAGGCACTGCCGAGCGGCTTCCTGCTGACCACGGTGGAGAAGGTGGCCGGCTACGCGCGCAAGAGCTCGGTCTGGCCCGCCACGTTCGGGCTTGCCTGCTGCGCGATCGAGCTGTTCCAGCTCGGCGGGCCAAGGCACGACCTGGCACGGTTCGGCATGGAGCGGGCATCGAACACGCCACGGCAGGCGGACCTGATGATCGTGGCCGGCCGGGTCAGCCAGAAGATGGCGCCGGTGCTGCGGCAGGTCTACGACCAGATGGCCGAGCCCAAGTGGGTCATCTCGATGGGGGTCTGCGCCTCCAGCGGCGGCATGTTCAACAACTACTCGATCGTCCAGGGCGTGGACCACGTCGTGCCGGTGGACATCTACCTGGCGGGCTGCCCGCCGCGGCCCGAGATGCTGATGGACGCGATCCTCAAGCTGCACGACAAGATCCAGAACATGAAGCTCGGCGTCAACCGCGAGCGGGAGATCACCGAGCTGGAGCAGGCGCGCCTGCGGCGGCCGTCGCTCCTGCCCAGCCTGTACGGCGCCACCCCCCAGCGCCACCAGGGCGGGCACGTGACCGGGGCGAGCCAGCCCAGCCGGCCGCGGCAGGCGAGCCAGCCCGTCCAGGCCGGGCGGGTGGCGGATGCGGCGGTGCCTGACCCGGCCGGGGTCGCGGGCCGGGAGCGGCTGTCTGAGCAGGTCGCACGGACCGGCATGTTCGGGGTCCGCGACACGGGCGACACCTCAGGCTACGGCGGGCTCAAGGTGCGCCGGCAGCCGCCCGTGTCCAGCCCGCGACCGTACGGCTCATACTTCGACACCGTCGCGGACGTGCTGGAAGGGTCCCTGCCGCACGCGGGGACCACATTCGGCGACGCGGTGGAGCGCGTGGTCGCCCACCGTGGGGAGTTGACGTTCCACGTCCGCCGGGAGCACCTGCCCGCGGTCGCGCAACGGCTGCGCGATGACCCCGGGCTTGCGTTCGAGGTGTGCATGGGGGTGTCCGGGGTGCACTACCCGGCCGATCAGGGCCGTGAGCTGCACGCGGTCTACCACCTGCTGTCGATCACCCACAACCGCCGGCTGCGGCTGGAAGTCTCGGCGCCCGACAGCGACCCGCACATCCCGTCGGTGGTCAGCATCTACCCGAACAACGACTGGCACGAGCGCGAGGCCTGGGACCTCTTCGGGATCATCTTCGACGGGCATATGGCGCTGACCAGGATCGAGATGCCCGACGACTGGCAGGGCCACCCGCAGCGGAAGGACTACCCGCTGGGCGGCATCCCGGTCGAGTACCTCGGGGCCAACGTGCCGCCGCCGGACCAGAGAAGGAGCTATGAATGAGCGCCTCTGCTGCGGGCGGGGCCGCCGCCCCTGGAGAAGCTGGCAGCGCGGAAGGCGGCGCGGAGGGCCGCGTCTACAACGTCGCCGGGCAGGACTGGGATGAGCTGGTTGCCGCCGTCAGCGAGGACTCCGACCGGTCCGGCGAGGACACCTTCGTCGTCAACATGGGCCCGCAGCACCCGTCCACGCACGGCGTGCTGCGGCTGGTGCTGACCATGGACGGCGAGACAGTCACCGAGCTGCGTCCGGTCATCGGCTACCTGCACACCGGGATCGAGAAGAACGCCGAGTACCGCACCTGGACCCAGGGGGTCACGTTCGTCACCCGGGCCGACTACCTGATGCCGATCTTCAACGAGACCGCGTACTGCCTGGCGGTGGAGCGGCTGCTCGGTATCGAGGACCGGATCCCTGACCGCGCGAACGTGATCCGGGTGCTGCTGATGGAGCTGAACCGGATCTCCTCGCACCTCGGTGGCGTCGGCCCGCTCGGCTTGGAGCTCGGAGCCAGCACGGTGTTCATCTACGGGATGCGCACCCGGGAGAAGGTGCTGGACCTGTTCGAGCTGATCACCGGCCTGCGGATGAACCATGCCTTCATCAGGCCCGGCGGGGTGGCGCAGGACCTGCCGCCGGGTGCCATCACGAAGCTGCGGGAGTTCCTCGGCGTGATGCCCGGGGAGCTGAGCGAGATACGGGCGCTGTTCGACGCCAGCCCGCTGTTCCACGCCAGGACCAAAGGCGTCGCCTACCTCGACCTGGCCGGCTGCATGACGCTCGGCGTCACCGGCCCGATGCTGCGCAGCGCCGGCCTGCCCTGGGACCTGCGCAAGAGCCAGCCGTACTGCGGCTACGAGAGCTATGAGTTCGACGTGCCGGTGGCCGACGCCTGTGACGCGTACAGCCGGTACCTGATCCGGATGGACGAGATGGACCAGTCACTGCGGATCATAGAGCAGTGTGTGGACCGGCTTGCCAAGCCGCGGCCGGCCCGCGACCCGGTGATGATCGAGGACGCCAAGGTCGGCTGGCCGGCGCGGCTGTCCGTCGGCCCGGACGGCCTGGGCCCGGCACCCGACCACATCGCCCACATCATGGGCCATTCCATGGAAGCGCTCATCCACCACTTCAAGCTGGTCACCGAGGGGTTCGAGGTCCCGGCGGGCCAGGCGTACGCGACGGTCGAGTCGCCCCGCGGCGAGCTTGGCTGTCACGTGGTCAGCGACGGCGGCACCCGACCGTTCCGGGTGCACCTGCGGGACCCGTCGTTCAACCACCTGCAGGCGCTGCCCGCGCTCGCCGAGGGCGGCCTGCTTGCTGATGTCATCCCGAGCGTGGCCAGCATCGACCCGATAATCGGGGGAGTGGACAGGTAATAGCACCACATCGTCTATCTGGCCAGTCTCGTGCTGACGGCCCTGCCCGTGGCTGGGCAGGGCGTCAGCGTTGGCGTTGTGTTTACCAGAATGCGTTTCCTGTGGAGTCGACGAGCGTGCAGAAAACCGGCGAGGGACATGAGACCGATGTCGGCTCGCCCACCGGGTCCGCCGTCGTTTGGGACGACCACCGTGAGCCGTTGAAGAACACCGCTTTGCCGGAGAACGAGACCATCGCGCAGAAGGCCGATGACGGGCACGACAGCGCGACTGCGCTGCCCGTCAGTGGGGTGCTGGTGAGCTTGGACCAGGCCGAGCCATTGAAGGTGACGACCTGGCTCCTGCCGTCCGATGCGGCGCAGAAGTTCTGCGCCGGGCAGGACATCGTGAGCAGGTAGGTGCCACCGCCCCCCAGCGTGAGGGGCGCGGACCAGGTACTCCCGTTGAAGGTGACCACCTGTGCGTCATGCAGGCCGCCAGCGACCGCGCAGAAAGCCGGGCCCGCACAGGAGATGGCCGAGGCGGCCATGCCCAGCCGGACCGGTGACGACCAGTGGGTGCCGTTGAAGGTCTGGACATTGGCGTTGAATTCCCCGCCCACGCCAAGCACGGCGCAGAAGGTGGCGGTGGGGCAGGAGACGGCGGTGAGCCTGTGGGAGGCGACCTTGACCGGCACGGACCAGGTTGAGCCGTTGTAGGTGATCGCGTAACCGGCGGTGTCGACCGCCACGCAGAAGGTGACCGACGCGCAGGAGACCGCGATCGGGGTGCCGATCTTGTCCACAACGCGAGGGCTGGACCAACGCGTCCCGGTGAAGGTCACGGCCTGCGCGGACTGGTCCAGCGCGACGCACAACGAAGCCGTCGCACATGAGACGGAGGAAAGCTGGCCGCTGAGGTCGATCACAACGGGCCGAGCCCAGGTGCCGCCGGAGAAGGTGACCGCCTTGGTGAAGCCAACTGCGGCGCAGCTGCGCGTGGCCCCGCACGACACTCCATCCAGGAAGTTGGTGCCGGTCGCGGCCGGCGCCGACCACGCCGACCCGTTGTAGGTCGCTGCCGTTCCGTTGCCGCCTACGGTGACGCAGAAGCTGCTGGTCTGGCAGGACACCCCGTTAAGGGCGGTCGCCGAGTCGACCGTGACCGGGGCTGACCAGTGCCCGCCGCTGTATGTGAGCGCGGAGCCGGAACGGTCGACCGCCGCGCAGAAGTCCGCGGTCGGGCATGACACCGACTGGATCCCTGCGGAGTCGACGGCCTGGGGTGCGGACCAGTTGGTGCCATTGAACGTCACCACGTCGCCGTTCCCATCGCCGGCGACGCAGAAGGAGGCGCTGACACACGACAGGGCTTCAATGGGGTCGCTGTCTGCGGTCACCGGTGCGGACCAGTTGGTGCCGTTGAATGTCACGACCTGGTCGGCGGCGCTAGCCACACAGAACGTGGCCGAGGCGCATGACACCGGACCCAGTAGGGCACCGGCGTCCGCGGCGACCGGAGCCGACCAGGTAGTGCCGTTGTAGGTCACCGCCTGGCCGTTCAGGTCCACTGCCACGCAGAAGGTGACGGCCGGGCAGGACACCGAGTTGAGAAACCCGTCCGGGTCGGCAGGTCGCGGCTTCGACCACACCGACCCGTTGTAGGTCATGGCTGCGACGCCCTGGTCCACCGCCACGCAAAACGACGACGTCGCACATGACACCGAGGTCAGCAGGCCGTCACCCGGGCTGGTGACGGTCTGGCGGTGGGTGAACAGTTGCCCAGTGCGTGGCCCGGAACTGACTCCGGCTGACGCGGACGTCCCTAGGACACCCACGGCCGTTAAAGCCAGTGTTATGGCTGCAAGAACAACGGTAATCGACCGCCCGGCGCGCCAGTTACGCGGTCCTGTGGAAAGCACAGTCATCATCCCCGTTTGCCCCCTTTGGCTGATCGGATGATTTCATACCATGTTGGCGCAGGACAGACCGAAAGAGCAGCCCACCTCTCTAATGCTAGATGCTAATTTTACTTTTCTGTATCATTCGGACGGCAATTTACCAAGGGCCGGTACATAGCGTGTATCCGGCGGTCCAGGACGGCTTCCCCAGCGCTTCCGGCATGTGCGGCCGGCAGAAGGTGTATCGACCGGCGGTGGGCTGGGTCGGGGCGACGGGCTGTCCCGGGCGGTGATAGGGGTAAGGAATGAGAGTTGGCAGCCCGGAAACGATGAAGGCCTGGGTGGTGAGCCAGCCAGGGCCGATCGAGACCAGTCCGCTGAGGTACGTGGAGAAGCCCGTGCCGGCCCCAGCTCCTGGCGAACTGCTCGTCCAGGTTGTGGTCTGCGCCGTCTGCCGCACCGACCTGCACGTCAGCGAGGGCGATCTGCCGGTGCACCGCGAGCACGTCACGCCTGGTCACATGGTCGTTGGCCAGGTGGCGGCACTGGGCGATGGTGTTACCGACTACGCCGTAGGGGACCGGGCCGGCGTCGCGTGGCTGCGGCACACCGACGGAACCTGCGCCTACTGCCGCCGGGGCAATGAGAATCTGTGCCCTAACTCGCTCTACACGGGCTGGGACGCCGACGGCGGCTACGCAGAGTTCACGACCGTGCCCGCGGCGTATGCCTACCGGCTGCCCGCCGACGTCCCTGACGTCGAGCTGGCACCACTGCTGTGCGCCGGGATCATCGGCTACCGGGCGCTGCTGCGCGCATCGCTGCCTGCCCACGGCAGACTCGGACTGTACGGATTCGGCGACAGTGCCCACCTGGTCGCCCAGGTAGCGCTGGCGCAAGGTGCGACGGTCCATGCTCTGACCCGGGGCGAGGCGTCGCAGCGGCTGGCACTGGAGCTGGGCGCTGCGTCGGCGGGGGGCGCCTATGACTGTCCGCCGGAGCCCCTGGACAGCGCGATCCTGTTCGCGCCGGTCGGGGACCTCGTGCCGGTCGCGATGCGGGCACTTGACCGTGGCGGGGTACTGGCAGTCGCCGGGATCCATCTGACCGACACGCCACCGCTGAACTATGAACACGAGCTGTTCTATGAGAAGGAACTGCGCAGCGTCACCTCTAACACCCGTGAGGACGGCCGGGAGTTCCTCGCACTGGCCCTCCGTCACCACGTCCGGGCCACCACGCATGCGTACCCGATGTCACAGGCGCAACAGGCGCTGCAAGACCTCAAGGCCGGAGTCTTCGACGGCGCGGCGGTTCTGGTCAACGACTGAGGACACCAGGCAATGACCAACCATGGCCGTCCGGGGCAGCGGTGACCTGACTCAGCTTGTGTGAGGTGTGGTGTCGGCTAGCCGGCCGGCAAGGAACCGCTGTTCTGGCTCGGTCTGCGCGAGGTCGAGCGCCTGGCGGTAGGCGCGGTGGGCCTCGTCGCCGCGGCCGGCCCGACGCAGGAGCTCGGCGCGGGTGGAGTGGAAGTACCGGTAGTGGTCGAGGTCGAGGCGGCCGAGGATGGCCAGGCCGGCTTCGGGCCCGTCGACCTCGGCCACGGCGATCGCCCGGTTCATCTCGACGATGGGGGAGCCGGTCTGCTGCGAGCGCCTGGTACAAAGCGGCGATCTGCTGCCAGTCGCGGGGCTCCTGCAGGTGCAGGTCGGCGATGGCCGCCTGGAGCAGGTAGGGCCCGGTGCGCCCTCGTGCCATGGCCCGCTGCAGCAGCACCCGGCCCTCGTCGATCTGCCGCGTGTCCCACAGGGTACGGTCCTGGTCGTTGAGGGGGACGACCTGCCCATCGCGCAGGCGGGCCGCTTTCCGGGCGTCGTTCAGCAGCATCAGCGCCAGCAGCGCGAGTACTTCGGGTTCGTCCGGCATGAGTTCGGCCAGTGCCCGGCCGAGGTGGATAGCTTCCGCGGCGAGGTCGACGCGGTCGCCACCGGTGTCTACTTCGGCGACGCCGAACAGCCCGCCGCCGTCATGCAGGTCCTGACCGACAACCCGGACCACGTGGTGTGGCGTGTCACCGACGGGCCCGACGCCTGGGTCGGCACCCAGATCACCTTCACCCTCCGGCCCAGCCACGACGGCACCACGCTTCTGTTCACCCACGCGGGCTGGCAACAGGCCAGCGAATTCATGAGTGGATGCAGCACCAACTGGGGCGCCTACCTCACCAGCCTCAAGACCGGCGCCGAAAGCGACGAGTTCGCCGCCTACCCCGCTGGCGAAATCAGCCGCTGGGACTGAACGCATTGTTCTGACGCCGACCCAACCCGGCCAACGAGGAGGACCGATGACCACCGAACCCACGTCCAGCCCGGACGCCGCGCGGCTCGAGCGCACGTACGACGCTCCGGCGGAGCTGATCTGGGAGATGCTGACCACCGCCGCCGGCCTCGATGAGTGGTGGGCCCCCGACGGCTTCGAAACCCGGGTGAGCGAAGTCGGACTCAAGCCCGGCGGTCAGCTGCGGTACGCCATGACCGCGACCGCGCCGGAACAGGTCGCTGTCATGCGGGACACCGGCAATCCGCTCTCGGTCGAGTTGCGTAAGACGTTCACCGAGGTCGCACCGCCAAACCGTCTCGCCTACCTGTCAGTGATCGACTTCGTGCCCGGCCACGAGCCGTATGAGCACCTGACGACCATCGACATCGTGCCCGCCGGTAACCGCACGAGTGTGGTCATGACGATCGATCCCCTCCACGACGAAAGCTGGACTCAGGGGTACCGCGCCCATCGCGGCAACGAACTCAACAACCTGGCGGCGGCGATCAGGCAGCGCACAATGTGATCGCCGGTGCCCGAGCCGGTGCCCGAGAGACGACTGTCTCGGGCACCGGCTCGGACCATTACGGGTAAGAATGTCCACGCTCTTGCAAGGGTATGGTGCGCTTCGTCACCTCGCCGTCGAGGGACATGGCTGACATATGCGAAGAAGGGTATTGCATATTAATATTATCTAACCGATGTTTCCGCTGGTAAGGGGCGAATCAGGCAAGCGTGGGGTCAGTATATGGTGCGGGGGGTGGCGCGTGTTAGACATATGGCTCAGTTCCATGTCTGTAGTTTTCCTGTGTGAGGAGCACGGTCATGACCACCGCCAAACCAATCGTCCTGGAGCCTGCGGCGCAGCAGGTTGCTGACAAGTTCTCGAAACGGCCGTTCCTGTATGAGATGTCGCCAGCCGACGCCCGGAAAGTCCTCGAAGAAGCGCAGTCCGGCCCCATCAGCAAGCCCGCCGTTGATGAGGAGTGGATCACGGTCCCCTCCCCAGCGGGCGATGCCCGGGTGCGCATCATCAAGCCGCGGGGCGCCACCGGCATGCTGCCGGTCATCGTGTACATGCACGGCGGGGGCTGGATCCTCGGCAACGCCGCCACCCACGACCGGCTCGTGCGCGAGCTCGCCGTCGGTGCCCGCGCGGCGCTCGCGTTCGTGGAATACCCCAACTCACCCGAAGCCCGCTATCCGGTCGCGATCGAGCAGGGATACGCCACCGCCCAGTGGATCACCCGCAATGGGGCATCCAAGGGCCTGGACGCCACCCGCATGGCAGTGGCCGGCGAATCGGTGGGCGGCAACATGGCTGCTGCGCTCGCACTGATGGCCAAAGAGCGGGGCGACGTCACCTTCGTGCAGCTGTCGATGTACTACCCGGTGACCGACGCAGCGATGAACACCGCCTCCTACGAGCAGTTCGCGACCGGCTACTACCTCAGCCGCAAGGAGATGGAATGGTTCTGGGACGCCTACACCACCGACCCCGCGCAGCGCGCTGAGATCACGGCCTCGCCGAACCAGGCCAGCACCGAGCAGGTCACCGGGCTGCCGCCCACCTACCTATGCGTAGACGAGGCCGACGTGCTGCGCGACGAGGGAGAGGCCTATGCCGCCAAGCTCCGTTCAGCCGGAGTCCCGGTGACGACCGTCCGGTTCGACGGAATGATCCACGACTTCATGCTGCTCGACGCACTGAGCGAGACCCGCGCCGCACGCGCCGCGATCGACCAGGCCACCGCCTTCCTGCGCGCCGGGCTCGGAACTGAGTGAAGCCGGGAGATCCTCGGCGTGTATGCGCTGTCACGGAGTCCAAAGCCAGCGTTGGCGGCTTAGCTGCGCACGGACGGAGTGGCGGATTCGACGAGGGGCGGCGGCCCGCATGCTTGGTTGCGACCGGGCTGGCTTGCGCCGCCCGTAGTAGCCCGATGAGGGCCGCCGCGTGGGTTCCTTTGTCAAATTCGTCGCAGCCCGACACATACCGATGACCCGGGCCACACTAGCGATCACCCACCCTTGACCATCTGCTCGATTTACGGCGGTCCGCCCCGGCGCAGGATTGACTCACTGAGGAAATGCGGCCAAAGGGGACGAATCTTAGTGAGAGTACCGCTGTGCACGATCGTGATCGGCGCGAGTGCTGCGCTGGTCCTGGCTACCGCTGGGACCGCAGCAGCCATGTCAAAGCCCGGCAGCAGGGGCCCGCGCGCGGTCGGGGACGCCGCGGCCAGTGGGTGGGGGATCGTGAAGTCGCCGAACCCGTTGGTCCGCAACGGGATGGTCACAGCCGTTTCCTGCGCCGCTGCCAACGCCTGCGAAGCCGTCGGCGCCTACCCCAGCAGTTCCAGCTCATTCAATGACGTGACGCTTGCGGAGACGTGGAACGGCACCGTCTGGAAGCACCAGACCACTCCCAACCCTCCCACCGAGATCTACAGCGCCCTGCTGGGGGTGTCGTGCACCGCTGCCAATGCGTGCGAAGCCGTCGGCTACTCCAGCTTCGGGACGCTCGCGGAGGCGTGGAACGGCACTGCCTGGTCCCTCCAGACCACCCCCAACCCGGCCGGGGCTACCGGCAGCCGCCTGTCCGGGGTGTCGTGCACCGCTGCCAATGCGTGCGAAGCCGTCGGCTCCTACACCAACAGCGCAGAAAAAGGCGTGACGCTCGCGGAGGCGTGGAACGGGGCCGCCTGGACGCTCCAGACCACCCCCAACCCCGCCGGTGCCACCGGCAGCGGCCTGAGCGGTGTGTCGTGCAGTGCGGCCGGTTCCTGTCAGGCCGACGGGAGCTACACCATCGGCAGGCGCGAGTTCACGCTGGTGATAGCCCGCAGCTGAACGCACGGCGGCGGGGCGCTGGGTTCACAGTTCGAGCAGGGCCTGCTCGACCACTTCGGTGAGGGCGGGGTGGATGTACAAGACGCCGGAGGCGAGCTGGTCGGCGGTGTTGCCTAGGCACATGGCCTGGATCAGCGGCTGGATCAGGGTTGAGGCCTGCGGGCCGATGATGTGGGCGCCCAGCAGCAGCCTGCTCTCGGGGTCGGCGAGGATCTTGACGAAGCTGGTTGTGTCTTCAAGCGCCCAGCCGTAGGCCGCATGGCTGTAGGGACGGGTCGCGGCGACGTAAGCCCGGCCCTTGGCCCGCAGTTCCTGCTCTGTGGCTCCTACGGAGGCGATCTGCGGATCGGCGAAGACCGCCGACGGGACGACGGTGAAGTGGGCCCGCTTCGGCTGGCCGGGGTGCAGCATGTTGTAGCCGACCAGCCGGGATTCCGCGTTGGCCATGTGCTTGAGCTGGAAGTGGTTGGCCAGGTCGCCGAGTGCCCAGATCCCCGGCACGTTGGTGGCGTAGGTGTCATCGGTGCGGACATGCCCGTGGGCGTCGGTCTCGATTCCCGCTGCCGCGACGTTGAGCCGGTCGCTGTTGGGTACCCGGCCGGCCGCCACCAGCAGCACCTCTCCCTCGGCGGTCTGGGCGCCCTCGGGGGTCGTCAGATCCAGCCTGATCCCTTTGCGAGTCGCGGCCACCCGCTCGGTCACAGCATCTAGCCGCACGTCAAAACGCTTGCGGTACAGCTCGGTGAACCGCGCCCGGATGTCCTTGTCGTGCCGGGACAGCAGATGCTGACCGCGCACGACGATGGTGACCTTGGTGCCGAGCGAGCCGAAGATGTGGCCCATCTCTGCCGCGATGTACCCACCACCCAGCACGACCATCGACTTGGGCAGTTTGTCGAGCCGCATCACGGTGTCTGAGGTCAGGTAGGGCACCCCGGCCAGGCCATCGATAGGCGGAACGTCCGGGCGTGAGCCCGCGGCCAGGACGAACCGGTCGGCGTGGAGTTCGTCATCGCCGACTTGCACCACCTTCGGCGCCACAAACCGTGCCTCACCGGTGAACACGTCGATGCCGCCCACGCGGCGGTGGGCTATGGCCTTGTCATGCAGCGGGTCGATACGGCCGAACACCCGGTCGCGGATCCCCGGCCAGTCCGCGCCCGTCCACTTGGCGCCGATCCCGAACTGCCCCGCGTGGCGCACTACCTGGGCGACATCCGCGGTGTACACCAGCATCTTCGACGGGATGCACCCCCGGTTCAGGCAGGTGCCACCGAACCGGTCCCTTTCGGCCACCGCGATCCGCCAGTCTGCGAACTCCGGTGCAGGCAACATGTTGCCGCTGCCAGCACCGACAATCACCAGGTCATAGTTTTGTCCGGCCACACTGCGCTCCTTTCGGGGCCGTCATTTGCCAGCGCAGAACCAGCGGCACTCATCCTGTCACCTCGCTGACATTCCCTGCCCGGACCCGCCCCGCTTTGCGATCCATGATGTCGGCGGACGGCTCAAGCTCGGCCGCCAGGTAAGACCGCGGTCGCATTCGGACACGGCCACCACCACGGGTAGCGGTAACCAGCCAGTACACAGGCACGCCGGGCCAGGCGGACCACCTGCGCATGGCCCGGCGAACTGCCGGGCGCGGCAGCCTTGCCGGTGTTGCCTGGTTATTCTCGCGAGGTGTCAACACTTGCTGTGGTGGGCGCTGGCCCGAAGGGTATCGCCATCGCCGCAAAGGCCCGTGCGCTGGCCGCTGCCGGCTTGCCGGCGCCGGACGTCGTGCTGGTCGACCGTGGCGATGTCGCTGGGAATTGGAGCGGGCGCCAGGGATACACCAGCGGCCTGTTGTCGCTAGGGACGCCGCCGGAGAAAGATGTCGGCTATCCGTATGCTGCGAGCTGGGGCGATGCGTCAGCTGATGTGGTTGCGGCGATGGCGGGGTACAGCTGGCAGCGTCACCTGATCAGGCACGGCGTCTACAGCGACTGGGTCGATCGCGGCCGGACGAGGCCTACGCATCGCCAGTGGAGCATGTACCTCCGCGAAGTCGCCGAAGCGGCGGAGGCGGAAATCCTCCGCGGTGACGTGACCGGCCTGGAGGTCGCCGATGGTGGCCGCTGGGAGGTCAGGCTCGCGGCAGGCACCGCGATAGCTGCCGATGGCTTGGTCATCACCGGTGCCGGGCCGGTCATCACGGTCCCCGGCCAGCCTCGTGATCACCCCCGGATCCTGGACGGGCGGACCTACTGGCTGGCGGCGCACGAGCTCAACCATGGGCACGCGCAGAATGTCTGCGTCATCGGCAGTGGCGAGACTGCCGCGTCGGTGGTCATCGATCTGATGAAGCGCTGCCACAAGCACTCCACGATCGACGTGCTGAGCGCTCGTGGCGTCCTGTACTCGCGCGGTGAGAGCTACGACGAGAACCGGTTCTACTCCGACCCTGGAGACTGGCCACGCCTGGCCGAGGCGCACCGGCGTGAGTTCCTTGGGCGCACTGATCGTGGCGTCTTCTCGCTGCAGGCTGAGGCGGTGCTCAACCAGGCGCGGGGCTTCCGCACTCTCGCTGGGCGGGCGGCCGGGATCCAGGCGCGCGAGCACGATGTGATTGTGACTATCCAATATGGCGGTGAGCGCGAGCGCGTCGCGTATGACGCCGTGGTCGTTGCCATCGGCTTCGACGGGCGCTGGTTCGAAGCCCTCCTGGGTGCCGGCGCAGGCGCCCGGTACCGCGACGCACTGGGCGGCGGCGAGCTGGAGCGCGTGATCGACCTCGACCTGTCCGTGTCCGGCCTGGCGCCGCCGCTGCACCTGCCGGTCATGGCAGGGCTCGCGCAGGGGCCAGGTTTTCCGAACCTCAGCTGCCTCGGCCTGCTGAGCGACCGCATCCTCCGCCGCTACGTCGCGGTCAAAGACGCTTCAGCGCCGGTACCACAGAGGAGGGAACGTGCCCGAACTGAGTGACCAGGGCTGGGAGCGCGACGACACCGTGCACCGCACCATTGTCTTTGCGAGTGACCTGGCCGAACGGCTAGCGGCCGAGGCCGGGCGCCGTGACATCTCGCTGAGTGACCTCTTGACCGAATACGCCGAACAAGGGCTGCGCCAAGCCCAGTAACGCCCCGCACCATGGCCCAGACCACCCACTTCGGCCAACCCCGCCCAGCAGAGCGTCACAGCGGGGCCAATTACCGTCACGAAATGTGGGCCGGATCCCAGGTTCTCTTGTCAGGATCCGGCTGATCGAAGTACGAGCTTAGCCATGGCGCTGACATCGTGATCGCGAGTATCCGTTCCGCTGAAAGGGTCCAGTTGGGTTTTACTGTGATTTCTACTGATTGTCTCCGGCGCTTGTGGATGCCGCCGACGGCGCGGTACCGGGCAACCCGCTGTCCGTCCTGATCTATTGCGGTCATGATCGCGTTTGACAGGCGGGTTCCCCGGACGAGGAAGCGGAGCCAGCGCCCGCCCTGGAACGAGATGCGGGCGTAGGCCCTGCCGAAGAAGTTGTCTCCGCTGGTGTACAGAACGGCCAATCCGGTGTCATCAGCGAGTTCCCGGACTGCCGGGAAGCCCATTCCCCGCAGCGTCGGCAGTGCTGGCCCGTTTCTCGCGAAGTGCCCGAGGCAGTCCCTGAGGCTGCGGGTCGCGATCTCGGCCACGAGCGGCGGCCGTTCGTCCTCGTGGTCGGCGCTCTTGAGCGTGTAGCTCTTACCGGCGGCGCTGACGCTCATGGGCGGGCCGTCGTCCCAAACGCCGAAGGGCAGATGGCTGGCCCGTCCGCGCCCTTGCGTGCGCGGGCGTGGAAGGCAGGCCAGTGTCTGCTGCCGTGCGGTGCGCAGCTCATAGCGGCCCACCCCGGTTCGCCCCCACCACAGGCGCGTGCCGGGCAGCTGGGGCAGGTCACGCCAGGCATCCCGGCATTGCGCGGGGAAGGGTCCCCCGAGCAAGAAGCGGTGAAGGAAAGCCAGTGCCCGGTCGGCGCTGCCGCGTGAGCTGAAGCCGTCATCGACGCGCTCAGAGGAGACTCCGTGCCCACGCCACGGATCCTCGCTTTGTCCGCTCAGCTCGTAATCGCCCGGGCAGGCTAGGAGCTGGCCAAGGAACCAGTCGACGCCGTCGACGTCATAGCCCCAGCCGCGGCTGAGCGCCCAGTTCCGCCGGAATGTCGCGCTCTGGATCAAGGGTCCGGCTGCGCGCCCGGCGTCGATCTCCGCTGCGACGCGGTTGAGCAGATCCCGTACCTCGTTGACTTCGTAACCGCCGGACCAGAGGCGAAACCGGGTGTCACGGATCGTGTCGCCATTCACGGCATGAGGATAACCATCTGGCGCCGGCCACGGCAGGGGCAAAAATTTCTGGCCGGGATGAGGCACGGGAGGGCGGCATTCTGCTGTCTAGAGACGTGGATTCAGCAGTGCGCCAGTGGACGCGCTAACGTCGGTGAGGGAGAGGGTGGGATGGACGGCGAGGACTTCAATAGTTTCTACCAGCGAACCGCCAGCGGAATGCTCGCGCGGGCGATCATGCTCTGCGGCCATGAGCAAGATGCCCAAGACGCCGTGAACGAAGCCTACCTAGAGCTGTTCCGGGCCTGGGAAAGGGTGCGGGGTTACGAGTGCCCGGAAGGCTGGGTGCACCGGGTCATGGTGCAGCGGATCTGGCGGATCATGGGTACGAATGACAAACGGCGGCGGCTTGCGGACCGGATCATGACACCTCGGCAGCACTCCCTTGACCAGATCATCATGGTCCGCGAGGTGATGCGGCTGCTTAACGAGCTCCCACGGGAGGAGCGGGGCTGCCTGATCATGTCCTGCCAGGGGCTGTCGCACGAGGAGATCGCCGAACAGCTCGGCATTAAGCAGAGTGTGGTCGGCTCTAACATCCGCCGGGCGCGCCGCGACCTGAAACGGGCACTGGGACTGGAGGCGCCGCTCGCGGCCTTCGCCGAGCTCTCGGCCACGAGCGGCTTCGGCTCCGCGTCCGCTTTCGGGGGTGACCAGGTAACCGCGCTCCTGCTCGGTGCTGAGTTCGCCTTGGAGCGGGCGATCCAGGTGCCTAGCTGGGCGGACACCAAGTGACCGGGTGGCGCGCGCTGACTGCGGTTTCGCTGCTCGGTGGTTTCTACATCCTCGCGCTGTCGATGATCATCGGCCCGCTGGTGCTGCTGACCGAGGGCCTGTGGCCGGCCGGCGGCCCGCCGTTCATCGTTTTCCCGATCCTCCTCCTGCCCTCGATTCTGGCTGGGATCGGCGCGGTGCTCGACGGCCTGCGGATGGGGTACCGGGCACCAGCCGACTCCGTCGCGGTCTCGCCCAGCCAGGCTCCGCTGCTGTGGGCCACCGTGACCGAGCTGGCCACGGCGATCGGCACCCGCCCACCCGCTGAGCTTCGCTTCACCGCGCACCCGGCCGCCGAGGTCTGCGAGGAGGCCTGGTTCCTCGGCCTCGTCGGCGGGAAGCGGCACCTGCATGTAGGAGTACCCCTGCTGGCCGAGCTGTCAGCGGGTGAGCTGCGCGCCGTGCTCGCCCATGAGCTGGCGCATTACGCCCATCACCACACCCGGCTGAAGCCGATCGCCATGCGCGGCTGGATCTCGCTGACCGCGGCGGTTGAACGGCTCTCCGAGGTTCCCGGTATCGCCGTCCACCGCATCAAGAACCGGTTCGTCCGGGCACTCGTCACCCGCCTGATCCAGGCCGCCCTCCGGGACCAGAACAGCGGCAACACCATCCTGGCCATGTACGTGCTGAACTGGGTGTTCGGGCGCCTTCTGCTTCGGGGTGCGTTCCTTGGTTACAAGCACCTGTACAGGCGAGCCTCGTTCGCGGCCCTTCGCGCGCACGAGCTGGAAGCTGACGCCGAGGCGGTCCGCCTCGCCGGGAAGCAGCCCATGGACCGGGCACTGCGGGCGAAGACCAGGCTAGACCTGGCGTGGGGGCTGTTCACGGCCCGGCTGGTGGGCCCGGCCATGGCGGCAGGCTACGCGCCCTCGGATCTGTTCGGCGCCTTCTCAGAGATGCTCACCGACAGCGCCTTCCGCGCGGAGCTGGACGCCTGGGTGGAGGCCCTCGCACGGTCCACCGTGCCCGCCGACGACGGCGACACCCACCCGAGCCTTGGCATCCGGCTGAGAGAGATCGGGAAGCTTCCCGCCACGGCCCTGCCAGCCGATCCGCGGCCCGCGACCGCGCTGCTGGCTGACTCTGATGCGCCCCTGATCGCGGCGGTGCGGGAGGTGGCGCTGCCGGGCCGGGGCCAGCCGCCGGTCCTGCTGCCCACGCCGGAATGGAAAGACCAGACGTCGGCCGTGCTCGCGGGCCTGCTGGCAGACCAGCTCATCAGCGCGGTGCAGTGGGCTGACGCCGTGCGGTGGGTCAGCGCGGATACCGGATCACCGGCCCTGGGGTCTGTGCTGGCGGCAGTGACGCCACAGGTGGGCCTCGGCCTGCTCGAGCGGATGGCGGCCGCCGGAATGGTATTGGAGCCAGACCCGGCGAGCTGGGCAAGCCTCCGCCTGCACGCGCTGATCGGTGGCGCGCTCGTCCGTCAGGGGGCCGGGCACTGGCAGCTATCGTGGAACGGCCCCCGGCTCAGTGTCCTGTCCTGTGCCGGCCTGACCGACGACGAACTGTGGGATCTGGCCGAGGCAGCTGTTGCTGCGCCCGGCGGGGTGGACCGGGCAGCCGCCCGGCTGACCGAACTGGGACTTGACACCAGGTACCCGGCCCATCCCGTCCATCCGGCTGCCGAACAACTCCCGTCACCCGCTTCGGCGCAGCCACAAGCAGCCCGCCGCCGGACTCTCATCGGCCCGGTCTACTCCGGGGGCATTCAGATCGCGGATATGAGCAAGGCCCCCCGCGTGGTCCGGTACCTTCTCTACACCGGTATGGCTATCGCGCTGATTCCCGGCCTGGCATCCTCCATCGTGTCCATGCTGACAGGCAATCGGCTGCCCTGGCTGGCCGTGTCCGGGCTTGCGGTCGGGGTCGGCGTCGCAATGGTGTTCACTGCCGTGTTCCTCGCGATGCTGGCGCGGCTAGTGGGCTGGCTCCAGTCACTCCGGCGCTGAGAAACGCTTGCCTCCTTCTGTTCCATAACCGGGAATGCCTCTCATTCAACAAGGAGTGTGGCGGCGTGTCGTGGTCCTACGGTCTTTGGCATTGGATCTCCGGTCACCAGGAGGCGGCAATCGCCGCTGCCGGTGCGGTTGCGACGGTCGTCTTGTGGCTGTTCGACCACAGGCGCCAGCACTGTCGGCTTAGTTACCGAGTACATATGAACGCGCCGATCGGTGCGACGTGGGATATGCGGAACCTTGGTGATTTTGTGATCCGCGGCGGGGAGGACGGCCAGCGCATCCCGGATGCGAGCCTGGTTCTCATCAGTGTAGCCAACTCCGGCCGTGTCAATGTCACGGAGAAAGACTTCGCCGCCCCGATGAGGTTCGCCTTCGATGGCCGGAAGGTCAAGGGCTTCGAGGTGTTCGAGATGAGTCCTCCTGAACTCGCCGACACCCTTCGACCGGGCCAGGCCGCTAGTACAGCTAACGTGGGCGTGACCTTCGATGAAGATAAGCTCTTTGTTCCCCCGGTCACCCTCAACGCCGGTGAGCGATTTAAGCTTCTGGTATTGCTATCGGGAACCGGGCATTCCGTTAATGGAGGAGCTCATATAAGAGGAGGCAAGTTCATTCCGGGCAATAATGCGATCTCCGCGCGCCGAACCCCCCATAACCCCATGCGGTCTAGGCGCATTTGTGGTTGACCACTCCCTGTCAGCTCTGCGGGCGGTTCCCGGGCGTGGCCGAGCCGGGCGCAGAACAGCCATATCTGCGCCTATCCAAGTGAAGCCCTCCCGCCTACTGGTGCCGAGCCAGACCGGCGGCTATTTCACTGGCCGTAGTGTTAGATGAGGGCGCTGGACGGGCCCCTACACCTGTGGCTGGCTGATGTTGACGAGCCAGGTGATGCCGAACTTGTCGACGATCATGCCGAACTCGTCGCCCCAGGCCTGCTTCTGCAGCGGCATCGTGGTGTTCCCGCCAGCGGACAGCTTCTCCCAGTAGTCGCGCAGGGCATCCCCGTCGTCGCCGCTCAGGCTGACCCCGAAGCCAGACGGTGGATGGTATTCCCCCATGCTGCTGGTGTGGTCGGCGGCCATGACTGTATAGCCAGCGTCGGTCTCAAGCTGGCCATGCATGACCTTGTCAGCGTCAGGCGCGTCTTCGCCGCCGAAGTCAGCGAAGGTGCTGATGTTGAGGGTGCCGCCAAACACGCTCCGGTAGAACTCCAGCGCCTGGCGGGCGTTGCCGTTGAAGTTGAGGTAAGGATTCAGCTGAGACGACATTGTCTTCTCCTGCACCGCGTGACGGGCGGGGCTCTCCGGGGCCCCACCTCCCGGACCCGCCGATCGTATCAACCCGGTCCGACGCCGGGCGGGGCCGGTGCCGCTGCCCCGCCCGGGGGCAGCGGCACCGGAATCTTCCGCCTATGGCCCAGCCAACTAGTCCCAGCAGAGGCAGAATGGCTTGCCGGCCGGGTCGGCGTAGACCCGCCAGTTCACCCCGCTGAACGACAGCGAGGTGGCGCCGAGCTTCAGCACCGCCGCCTCGGCCACGTCAACGTCGTCGACCGTGACGTCGAGATGGAACTGCTGCGGATACGCGGGGTCGGGCCACCGCGGCGCGTGGTACTCCGTGACCTGCTGGAACAGCACCGGCTGCGCCCCGTCCTCGCCGATCATCGCCACGCCCTCGCCCTCGTACGTGACGGGCTTGCCGAGGAGTCCCGCGTAGAAGGTGCTCAGCTCCTTGGCGTCCGGGCAGTCGAGCATCACGCCCATGAGCGTGGTCTCCTGCTTCGCCGGGAACAGGCACAGGTCGAACGGGTGCCCGGCCGGGTCGGCCAGCGTGTACCAGTTCTCGTTCTTGCGCAGCAGTTCGGCGCCCAGTCCGACCGCCTTCGCCGAGCCGGCGTCGAGGTCCGGCACGCGCAGGTCGAGGTGCGCCTGCTGCGGGTATGCCGGATCGGGCCAGCGCGGCGGTACGTGGTCGGGGCTGCGCTGGGCGGCGATGCGCCACCCGTCCCCGGTCTCCATCGTGATCCAGTCGTCGTCGGCGTACTGCTCGGTCCACCCGCCGAGGGCGGTGTAGAACGCGGCGAGCCGCCGGGCATCGGGTGCGTCGAGCACCACCGAGCGCAACGTGCCGATCATCGGACACTCCCTCCTGAGTCACTGCTCATCATGCCCGAGACGATTCCCCCAACCAGCCGCACAGTACAGCTGGGCGGCGATGTCGGCAGTGCGCGGGGAGAACAGGATGCTGTAGTGGTTTGTCTCCGGGAGCGTTGTCACCTGCAGTTGCAGCACCTGCCGCTGCCAGTGGCTGACCAGTTCGTCGGGCAGCAGGCCGGGGGGGTGGCCGAACATCCCGGCGGGCGCACGCAGGACCGGGGTGGGGCGGCTGAGCCGGTACAGGGCAGCCGAGATCCGCTCGGTGCCGGTCAGCAGCTCCCGGCTGTCTGCACGCACCGCGTCGGGGTTAGCGCGGGATCGCAGTGCACCGGGCTCGCCGGTGAGGTCGTAGCGCACATAGTCCTCGACGTCGCTGGTCCAGTGCGTCAGCGCAGGGTGGGCCCGCCAGAAGTCGAGGTACGCATCGGCGGTCGGGTAGGTCTCGGCAAGCCGCCGCAGCGCAGGGCCAAGCGAGGCCATCATCAGCGCATCCAGGTCTGCATCGGCCGGGACGGGCAGCGGCAGCCCGCCGTCGACGAGCACGAGCGAGCCGAAGATGCCGGGGTGCGCGTCGGCGGCGAGCAGCGCGACGTAGGCGCCCAGCGAATGCCCGATCAGCGCCGGGCACTCCAGGCCTAGCGCGGCCACGGTCTGGCGGAGGTCGGCGGCGTGCGCGTCGAATCCGAACGGGCCGGGCAGCGCCGCACTGTGCCCGCGACCCCGCAGGTCAACCGCGTACAGGGTGCAGTCGGGCGGCAATGCCCTTGCGACGGCCTGCCAGCACATCGCGCTGGCGGTGATCCCGTGTACCGCTAGCACTGGCAGGGGTCCGGCTCCGAAGGCAATGACGCGCAGGGTTCCGCCCTCGGCATCGACGTCGTAGTCATTCGTTGGCAAGTCCACGTTGTCAGGCCTCCGTGGTCGGGGTGGTGTATCCAACCATCCGCAGCGCCAGGTGCACGTAAGCATCGGCGACCTGTTCACGCGTGTAGCCCATGCCGGGGGCGAACCAGTGTGCGACCTGCATGCCGAGCCCGCTGATGGCGACTGCTGTCAGCGTCGGGTCAACCAGCTGGAACTCGCCGCTGCTGGCACCGTCGGCGAGCACCCCGACGAGGAACTCCCGGCAGCGCGCCCGCAGCGTCAGGGCGGTCGCGGCATGCCCGGCGGACAGCACGTGCAGCTCCGTATTTGCCACGACTGCCAGTAGGGGATAGTCGGCGTGGATCACGGCGTGCTCGCGCACGAGCGCCGCAAGCCGCGCTGCTGGTGCCTTGTCTGCGGCCGCCAGGGCACCGCGCAGCCGGTCGTAGAGCTCCTGATGCCCGAGCAGGACCAGCTCAGCCAGGATCTGCTCCTTCGACGGGTAGTGGGCGTAGAGGGTCGCCGGATTGATGCCCACCTTGCTGGCGATCTGCCGGATCGAGGTGCCGTGGAACCCGTATTCGGAGAAGAGGCCGAGCGCCGCGTGCAAGATGCGCCCGCGAGTGCCTGGTGGCGTCGTGCCTCCTGGCAGTTCCGCGGCCACGGCAGCGAGCCGTCGCGGCTGCCAGACGATGGCCACGGCCGGGTTGTCGGTCAGTCGCTCGTGTTGCGTCGTCATCTTGTTCCCGTAAACGCCGATCAAACGATTGGTTGACATCATATCTCAGCAGGCAGACGATAATACATGCGAGCCAAACGATCGATTGGTGGGCTCGTCGTGTCGGCCCTGGCGGTGGCCGATGTTCGGCCCAATGGTCATGCCGGAAGGAGGCAGCTATGCGATCTCGCATCAGGGGCATGCTCGCGTCAGGCACTCTTGCCATGGCGGTGGTCGCCGCGACGGTCACGGTCGGCTCCGTGCCCGCCCGGGCCCAGGCCGGGCTGCCGAAGTTAGATATCACCGCCGTCTATGTGACCGGCGTGTCGTCTGGCGGGTTCATGGCGACCCAGTTGCAGGTGGCTTACTCCGCCACCGTTGACGGCGTCGGCATCATCGCCGCGGGCCCGTATGACTGCGGTCAGGGCAACGTGATCGGCTTCGCCACGTGCAACATCGGGGCAAGTCTCCCAGCGCTTGAGCAGCAGGCGGCCACCTGGTCAACCGAGAGGCTGATCGACCCGGTCTCTCACCTGGCCGGCAAGCCGGTGTACGTGTACCACGGCACGCTCGACCCGGTCGTTAACGACCTGGTCGCCAACTCTGGCGTGGACTTCTACCAGCACTTCGGCGCCAGCGTCGAGTACCACAGCAGTGACCCGGCCGGCCACGGCTGGCCGGCACCGGACGGCGTGCTGCCATGTCCGCTCACCAGCCCGCCGTTCCTGGTCAACTGCGGCGACGACCCCGAGGGCGCCATGCTGACGCACTGGCTGGGCAGCATAAGGCCGCCCGGCACCGGCGGCCCGCAAGGCACTCTGTCATCCTTCAGCCAGGATCCTTACGCGCCGGGCGGGGACGCGCCCGCACTGAGCATGGATGGCACGGGCTTGCTGTACACGCCGCCAGCCTGCGCGAGCGGGAACCCGTGCAAGCTCGTGGTTGCCCTGCACGGCTGCCTCAGCGGCCAGTACCTGCTCGGTGACGAGTTCCCCGAGCTTGCCAACCTGGATACCTACGCCGACACCAACAACCTGGTGATCCTCTACCCGCAGGCCATCGCCAGCATCACCCTCTTCAACCCGGAAGGCTGCTGGGACTGGTGGGGCTATGACGGGCCGGACTTCGCCGTCAAGGGCGCTCCGCAGATGGTGACGATCATGCACATGGTAAGCGCTCTCGGTGGAGGCCTGTGATCGAATGCTGAGGATCCTTGGTGCCTGCCGTGGTTTCCTGGGCTGGCCTGATCCGGGATGGGTAATGGGAGGTCTGGAACGGTGATTATCGACGCGTGGATGCAGCACCCGTCGGCGGCGTTCCTCGCCGACCCGATGTTCGACTCGCTGCGCCGCTGGGCCCGCGGGCAGCTCGCCGGGGAGGACGTTCCGGTGTCGGCGACCGTGGCGGCGATGGACGCGGCGGGTGTGCAGGTCGGGATGCTGTGCGCCTGGTGGGGCCCGCGCGGGCCGCTCATCGCCAACGACGATGTCGCCGCGGCCTGCCGTCGCTACCCTGACCGGTTCACCGGCGTCGCCGCGGTGGACCTGGCCAATCCCATGGCCGCAGTCCGGGAGTTGCGCCGCTGCGTGCGTGACCTGGGCTTCCGGGCGCTGCGGGTGCTGCCGTGGCTGTGGGACCTGCCGCCCAGCGACCGCCGCTACTACCCGTTGTACGCCGAGTGTGTGGAACTGGGCATCCCCTTCTGCCTGCAGGTCGGGCACACCGGTCCGCTGTGCCCCTCCGAGCCGGGCCGGCCGATTCCATACCTGGACACCGTCGCGCTGGAGTTCCCCGAGCTGGTCATCGTGGGCGGCCACATCGGCTACCCGTGGACCGCGGAGATGGTCTCGCTCGCCACCAAGTACCCGAACGTCTATATCGACACCTCCGCCTACAAGGCCAGCCGCTACCCCCGCGAACTGGTCGACTACCTCCGCGGCCACGGCCGGCACAAGGTGCTGTTCGGGTCCAACCACCCGGCCTGGCCAGCGGCCGACTGCCTCCAAGACCTCGCCAGCCTCCAGCTCGACGACCAGACGCGAGAGGCGTTCCTGCACGGCAACGCCGAACGGGTCTTCGGCATTGCCAGCGCGCCCAGCCCGGCGTGACGGAGTCTGATGAATGCCGTGATGACCGGGAGGAGTCACGCGTCCCTGGTCAGGAACAGCGACAAGATGTCCTGATAAAGGTGCCCGGGATGCGGCATATATTTGAGCCGCATCCCTGTTGTCCGGCCAGCCGAGGCCATGCTGAAGGTGCCATAGTTGAACATCAGGCCGAAGAGGGGGCGCTCGAATTGCATGTCTGCTATTGCCCCGAGCGGCATCATACTAACCCTGCGAATTAGCAGCCCGCTCGTGTACATGAGCCGCGTGTCCGTGAGGACAAGGTACTCCATCGACCACGCGGCTGTCCGCCAGACAAGGTTGAGCAGGACCAGGCCCCAGACCGCCCAGATGGCCGCCAAGGCTCGCGCTTGCGGGAAAAGAGCGCTCAGCACTATGGCAGCGACCAGCCCGCAGAGGGCAAAGCTCAGCGATGCGAGCAGTGGGGCCGGATGAGTGCGGCGTATGCCTATGCACCGCTCATGCGGCAGCAGATATCGATCCACCGGCTGGGGGATGCTACCAGCGTCAGGTGCAAGATTCTCCGCGTGCATCAACCTCGCGATCGGTTCCCATGCTCCGGCCAGCAGCCCGGGAGGAGCTGGAAACCGCTCGAGAACGAATGCCCGCATCCCCAGTTCCTTGCGCTTCCGCCTGCCGACCGAGACATCCTGCTGTATAGCACGGAGCGCGTCGATCCCGGTCTTGCGGTCATGCCCCGAAAGCTCTTCGGCGGCGAAGGCCCGCCAGGCCGCTGACACCGTGGTATCGCTGGAAAGCGCCAGAAGCCTGTTTTTGCGCTCCTCGTGGTCGCCGAACCCAGGGAATTGATAGACCCGGTAGAAACCGGGGGCGTCCCGATCGCGGGACAGTGCGCGGAAGGCGCGCAGGCCTTCCGGCCGCGCTTCACGGTAAAGAACCATGCTGGCCATGGCGCGGGAATACCCGCTGCGCGCGGGGTCGGTTGCCACATGTGCCAGTGCCGCCACAGCCGCGGGCCGGTCCAGGCCGCGCAGATAGCTGTAGGTCTTCAGCGCGTCTGGCAGGCGGCTACTGGTGATGATGCTGACCAGTGCCACTATGGCGGCCCGCCTATCGATATCGACAAGCCGCTCGACGCAGTCCACGCGGTCCGTCAGGTCCATCGAGGGATCCTGGGCCAGCGTCGTGAGCAATTCTTTCCCCCGTTCCGCGTCGCGGTCCAGTATCAGATCGGCTATCATCACGCGGTTGAAGCTGGCCTCCTCGCGCTCTACGCCAGCCGGGCTTGGGGCGGATGCGTACCGGTACAAGACCGAGAGGCCGCGGGCTGAATCAATCTCGGTCACGTCTTCCATTACCATTACTTCGGCAAGCACGTCGAAGATGCTGAAGCTCGGCACTGTCGGGTCGGCGGCCAGGGTGAACAGCAGCTCAAGGCCGCGATCCTTATCTATGAGGGTGAGAGCCTTGGCCGCTATCACGCAGTCGTCGTCCTGCCCCCAGATACCCCGGCGCAGTACAAACGGTATGCCGCTGGTTTTGCTTGTGGCAATCGCAGTCAGCCGCTCCGTGGCCGCGGCCACGACGTCCGGGTGGAGTTCGCGTTCGCAGCCGTCATGCACCAGTGCCGCGACGAGCCGGGCGTGCAGCAGTTTGCGCATCTGGAGGAGCGCCGGGGGCCGACGGGTGAGATCTATGCCTCGACGGCGCAATAGGGCGGCCACAAACAGGGGGTAGGACTCGTTGCTGCCCGCGCGGGTCACGAGTTGCCACCGTTCACGGCCGCCGACCCTGCCGGGTCGAGGTGGCGTAGTCCGGGCGCAGGCGGCGAGGTACTCGGTGATCGTCTCGTGAGTGAATGCCAGGTCATCGGCTCGCATAGAGATGAGGCCGCTCTGTACGAGCAGTTCGGCAACGAGATCGTTCCATGAGTTCAGCGGCACGCCCGAGGGCCGGTACCGGATGGCGAGTTGCCCCGCCTGGGCGCGAAGGTCCAGCCCTGGACCGGTAAAGCGCGAGATCGCCAGGTCTTGCATGAGAGAGCGCAGTTCACCAGCCAATGTTTCTGCCGCCATGACGGCCTGGGGGCCATAAGGCCTGACACGTTCCCTGATGGATCCGAGAAAATGCCCCGCACCGTACATTTTCTCAAGAAACAAGGAGATGAGCTCTTCGTACAAGTCGGCCCGGTTGTACGGAAGACCGCGATCCGGGTGGCCGGCGAACACCACACAGCTTATGGTCGCGATCAACGGGTTCCGGGCAAGCTGTGCTATCCGAGCCTGCCGGACCTGGGCTATAAAGAGGTCAGCGGCATGCTCGGCATCGGGAACGCCAAGTGCATGAAACCAGCGTACCGCCAGGAGTGGTAGCTGATCGTCACTGAACCCCTGAATCTCGAAAATGGGAATTCCTATTGCCCGTAGCATGTGGAGATCGCGGTCCGGGAGCGGTCGGCTTGCTATCACGAATCGATATCTCGGATCCCTCCACCATCGGCCGACTATGTCCACCACCTGCCGACGCCGGTCGGCCTCGAATATCTCATCAAGGCCGTCCAGCAAGATCAGCCAGGCGACGCCCGGCATGGGAGGGTGGGCCAGCAGGCCGTCGAGGTCGATGTCGTCCAGGCGGGCGCCTAGATCCTGGCGCAGTGCGTCCGCGATCGCCTTGTTCATCGGCAACGAGGTGAGCAGCGACCAGGCGTGGACGAGCACCGGGACGAAGGCGTCCCGGTCTTCACCCTGCCAGCTATCAGCGGCTGCCTCGATAACGTGCCGCATGAGGCTGGACTTGCCGGATCCCGGGCCGCCAATTATCAGGGCTCCGCGGTTGCGCGCCAGGACATCCTCGATGTCGAACCGCTGCAGCGCGTCTCTGATCCGATCGGCGATCATGCCTGTATTCGAGTCCGTGTAGGCGCCCTGGCGGCGCGCGGGTGGCTCCTGGCCGGGGCTGGTCCCCGGCCCCTGCCCCGGCCTGCCGGCCGGCTCGTGTCCGGTGCCACCAGCAGGCTCTTGTCCGGGCACCGATCCTCCAGCGGCAGCCGATAGGGCCTGGTCAACCTGGGAACCCAGTTGCTGACGGAGGTACACGGTGCTGAGAGCAGGCGCGCCGGGGATCTTGATCGTATAGGGATGCCGGGCCACGGCGGCGCGGGCTGCAGCAAGGTACGACCCGAGCCGATCCCGTTGCGCGGCCGGGCCCTCCCGTCGCCGTGCGGCGCGGCTGTCGCGATATGCCTCCTGCCAGCGTGGATCCGCCCGCTGAAAGGCCCTGTTAGCGGCCAGCACCTCGGCGAGGTCAGCGGCAACGGCCGACCAGGGCACCGCCAGCGCACCGTCCGGGTGGGCCGCGTTCTTACTGGCGACCACCACCCCGGACACTGCGCCGGTGCGCAGGTTCAGGGCTGCGCCGCCGCTCATCCCCGGCTTGACGGTGTCCGAAGCCAGGTCCAGGTAAACAGTTGGCGACATGCCATTCGTGCCCCGATAGGACAGCCGAGCCGGAGTCAGTCTGATGGCGCCGCCTTCCCGTGGATAGCCGAAGACCAAGAACGTGTCCCCCTGAGATGGCCACTCCGTGTCGATCTCCACACACGGATGGTCGCCAAAACCGTAGACGTTCAGCACGGCAAGGTCGGGGTAATCCTCGTCCAGCGCCGGGATCGGACGACCCATATCCGCCAGCCGGGTGACGCGTGGAGCCACTTGGGCCACCTGCGCCGGCCTGTCGTCGCGTTCCCGGCAGACCTGGAGGCCAATGCCAGATCCGGCCACGTGAGCGCAAGTCACGACCATACCGGGGGCCACGAAGAACCCAGCCCCGCTCGTGGGCCCGCCGGTGACCCGCACCGTGCAATCCCGCAGAAGATCCTCGAGGTGGTCAGCCATCGTCGTCACCGGGCGCGGCAGGGTGCTCGGACCATTCCAAAGTCACCGTGAGCGACGCCTCACCCTTGCCACCGACCCACAGGGCGGTCAGTTTGCCCGCTTCCACCGCGAACCCGAACTTCAGCTCGACCGTCGCCTTCGTGGGCTTAGCTGCCTTGAGTTTCTTGACCACGACCGAGCCGATCTCGCCCACCACGTCTAGCGCCTTATCCAGGTGGATGTCCTGCAGCCCGACGCTGGTCATGCCGTCACGGGATTCCGGCGCGGCGACCTCCAGCCGGACCGGCGCACCGCTCGGGAGCAGCGCCGTCACCACCGTCGTGGTCTGGCCCTCGCCGGGCGCCGTGTTCCCCTCCGAACCGTTCATGGGGCCCCTCCGCTGCGAGCTCCATAACGTGATAACGAAATTAGGTCACGTCTACTGCAACCTGTCCAGCCCAAAGGCCCCCGCATGACCTTGACGCGGACATCGCAAGCGTGACGGACCGCGGCGGTTGCTGGGTATTGCGGTTGTGTTTACGGATTCCCTGTTCGGTCCTGCAGGTACCGGTTATCTGGGTGGTCGCGATGGAGCCTTCACCGACGGCGGAGGCGACGCGTTTGAGTGCCTCCTTGGGTACCGGGCCCGTATTACATGGGTGAGCGTTCTGCCTCACCGGCTGGGTGGGCGGAGCGGGACGGGTTCCAGGGGTGGCCGCAGGCTGGGCAGGTGTCTGGCGCCCGGCGCCGGGTGCAGGTCAGTGCGGTGAGGTAGCCGATCACCGCGGCGAGGGCCGTTATGGCGGCCGCTCTGCCCAGGACCTGCGCAAGGCTGTAGCCGCCGGTGGGGTAGCTCAGCGGCAGGCCGTAGAGTGCGGCGGCGGCGGGGAAGAGGATCAGCGCGGCCCACAGGCCTGCCGAGTCGTGCCGGATCCGGTAGGCCAGGCCGGCGAGCGCGGTGCCGGCCACCAGCACGATGGCCAGTGCCCGCAGGGGGCCCAGCGACGCGAACGCCTCCCAGCCGGTCCGCTGCGGCAGCAGGTGCAACCAGGTCGCCGTGGCGGCGGCGGCCACGGCGCAAGCGGGGGCTATGCGAGCCCAGGCAGGCCGGGCGGCCGGCAGCGCCAGCGCGAGCGCGCCCAGCAAGCACTGCGGGATGAGGGTCGGCAGCGGCGGCGCCACGTAGGTGGTGAGACCGCCTGCGATCACGACGGCGGCGCTCAGGCCCAGGGCGGCGGTGACCAGTGCCCTGACTGGCCATACGGCGGTGAACCCAGCGCCCAATGCGGCCAGGACCCACGCCGCGTAGGGCAGCGCCCCCAGCGTGGCGAACGGCCCGATCGAGGCGGGCAGGGCCAGCATGTAGTGCCGGGCCAGGGCATTGGCCAGGCCAGGGGGCACTGTGGGTGCGGGCATGGTCATCAGCCACCAGGTAGCTAGCGCCGCGCCAGCGCACAGCGCGACCGTGGCCGCCGTGTGCAGGCCCGTGATCGCTGTTTCCGCACCACGGGCGCGCAGCCGCTGCCGGATGCCGCCGGCCAGCAGATCGGTTGTGTCACCCAGGGACGGCCAGCGGCGGCCGGGCCCGGCGAAGTCCAGGTAGGTGCCGACCAACTCCTCTCCCCGCTGAGCGCGGTAGGCAGACGGGTAGGCACACAGCAGTCGGCGGTAACGATCCTCGAGGCTCATGCCTCGCCTCCGGCCATCCGCAGACTGGGGCCGATGGGCAGCCCGGCGGGCTTGCGGCCGCGCGCGGCCAGCCTGAGCTCCGCCGCGTCCGCCATGCGGCGCCGGTGCCGCGCCTCAGCTGCCAGCAGGCCAGCGCCCTCGTCAGTGAGCCGGTAGTACCGCCGCAGCCGGCCGTCGACCACCTCCTCGCGGTCAGCGGCGACCAGTCCCTCGTCGGCGAGGCGGTCCAGTGCCCCGTACAGGGTGCCGGGGCGGAGTGATAGGCGCCCGTCGGACAAGGCCGCGACCTCGCCGATGATGTGGTAGCCGTGCAGCGGGCCAGCGGCCAGGGCGGTCAGGATCAGGAACGTGGGTTCCCGCAGTGCGTCAGCCATACCGGTCAATATAACGGTAGCGAAGATATAACGTCAGCGATTCCATCGAGATCGATGGCCGGCACCTGGCAGCTGGCCCGCATCCTCGGCTTGGGTCCCCCTGGGGCAGCGGGTCGCTATTCAGGGCCGGGCTCGACACAGAACTCGTTGCCCTCTGGGTCGCGCATCAAGGTATGGCCTGGGTAGCTGTGCACCACGGTGGCCCCCAGTTTCTCCAGCCTCGCCACTTCGGTGGCTACCGCCCCCGGGGCCCGCAGGTCGAAATGCACCCGGTTCTTTGCGGCTTTCGGCTCTGGAACCCTGGTGAACCAGATGTTTGGGCCACCCCAGCCAGCGGCCTCGACGAAGGCTTTCTCCGCGGTGGAGTCCTCATCCACATCCGAGCCCAGAGCAGCCGCCCAGAACCCGGCCAGCACGAGCGCATCCGCAGCATCGAAGGAAACAGACTTGATCACACTCGGCATGCTCAAGAACCTAACCGTGCCAGCCCTGGCAAGGCACCTGGTTTGAGCCGCCGGGAGCCCGGCCGTGCCGCTGGCCACTGGACGATCGGGGCATCACCGTTGGCCACTCATCGCCGGGCGGCCGCCTGCCTTGCCCGCAGCCCTTTCTCCAGCCATGGCATGACGTTGTAATAGTGAGTCGGTGCGGCACGGGCCAGCATGTCGAGGATGTACGCGTCTGGGCCGACGAGGATACGCGCCTTCCCCCGCTCCACCCCACGGCAGATGATCTCTGCGGCCTTCTCAGGGGAAGTCATCGTGATCGCCTCGAACTCGGCCGCCATCTCTTCGCGGCTGCGGCCCAGGCCTTCCGGGTCTTTGCGGATGCGGGCATTTCGGGCGATGTTGGTCGTGATGCCGCCAGGATGGACGGTCACCGCGCGGACACCAGTGCCGCGCAACTCCTGGCGCAGTGCATCGGTGAAGCCGCGCACCGCGAACTTCGATGCACAGTAAGCGCTCTGGTATGGGACGCCCAGTAGCCCGAAGACGCTCGAGGTGTTGACGATGACCCCCTCATCCTGGTCGATGAGGATAGGCAGGAACGCGCGGGTGCCGTTGACCACCCCGCCGAAGTTGATCCGCCGCAGCCACTCGTCGTCATCCGGGTCCGCATCGAGGACCGAGGAGGCGACCGCGACACCCGCGTTGTTGAAGACCGCGGCCAGTGGGGAAGCCAGCCACCCTTTCACCGTCGCGGCGAAACTCCGCACCTCGCCCGCATCGGCTACATCGAGCACGCGGGTGAGCACACGTCCCGTCAGCGACTGCGCGGTCTCCCGCAAGCCAGCCTCGTCGATGTCGGCGACCGCCACTGGCGAGCCCGACCCCGACAACCGCTGCGCCAGGCTCCGGCCGATACCTGAGGCAGCACCCGTTATCACCACAGGCCGGCCGGTGAGTGGCCGCCGCTTCCAGGACATCAGAACTCCTTTGCCGAAGTGACAGCAACTCGTGCCTGTCAGGGGCCGGGTACGTGCTGGGCAGCGCCTGGTATGAGTTCTACTTATGGAATCTAGAAGAAGAATCAGTTGGACTTATGATTGTCTATTGCCGAGGCTGTTGACGAAGCTAATCCCACGGGAAACCTGAGGTAGCAATGTCACCTGCACCCATCCGTTCAGCTCTGGTTGCCATCGGCCTGGCCGCGGGCGTTCTCACCACGGTTGGCCTCGGCACCGCCAGCGCTATGGCCCCCCACGCCAGCGCGGCCCGTCACAAACACCGGGTCCTGCCCAACCCGTATGAGTTCCTGCCGAAGGTCCCGTCGTTCAGCCTGACAAGCCGGACGGTCCACAGCGGCTATCCGCTGCCACGGGCCCAGTGGTCGGGGGTTCTCGGCGAACCCGGCGGCAAGGACGAGTCCCCGCAACTGTCGTGGCGGGGCTTCCCGGAGGGCACCAAGAGCTTCGTGGTCTCCATGTATGACCCCGAGGCACCCACCGGCAGCGGGTTCTGGCACTGGGTCGTAGCCAACATCCCCGCCAGCGCACATACCCTCCGCCTCAATGCCGGCGCGCCCGGTGGCAACCTGTTGCCGCACGGGGCCTTCGACCTGGACGCTTCCCTGGGCGTCCCGAGGTACATCGGCGCGGCACCGCCTGCCGGCAGCGGACTGCACTACTACTACATCACTGTGACGGCGCTGAACGAGGCCAGCACCGGGGCCACCGCGACGACCAGTCCGGAGCTGCTCGGCTTCGAGATCGGCAGCCACACCCTGGCCAGGGCCACCATCATCTGCCCGACCTCGGCGCACAGCCCGTTCAGCCGCGCGGGCAGCCACTCCGCATAGCAGTAGCTCCGGCCCACCACCGGAGCGGCCTGTCTCCAATGCACCGGCCTGGAGCCGATCCGAAACTGGATCTGCTCCAGGCCGGCCACGTGGTGTCCTAATGCGCGATGGTCTAGGAACTTCGAATGGCTCGCCCAGCGCGCGGCAATGGCGGTCCTCGTCAGTGGCGGACTGGCAGCGGCGGGGGAGCCCGCGGTTACCTGGGCGCGATCCGTTCGCCGAGTGCCAGCCGGTGGCCACCGGGTATCTCGACCACAAAGTCACGTAGGCCCCATGGGTGGTCGCTGAGGCCAGTGACGATCCGCGCGCCGCGGGCCGCGCACCGCTCATGCAGGTCATCAACGCCGGTAACACCGAGATAGGCGGCGGTGGTGGCATTGACCCCGGGGTTTGCCGACCGCACCAGCGCTAGTCCCACGGCGTCGCGGCGCAGCAGCATAAGGCCCATCTCGGGCTCATCAACCTCGACCTCGAATCCCAGCACTTCCTGCAAGAACGCGGCGGCGGGCGCCAGGTCGCCAACTTCCAGATTGGGCCGACAGCTCAGGAACTCGATCACAGCCGCATGCTAGCCGCTCGGGCGTGGCCACCCTGCGTGCGGCCGGCCTGAGCTGTGCCGTGTCCGCCATGCGGCACCGGTGCGCAGCCCGCCCAGTAGCCGTTGCCCTGAGGAATTGAGTAACCACTGCTCAGGTGGCTCCCTGGGCGGGGGCCGTACAACGGTGCCCAGAGCGGGCTGACGGCGGCCCGCCAGCCCAGAAAAGAGGGGGCTTATGTTCGCACCCAAAGACCAGGACAACCGCCGGGCGGGGGCCTGCGGCCTGACCCGCAACCACGGGGCACTGGCCCGCGGGCTTCGCAGTGCCACGGCAGGCGCTCTGTGCGCCGCGGCGGTCACGGTCTCGTCTACTGTCCCCGCTGCGGCCCAGGCGGCCGCGGCCACCCCGACGTTCACCCCGCTGACCCTGGTGAACGGCTGGGCCAACTATGGGAACGGCACGGCCAACGCGGCGGTGGCCAGTATTAACGGGATCGTCCACCTCACGGGCGGCATCAAGACCAGCGGCACCAACTCGGTGCCCTTCACCTTGCCGGCGGCCGACAGCCCGGCCCACGACGTCTACGTCCCGGTCGATCTGTGCAACGGCGGCAACGGACGGCTGGACATCACGACCAACGGCGTGGTGACCGTGCAGGCCGAGGGGGGGAACTGGGCCAACGCCCAGTGCTTCACCTCGCTGGACGGGGTCTCGTTCGCCACGTCGGCGAACTCGTTCACCCCGCTGGCTCTTGTGAACGGCTGGGCCAGCTATGGGAACGGCACGGCCAGCCCTGCTGCCCGCAACATCTCCGGCATCGTCCACTTCGAGGGAGCCATGAAGACCACTGGCACCAACCAGGTGGCCTTCACCTTGCCGCCGGGCGACCGCCCGGCACTGAGGGTCTTCGTCCCGGTCGATCTGTGTGACGCCACCAACGGGGACTTGTTCATCCAGCCCGACGGCTCGGTGACCGTGGAGGCCGAGGGAGGGAACTGGGCCAACGCCCAGTGCTTCACCTCGCTGGATGGGGTCTCGTTCGCCCCGTCGGCGGCCTCGTTCACCCCACTGACACTCGAGAACGGCTGGACCAGTACCGGGCTGGCCTCGGCCAGCCCCGCGGTCCGCGTCATCTCCGGGATCGTCCACCTTGAGGGCGATATGTACTCAAATGGCATCAACCCGGTGCCCTTCACCCTGCCGGCGAGCTTCCGCCCGGCCCACAACGTCGTCGTCAAGGTGGCCCTGTGCGGCCGGGACAGCGGGGACCTGGTCATCGGGCCCGGTGGCGAGGCGACCGTGCAGGCCGAGGGGGCGATCTGGGCCAACGCCCAGTGCCAGACCGCACTGGACGGCGTCTGGTTCTCGCGCTAACACCGCACGCATGGCCCGGCTGAAGCTAGTGGAGCCCCTGCCGCGCGGCAGGGGCTCCACTAAGCCGTCAGATACAGGCCCGTGTCTCCTGCTTGCCTGCCTGAGACGATGATGCGATGGCCAGCATCTCGGTCCAGCGTGTCGATTTCGGGTACTTCGTGCGGCCCGCGGAGGAGACCGGCACCGGTGCTGCGCGCGTGGAGCCCTGCCTGGGCTATGTCGTCGGACACCCCTCCGGGCCGCTGCTGTTCGACACCGGAATGGGCTCCCACCCGCAGGCCGACGCCCACTACCGGCCCCGCCGGACAGGACTGGCCGAAGCCCTGGCGGCCATCGGAGTCACCGTCGCTGACCTGCGCTTCGCCGCCAACTCGCACCTGCACTTCGACCACTGCGGCGGGAACCCGGAACTGGCCCGGCTGCCGGTCTTCGTCCAGGCAGCAGAACTGTGCACCGCCCGGCAGGCACCGGACTACACCCTCCCTGAACTCATCGACCGCAGCCGTTTCGAGGAACTGGCCGGCCCAGCCGAAGTGCTGTCAGGAGTCACCCTCATGCCCACGCCAGGCCACACCGCCGGCCACCAGTCGCTGGTGGTCCACCGGCCGGACGGGGTTGTCATCGTGGCAGGGCAAAGCCACGACACCGCCAGCCAATACGCTGCTGACCAGCTTTCCTGGCACGCCCACCGTCACGGTGACATCCAGCCCCTACCCGACATCCCCGCCTGGATCGACACACTCCAGCAGCTTGACCCCCGCATCGTCTACTTCGCTCACGACCGCTGTGTCTGGACCCCGTGACACCAACCCCTGTCATTGGCGGTGTCTGGCGCCGGTCAAATAGTCCCGTCGGGAAAGGCGCGGGTGACCGCTGCGGTGCGGCTGGAGACCCCGAGCCGGGTGTAGATGTTCTCCAGATGGGTGCGCACCGGTGCCCGCAGAGATGCCGAGCCTGCGGGCGATCTGGGTGTTGGTGTGCCCGGCGGCGACCAGGCGCAGCAGTTCAGGCTGGTTGGGCCGCTAGCGCGCGGCCGGTTGCTGCTCTTGCTTGGATGCCGGGCTCCCGCCCGGGTGGAACACGCCGAGGACCCGGAGCGTGGAGCGCCCGGTGTTCTCCAGGCAGTGCGGCTGCCCGGGAGGCAGATGCACGCAGCTGCCAGGGGCAAGCGGATGGTCAGCCGCTCCGGTGTGCAGCACCCCTTCGCCCGCCAGGACCAGCACCACCTCGTCGTAGGGGTGGCTGTGGTCGGGTGCCCGGCCCGGCGGAATCTCACCAGCGAACTGCGTGGCCGCCTGGCACCCGTTGCCGGGCCCGAACAGGACGCGGAACCGGCGATCTCCGGTCACCTGCTCCGCACAGCTGCCCAGTTCGGACAGCCGCGGCACCGGGGCATCGCCTGCATTGCCCGGCGCTGTGGTCGCGTCCCGATCGGCGGTGCCCGCGGGCAGGGCGACGCTGTCCAGCCTCAGCAAGCCGGGGCCGTCGGCCTGCAGGTGATAACCGGTGCCCGGCGGAAGCCACACTCCGGTGTCGTGCCGGACCGGCACCGCTGGCTGGTCCCCGGATGCCAGCCGTCCAGTACCCGCGATCACGAACCAGAGCTCGCCGCCCGGCCCTGCCGTGCCCTCAAACCGCGACCCGGGGGACACCTCGACAAGCCGCCTGAGCAGCCCCCCTTGCCCAGCGCCGGTATCCAGGATCGTGTGCACTACCGCACCATCGCCGCCGGTCATCCGGCCCCCGGTCTTGATCGCTGCTAACAGAGTTTGTGCCTACTGCTCAACCTCACCTGACGAGCGTTTCTTTCGGGCGGACCACGCAGAACTCATTACCCTCAGGGTCGGCAAGAACGGTCCAGGACTCAGTGCCAGTCTGCCCAATGTCCACCCGGCGTGCCCCGAGCGCAAGGAGGCGGTCGATCTCCTGGTCGCGGTCCGCGGCACTACTGGTCAGGTCCAGATGCACGCGGTTCTTGACTGTCTTGGGATCGGTGACGGGCATGAAGCAGATGCCGACTGGTGCGTTCTCGTCAGTCCCGATAACGATCTCACGCTCACGCTCGGAAAGGATCTCCCAGCCCAGCGCCTGCGTCCAGAACCGTGCCAGGCTTCGCAGGTCGTAAGCGTCAATAACGATGTGGTGGAGTCGGACGGGCATGCCAACAGTCTGCTCGGCGCCCCGGAGCGCATGCCCGCGAACCCGCACTCTTCTGCCGCACCCGGTCGGTTAGTGCCGTGAGCCCGTGAGGCAAGCTCTTGATCTCCTTGCCGCTATCTGTTGCGGCACTCCGCGGCAGCGGGACGGACATTCTGTGCGGTCTGCGGGGGTTCTGGCGGCGCGGGCCACGCCGGTAGGCGGGGATCAGCTACCGCTGCCGTAGGGCCGGGTGATGATCTCCATCAGGTGACCGTCAGGATCCTCAAAGTACAGGCCGCGGCCGCCGTCGTGGTGGTTGACCACCCCCGGCTGGCGCTGGCCAGGGTCTGCCCAGTAGGGCAGGTCTTGGCCAAGGATACGGCCAAAGGCTGCGTCGAATTCTTCTTCTCCTACCAGGAAGGCGTAGTGCTGGTGTGTGACCTCCCCGGTGGTCTCGGCGAAATCCAGCGAGACGCCGTTGTCGGCCTCGACCACAAGGAAATGCCCAAACCGGGTGGCCGGCGGCAGACCGAGGATCCCGGTCAAGAACGCCGCCGACCGCTGCTGGTCACGGCACGAGACAATGGTGTGGTTCAGCTGCACGCTCACCTTGGTGATTGTGCCCAGCATCCTGGCGCGCGAACTGTCCCACGGCGGGTACTAACGATCTTTATTAGTGGGGGCTGCCACCTGTTGCGGGCGGTTGCGGGCTGAGTGGTCGGGAATTGTTGCGCGCGGTGTGCTATGCCGGGGCCATGGGGTACCCCGATGGTGGTGGGCTGACTGTGGAGGAGGGCCGTTATGACCGAGCCGGAGACTCACACCCTGGACGTGCCGGGTGCAGTGCTCCACTACGACGTCCGGCGCAACGATGGCAGTGCTCAGCCGGTCCTGCTGCTCTTGGGGTCGCCAATGGGCGCCACGGGGTTCGGCACCCTGGCGGGGCATTTCACCGACCGTACGGTGGTGACTTATGACCCCCGGGGGGCGGAGCGCAGCAAGCGTACCGATGGCGCTTTGAAGTCCACGACCGAGGAGCACGCGGACGACCTGCACCGGCTGATCTTGGCGCTGGACACCGGGCCGGTGGACATCTTCGCCAGCAGCGGCGGCGCCGTCAACGCGCTGGCGCTGGTGGCCAGTCACCCCGGGCAGGTCCGCACCCTGGTGGCGCACGAGCCGCCAGCCGCCCAGGAGCTGCCGGACCGCGGGGCGGTACTGGCCGCGCTCGAGGGCATCCATGAGACCTACCAGCGCGAGGGGTTTGGCCCGGCGATGGCCAAATTCATCGCGCTCGTCAGCTACGAAGGCCCGATCCCGGCCGGTTTCGCCGGCCAGCCCGGTCCAGACCCCGCCAGTTTCGGGTTGCCGTCTGAGGACGACGGGTCCCGGGACGACCCGCTCCTCGGGCTGAACATGCCGTCAACCCCCGGCTACCACCACGATTTCGGCGCGCTCCGCGCGGCACCGACCCGCATCGTCGTCGGCGTCGGAGCGCAATCGGCCAACATGATGGCCGGCCGCGCGGGTATCGCCGTGGCCGAACGGCTCGGGACCGAACCCGTCACCTTCCCGGGCGGCCACGACGGATTCCTCGGCGGCGAATACGGCGGCATGGGCGAACCGGACGCCTTCGCCGCCACCTTGCGCAACATCCTCACCAACTGATGGCCTGATGTGATCAGCGGCACTGAGCGACCCCGTTGACGTGGCCGTCGCCGACACCAACTTCGGCTCGATGCAATTCGACATGGGGAACAACCGGGTCCGGCTCGTGGTGGCCGTCACTGGGACGTTCTACGGCGTGCCGGTGACCGCGGGGGACATCTACACGGTGGCCGGGAACGGCATGCCCGGCTTCTCCGGGGACGGGCAGGCGGCCACGAAGGCCGGACTCGACGAGCCGTTCGGGGTCGGTACCGGCGCTGCGGGCGACCTGCTGATCGCCGACGTTTTCGACGGCCGGGTCCGGCAAGTGTCCGGCTGACCGGCAGCCCAGCAGTTCGAGGAGGTCGGCCCGGGGAGCGGGCCGCTACCTTGCGCCATACCGGTTCGGGCTCGGCCTCGTGCCTTTCCTGGCGGCGTGACGGCACGACGCGACCACCGCGAGCAGCCACAGCGCCTGCGCCGCGCCGAAAATGCGTTCCGCCAGGCCCGCCAGTCCATCACCAGTGACCAGCTCCACGCCGAACCAGGCCACTAAGGCCAGCAGCACGGCAACAGCCCCCGCCGATACTCCCGGCCGCCACGGCACGACCCGCACGGTCTATCACCGTAGCTGACAGCACCACACCGCTCCACCAGCGGCGGCCGATAATGCGACCTAGTGACGACAAAACAGGATTTAATGGACTGCCCCGGACCGGTGAAGTGAACTCAGGGAATCCTTTTTGCCGCCAGGAACGGAACGTCCCGTTACCAGCTGCCGTCAGCCACGGTATCTTCGCCGGATCGCTTATATCGGGACAATTGCCGCCTTTGTAGTAGGCCACTGCACCTGATGGCCGGATTGGATTCGTCATCCTCAGCGGGATGTGAACCGTTGTCGCCTCGGCCCCGTTTAAATGAGCGGGGATTTCCCCGCTGGCGGCCGGTTGCCCTCACCGCAGGCCAGCCCATTTCGGTACGTGCAGGCAGGCCCGACCGGAGGGGTATCGCGGTGAGAGAGACCATTCAATTGTGTGCTCACCTGCTGCTAACGGTGGCACGTTCAGCATTACCGGTGCATTAGCGCCAGGCCTGTCCCTGCCTGCCGCCCTAGGTGTGCAACCCAGCACGGGGCCTCACATCGAAGAGTTCCAACTCCAGAAAACGGATAAGGAGCACGAAATGGATACGGCTGTGCTGGCCGCCCGTGGAACGGCGGCGATCGACCTCAACCAGCCCGGAACCTATGTGCACTGGTCGATATTCACAGTATCGGTCGCCAACCTGGCGCTCATCGCGGTGATGGTGGTCATCTTTGGCGCGGCGCTGTTGCTGCCGTTCCCGAAGGACCGGAGCCCTCAGCCAGCCGATCCGGCCGGGACCGTTCCCGACGAAGCAGCCGACCCTGTTGCACCTGTCCGCAGCCTCAACAGGCAGGCAGCAGTTGGGGGGGAGGATGCCAGGATGTGGACGGCCCGAGCACGGCGCGGTGTGTTCCGGCTGCTGCCGCCCGACAAACTGCTGCCCGACCGGCAGCCCGCCTACGTCGCCTCGTGGATCTATGTGTTCGGCGTCGCGACACTGGCAGCGCTGGGCGCGGCGGTGGTGTCGGGGTTCGCGATTGCGCTGGGCGGGGCGGACTGGTGGCATACGAATCCGGTTGGGCACTTCTTCAATAGCCTGCACCTGTGGAGCGTCGAGCTGTTCATGGCGTTCCTGGTGATCCACCTGTGGGGCAAGTTCTGGATGGCCGCCTGGCGCGGCCGTCGGGCACTGACGTGGATCACCGGTGCGGTGGCGTTCCAGGCCTCGATCGTGGAGTGCTTCACCGGCTACCTGTCCCAGCAGAACTTCGACTCGCAGTGGATCTCCAGTAATGCCAAGGATGCCTTCAACTCGGCCGGGGCCGGCGCCTTCTTCAACGCGATGAGCACGGGGCAGATGCTGCTGTGGCACGTGGTCCTGATCCCGGTCGTCCTGGTCGCCTGCGTCGGCGCGCACATACTGCTGGTGCGGGTCAGGGGCGTCAGTCACCCGCTGCCCGCACGGCGCGCAGGCTGGCGAGACCGGGCGGCCCGGCGGGCGGCAGCCGCAGCCGACGCCGCTCCGTGGCGCGGCCCGACCCGGCGCTACGACATCCTGAAGGAGGGCACGATCGCTGCGGTGGTCGTCCTGGCGTTGACGCTGGGCCTGGCCGGGCTGCTCTCCTCACCGGACGTGCCGCCGGTCACGATCGCCACCTGGGCGAAACTGGCACCGGCTGACTTCCTCGCCACCGCCGCCAGCGAACTCAACGGCACGAGCAAGACTGCGCTCTACGGTTCGCCGTATAACCATGGCACCGGCAGCGTGCAGCGCCTGCTGGTCTCGCCGCAAACCTGGCCGGGGGTGACGCAGCCGGTCAGCGCGGCTCAGGACTTCGTCCTTGCGCCACTAGCCAAGGCCGCTGTCTCGGACCCCCGGCTGGCCACGGCGGTGTCCAGCTACCGCGCCGCCAGCCCTGCCCAACGGCTGGCCTGGGCCAACGTATACGCGCACGCCGTCACCAAGGTGACATTCGTCAACGGGACACCGGTCCTGCCCGCGGCCAGTGATGGGCCGGTCCCGGTCATGCTGGCCACCGAGCTCACCCTCGCCCGCAGCGGGGCGCTGGACGCCAGCCTGATCGCCCAGCAACCCTTCTACGGCGCCAACTTCACCAAGCCGCTGCTATTCATCGGAGACGGGGCCTACTTCACAGCCCGGGCCAGGGCGCTGCACCTCACCGGCGCCCAGTGGGGCATCATGAACGAGACCGGCAGCTACCCGGGCCAGCCCTGGCTGTGGTTGTACACGCTGTGGTACCAGGTTCCGCACTTCTCTGCCTCGGCCAATGTCGACCTGATCGCGATCGCGCTGACCGGACTCGCTGTGACGCTGCTGCTGCTCGTTCCATTCATCCCGGGCCTGCGTGATATCCCCCAGCTCATCCCGGTACACCGGCTCATCTGGCGCAACCAGTACACCGCCCCGCAGCCACCTACGTATGACCGGACCATGGCCCCCACGGTCGAGGAAGATCGGCGCGTGGCAGCGCTCGCCGATAGCCAGGCCGATCGGCCAGCCGGAGGGATCGCCCCCTGGCGCTGGCCCGGGCCACGGGCGCGCTGACCGGGCCTCCGAGAGATAGTGGGTTCTTCCACGGCGGGCACGCGTAGTACCCAAAAGAGCCATGGCGATGCGCTCCTTCGCGATGAAGATGAAATGGACAGTCGAGAGGGAACCGGCTGTCGCCAATCCGACCGTGCAGGCTGCCAACATGCACTGCTCGTTACACGAGCACCGCGTGCGGCGCTGGTGGGGGCCAAAAGAGTAATGGCCTGTCCAGGTCTTGCCGTTGAGTGCGTGAAGTCACGAAAAACACCTATAAAAAGTGCCTTAGGCTGACCCGGCGGATGCGGAGACGGCCGCTTAGGAGGAGAGCATGTCGAGGTTCACTCCGTTCACCGCGGCGGTCGCCGCGACCATCGTGGCCATGACGGCTGGGGTGGGCACTGCCGCAGCGGCGGCGCGGGGCCCAGCGGAGTGGTGCTGGCTGGCAGCAGCCCGGCTTTCGTGAACACCGCCCGGGCCATCGGGAACCTCCGGCCGGCACCCGGCTATCGGTCCAGCTGTGGCTGAGGCCCGACCTGCCGGCTGCACAGCGCTACGCCCAGGCAGCCAGCACTCCCGGGACCCCGGCGTTCCGCCATTACCTCAGCCCAGCCGCCTACACCGCGCGGTTCGGCCCCACCAGCGCCCAGGTGGGCGTGGTCGAGTCGTGGCTGCGCGGCCAGGGGTTCGCCGATGTTCGGGCCGATGCCGGGCGCGACTACGTCCGGGCTACCGCGGCAGTGGCGACCATCGACAAGGCACTGCACGTCACGCTGAAGCTCTACCAGTCATCGGCGCAGGCCAATGCAGGCGCGTACCCGCTGTACGCCAATGACCGTCCCGTAACCTTGCCCGGTTCCGTGGCACGCGACGTGCTCGGCGTCACCGGCCTGGACAACACAGCGGCTACCGCGCGGCCAGTGCAGCTTCCTGCCCAGGCCACCACCGCCCCGTGCTCGCACTACTTCGGGCAGCATTCCGTTTCCGGCCTGCCGAAGAAGTTCGGCATCACCACGTTCTACACGGCCGGCTGTGGGTACACGGCGGCCCAGCTACGGGGCGCCTACGGCATGAGCACCGCCAGCACCGGCAAGGGCCAGACGGTGGCGCTGGTGGAACTCGGCCTGATCCCGGACATGTTCCTCACCCTGTCCGACTACGCGAAGGCCATGGGCCTGCCCGCGCCGTCGCTGCAGCGCTACGAGGAGGTCTCGCTCGGCCGCGGCAGCCAGTGTGGCAACTTCAACATCGAAGAACAGCTCGACGTCGAGTCCTCTTACGCCATGGCCCCATCGGCCAGCCAGGTCGTCGTCGGTGGCGACAGCTGCGACAACGGTGACGCGGGCATGCAGGGGCTGTTCGACGCCGACATCGCCGTCCTGAACGGCGTCGGTGACCACCCGCTGGCCTCCATCGCCTCCAACTCCTGGGGGGTTCCGACGGAGTCCGCGCCAGGGCAGACGCTGGAGGTCGCGCACGCCTACTTCGTCCGGTCGGCGGCCGAGGGGGTCGGCATGTACTTCGCCTCCGGCGACTTCCCCGGCGTGGAGTTCCCCACCGACCCCTACGCGATCGACGTCGGGGGCACGTCGCTGGCGCTGGGCAAGACGGGCCAGCGCGTGTTCGAGACCGGCTGGTCGACCGGGTCCGCGTTCATCAAGGGAACCCACTGGGGCGGGTTCGGTTCGTTCGGCGGCACCAGCGGTGGGCCGAGCCACATCTTCTCCCAGCCCGCCTACCAGCAGGGCGTGGTGCCAGCCGCGATGAGCGCGGTCATCGGCCAGCCCGGCCCGATGCGCACCATCCCGGACATCAGCGCCGACGCCGACCCGTTCACCGGGTTCATGTTCGGGTTCCTGTCGTTCCCGAAGCACAAGCGACCTGTGTACCACCAGGGGGATGTCGGTGGGACCAGCCTCGCGTCGCCGCTGGTGGCAGGGATGATCGCGGACGCCCAGCAAGGCCAGCCAGCCCCCTTCGGCTTCACCGACCCGCTGTTCTACCGCCTGGCCGGCACCAGCGCCTTCCTTGACGCGCTGCCGCTGACCAACGCCAGCCCAGCGCTGGACCGGGCTGAGGTGTTCAGCTTCGCCGGGCCGGTCTCGCTGAACGTGTTCGACGACCAGAGCCCATCCTTGAGGGGCTACACCGGCCAGGTCACGGTGCCCGGCTACGACACTATGACCGGTATCGGTGCCCCCAACGGCCAGGCATTCATCAACGCGCTGCGCCTCGGCGGGACCTGAGCCGTCAATGTCTGTGCCGAACGGGTTGTCGTGCACGACATGGGCACACTGCGGCTACCAGTAGTACGGCGGTAGGCGGCCTTGGGCGGGTCAAGGCGCGCAAGGGGCCGGAAAGCTCGCCGAGCTCCTCGCGCATACTGGTTGAATCCGCCGTCTTCGCTGTAAACCGTCATCAGCGGCGATGCGTCATGTAGGTGTGTCTGTAACTCACAGCCGGAATAAATGGACGCGGTCGGATAAAGCACTTCCGCGACCCATATGCAACGATCAGTTCCCCCATGAGCGGCACGAAGGAAGCTAACAATGGTTTCGGTGCCAGGAGGACCGCGGGTAACATTCCACCGGACTCCGATCTATGGCTTGTTGTGCGCGCGGGAATTGAAGGTAATTGGTACCCGTATAACCGGCTCCCGGTGGCGGGTGGTCGGTGGCAGGTCAAGCCGCGTCGAATATGCACTGGGCCTGGACCGCAAGACATCGAGGTACTCCTGGTGCCTGATGCGTCAGAAAGCCAGTTTCTTGCTTTTATAAGTAGCAGCCTGAACATACAGAAGCTGGGCATCAACAGCTTGCCGCCTGGTGCTGCTCTGGAAGCGTCCTCGGACGTCCTTGTCGCTCCAAGGTACGTTTGCTAGAGGTAACCAGTGCCAGTGGTTCCCGTGAGGATTACAGGTCGAGCACCAGGTCGCCGACGGGCTGTCCCGGTGAGGTTAGCGGACAGGTTTACGCCGATTCCGCGTACACCACGAGGCCTACTACGCTGCCTATCGCTACCCAGGCCCATCCACGCCGCCGGTGGTGCAGCCTGACGAGCTTGGCAACATCTGGTGACTCGCTGATACCCCGCCGTGCTGGGGCTTGAGGCATCAGCTCCACCTCACCCGAACTGCTTCGTCTGGCTCGCAAACTTCGCTTATGGTATGCCTGGCTGAGGTGCCGCCGTCATGTGCACAGACCAGACCCTCAGCTACCGCATGGCGATCATGCTGGCTCGGGAAGCGTGACCGTGCGGTTGGTAACCCGACGGGTCAAGGCGGGCTGGGTTCTGGCTCGGGCCCACCCACGGCCAGCGCACCGACTGTCACGGGATGATTCTGATCGAGGGGTACGTTGATATGAGAGACACGTCATATCGTGTTATTGAGGCGGGCCTGGGCACTTAGACAGCTCTGGGCCGTGAGAGGTGAGCGCGATGACCGGTTGGTACGTGGAGCGGGCGCCGGGCAGGTCGTCCAAGGCCGTGATCGGCGTGACGCTGCTGGCGCTGGTGCTAGTGGCGGCCACGCCGCTGGCCCTGCTGGCCGGAGTGGTCATGATGGTGCTGGGACACGTTGTCGGCGGTCTCGCGGTGTTTGGCGGTTCAGTCCTGGCCTCCGTCGTCGCTGTCACGCTCGCGGGCATGAGCGGGATGCGGCACCTGCGCACGCTGGTTTCCGGGCGCAGCTTGCGTGTCGTGCAGCTGGATGGCAGCCAGTACACCGACGGTGCAGAGCCAGGGGACAGCGACTACACCCACGTCGTGCAGTTGCCGGGCAGCGAGTACACCGAAGTCCGGTGACCTGGCTGGTCGACCGCCTGGAAGAGCAGGGCCTTGTCCAGCGGCAAGCCCCTCCCGGCGACCGGCGCGTCAAGACAATCGTGCTCACCCCGCTGGGGATCAAGACCAGGGAGCGGCTGCGCGAATCGCTCGGCGACCCAGCGGCGGGGCAGGACCTCGAAGGAGCGCGGGTCGCGTTTGGAGACGATCTGATCAGCTCATATCTGCTTTGCGCACTCCTGCCGGGTGTGCGGTTCGGCTTCCCGGGGCTTGCGCTGCAGCCTGCCCTGGCTGAGGGCGATACCGGCGATGACGATGAGCGCACCGGCGGGCTCGTTCCAGGTGATGGCCTCACCGAGTACTGACGCGCCCAGCGCGACACCGACCAGCGGCGTCAGGTAGGTGACGGTCGCGGCGTTGGTAGCTCCCCAGCCCGCCACGATGTTGGTGTTCCACAGGTAGGCCAGGCCCGTACCGGCCATGCCCAGCACCGCGACGCTGGCGATGACTGCCACGCTCAGCCGGGCTGTCCCGGCGAGATACACCGGCGCCAGCGCCGCCATCACGACAGCGCCCAGGCTGACCTGTACGGTGGCGACGCTGAGGGCGGGCAGCCGGCAGGGAGTCACAAACCGGCGCAGGTAGACGAACGCCAGCCCATAGCAGAAGGTCGCCAGCAGGCAGGCAGCCTGCGCTAGTCCGTCACTGACGCCGATCCCACGCCACGGCCCCAGCACAACCAGCACCCCGGCGAACCCGGTCAGCAGACCCGCGGTCTTGGTGCGGGAAGGCCGCTCTTCAGGCAGCGCGATCAGCGCCACCAGCACCGTCATCAGCGGGGTAGCAGCGTTATAGATACTGGCCAGCCCGGAGGACACATGCTCCTCGGCCCAGCCGAACAGCGTGAACGGCACCACACACAGCAGCGCCGCCACCACCGCCAGATGCGCCCAGACCACTGGCTGCCGGGGCAGTGGCTGGCGGGTCATCACGGTCACGGCCAGCAGCGTCACCGCCCCGGCGCCCAGGCGGCCCAGCACGACCTCGGCCGGTGACAGGCCATGCAGGGCGACCTTGATGAAGAAGAAGCTGG
>DASYYE010000561.1:0-40499 GCA_035946955.1 Streptosporangiaceae bacterium | reverse complement strand
GGCAGCGTGGCAGGCGGGCGGTTGCTGCTCGCCTCCAGCAGCGCCAAGGACGTCCTCCTCTGGGAGGCTGTGGCCACCGGAGGAATTGGCGTGGGGCGCTGGCTGCGAAAGCGTGAGGCCAGGCGCCGTGCCGGGCCTGTGCCCGCAGGCGCTGACCTGCTGGGTGCTGTGCCCACTGGCCCGGACGGCCGTGACTGGTCAGCGGCCGACCCTGGCCTGCTCGCCAGGCTGGCAGAACAGGTGGCTGCCTCTGGGCAGGAGGCTTTCGCGGCCCTGCTCAGCGAGCCCGGCTTCCTCGCTGCCGCTGACCCGGCCGTCCTGGGCCCACTGCTGTGGGTGGCAGGCCCCCAGGCCTACGACGCCGTGCGCGCCTACCGCCGGGTCCGCCCACTGCTCGGCGAGGATGCCAGCACCAATGCCGCTTACCTCGCGGAGGCCGCTCAGGCTCTCACCGGTGCCCCGATAGTGACGGGCACTGGGGTCCGGCTGCTGTACCGCACCCATCTGGCGGCGGTGCGCCGCGACGACACACTCCTCACCCTGTCCGGCCACACCGCCCTGGTAGGCGCCGTGGCGTTCGGTACGACGGCGGACGGGCGGCTGCTGCTCGCCTCCTGCAGCGACGACCGGACAGTGCGGGTCTGGGATCCGCTCACCGGCACCTCATTCGTTGAGCCGCTCACCGGTCACACCGACGAAATCTACTGGGTGGCGGCTGGTAACGCCCCTGACGGGCGGCTCATGTTCGCCTCCTGCGGCAAGGACGGCACGGTGCGGGTGTGGGATCCGGTGGCTGGCACGCACCTCGGCGAGCCACTGACCGGCCACGGCGGCGCCGTGTACGAGGTGGCGTTCGGGACAGCCGCGGACGGCCGGTGTCTGCTCGTGTCGGCCAGCCATGACACGACACTGCGGCTGTGGGACCCGCTCACCGGCGCGCCGGTCGGCAAACCGCTGACCGGGCACACCAAGCCGGTCTGGGCTGTCACCTTCGCCACGGCACCAGACGGCCGGTTGCTTGTCGTCTCGGCCGCCTGGGACAAAACGCTCCGCGTGTGGGACGCGCTCAACCAGTCGCAGGTCGGCGAGCCGATCGAGGAGACACGCGACTTGCGCGTGGTGTCTGCCGGTACCAGCCCGGATGGCCGGCTGCTGGTCGCGACAGGCAACGACAGGACCGTGCGGGTCTGGGACCCGCTCACCCATGAGCTGGTGAGTGGGCCGCTGACCGGCCCTTCTTACAAGGTCGGCGGGGTGGCGTTCGCGACCACCCCGGACGGCCGGCTGATCCTTGCCGTCACCGCCTTGGACAAGGCCATCCAGCTGTGGGATCCGCTGACCGGCACGCCAGTGGGTGAGCCGATCACGCCGCTGCCGGACCACGGGTATGCGATCTCGTTCGGCGCCATGCCGGACAAGCGGCTGCTGCTCGCCGCCTCCCGCGGGCGAGATGTCCTTGTCTGGGACGCGATGGCTGCCGCCGCAGCGCCTCGGCCGGCCGTCACCCATCCGGGGCGGGCGACCTCGGTGGCGCTGGCCACCGTCCCCCGGCGCCGGCTGCTGCTCGTCACCGCGAGTTTCGACGCGACCGTTCGGTTGTGGGAACCGCTGGCTGGAGTGTCAGCAGGTGAGGTGGCCACCGGCTTCACGGACCCGGTGGGCGCGGTCACGCTCGGCAGCGGCCTGGACAGGCGGCTGCTGCTCGCGGCCTGCAGTGACAAGGTCGTACGCGTTTGGGATCATGCCACGGGAATGCCCGTGACCGAACGGCTGGCTGGCCACACGGGCCAGGTCCGCTCGGTCGCGTTCGGCGTCGGCCCCGATGGGCTGCTGCTCGCCTCGGCCGGTGACGACCAGATGGTGCTGCTGTGGGATCCGCTAGCCGCCGCAGCAGGAAGCAAGCCACTGTCCGGCCATACCGGCTGGGTGGACTCCGTGGCGTTCGGCACCGTGACGAGGGACCGGGAGGCGGGTGAGAGGCGGCTGCTGCTGGCCTCCGGCGGGGGCGACTGCACAGTGCGAGTCTGGGACCCACTGACCGGCGACGCCATGGGCAGGCCGCTGACCGGCCACACCAAGGCGGTGCGGGCGGTGGCGTTCGGCACCATGCCCAGTGGCCGGCTGCTGCTGGCCTCAGCCAGCGACGACACTACGGTGCGGGTCTGGGATCCGCTGACGGGGGCGCCCGTGGGCAAGCCACTGGCTGCCCACACCGGCTGGGTGGCCGCAGTGGCGTTCGGGACGGCCCCGGACGGGCGGCTGCTACTGGCGTCGGGGGGTGGTGACAGGACCGTCCGGATCTGGGACGTGGCGGCAGGGCGCTGCCTCCTGACGGTCCGCCGCCGGGCCACCGTCCTCTCACTGGCCATGGCTGGCCTGCTGCTGGCCATCGGCGACGACGACGGCCTGTCCGTCATCGAACCCGACGTCTCAACACTCCAGCAGCACCGCCGCCGCTAGCACCCGCACAAGTTAGTCACTGGGGCGCGGGTGTGATTTCCATGATCACGGAGACTTTCAGCCGTAAGAGCCTGTCCCTAAAGGGTTCCCTTGGGCGGGGGTACACTCTGGCGGTCCTCATCAGGCAGTTTGTGTGGGCGTGTGTGGATGCGCGGCGTTTCGCCGTGACATGGGGATGGGCCTTTGGTGGAGGCAGGCTTGTCGAAGCTCTGCTGACCAAAGGCCCGTGATGACATTGAACCCTGTTCCGGCTTCCCGCGCGAGCACGCGGGGGTGCACGTGCGACTGCGGCTGCCGGGAGCGCGTGCCGCTGTACCCTTCCGACCTGACGGATGGGCAGTGGGCGGTGCTGGAGCCGCTGCTGCCGGTGATGCTGTGCGCCACGGAGCTGGGCGGCCGCCCGGAGAGGCACCGGCGCCGCACCATGACCGACGCCATGTTCTACGTCGCCGGCAGCGGGTGCAAGTGGCGCAGCCTGCCGCGCGACTTCCCGAAGTGGAAGACCGTGCACGCGATGCTCGCCCGGCAATTCAACCGCGTTTTCCTGGCCTTTTTCTGATCGAATGCTAGGGCTCTGGCCTGGGGAGTTAATCACCTGATGGTGCGTCTTGCGGGGGCTGGCCGTCCGTCTTCTACTCCTTTCCCGGGTGACGGTGAGTGGCACGGTGACCATTCACTCACGTGAGCGGTGGGCGGTTGTTTGCCTGCGGTGTGGCGTGGTGGGGGGCGGCGTCGGCTAAGCTCGCGCGGCGTGGTGGCAGGCTCCTTCTGCCCGGAATTGGTCCGTCGGCCGGCGGTGCAGGGTCCCGCCGCGCCGCAGGTAAAAAACCGTCCACGGTGACCCGGTCCAGCCAGGGTGACCTGGCACGTGGGCTGTCACCTACTGGGCGGGGTTGTGCCACAGTGGCGGCTTGGCCCATGTGTGTCTCCACCCGTGTTGAACTGGTCCCCTCGTGCGAGTCTGCCGCTGTCCGGGTGGTTTTCGCCAGTGGGTAATGGTGTGTGGCAGCGCGGCGGGCCTGGCGATGGACTTGTGGGTTGTGCCGCACCGCGCCGCCACACGCTCAGGGGGTGCCAGCGTCGGGGTTGATGACCCGCTCCAGCGCTGCGCGCAGTCCTTCGGGGGTCTGGGCTTGGACCTGCACGGCCGGGCACGCAGCGGTCCACCATTGGCCGTCGTATCCGATGTCCCAGCCCGGGTAATCGTCCGCGATGGCCTGCGGGTACTCACCAGGGTCCGGGCGGTCGGCGGTCACGACTGCTCCTGCGTGGGGCTGTCGGGTGGGACGCGGCATGGCTGGCCGGGCCGATCTGGCGGAATGCGGCGGGGCAACGCGGGGGGCCGGGGTGCCGAGGCGTGGGCTGGCGGGTCGTCGTGTCCCGGGGTTGTGCCGAGGATGGTGCGGGTGAGGGTGGCGGCGGCATGGCGCGGGGCACTGACCGGTGCGAGCTTCTGGGCCTGTGGCCACCAGTACCAGCCGACTTCGGCGTAGATGTCACTGGCCATGCCCGGTGCTGTGCGGCTGGTGACATACAGGCGCGGGCACCTGCCTGGACCGTGGACGGTTAGCACCCTGACCCATTCCTCGCGGCCCAGCACACCGGCCAACGCTTCCAGCGCGGCCACACTGTCAGTCTCAGTGGTCACCGCTGTGCCCCCGCTGGACCGGCCGTGCCGCGCAGTTGGGCCCGTAGCGCTTCGGCGGTATCAGCGGCCAGGGTGCGCGGCTCGGTGTTCCACTGCGGGCCGCACCGGGTCGCCCACCAGGTGCCTGCGTCGCGGGTGCGCCAGACGTGCCAGCCGGGGAACTCCGCTGCAAGGTCGGCGGGAGTGATGCCGGATGGGGGTGCTTGTGCGATGTGATGGCTAGTGCTGGTCACGTGTGGGGCCTTGTGGTGTGTGTGGTGTGTCGCGGGCTGGTGTGTGGGTGGGGCGGTGTACACGTGTGCCACGGTCGCGGATATGGGCGCGTAAACCCATCCCCCCGCTGGTATCCCGCTGCGGGATAGGCTTGGTTACCAGCAGTGACGCGGTGCGGACGCCCGGAAGCCAGCCCTGGCGGGAGGAACACGGCATGCCCGGTCGTGGAAGCGGCTTACTCGTGATCCCGGACTCGTTCTGGCAGCGGGACGGAACCGTGGCGGCGTTGCGCGCTCGTGCTGTTGGGCAGCTTTTCGCGCTGGTGAGCAAGTACACCGGGGCCAGCCAGACACGGATCGGCATCGCCTGTGGCATGAGCCAGGGCAAGGTCAGCGACATCGTGCGAGGCGTCCAGCAGGTGGAGGCCCTGGCGGTGTTCGAGCGCATCGCCGACGGGCTGCACATGCCCGACCAGGCCCGGATTCTGCTGGGCGTTGCCCCGGCTTCGGACCCGTCCACGTCGCCTCGGCCGGTGGGAGTGACCCCGCCACCGGATACCCGCCCGGCCTTGGCAGCCGCCCATGACTGCGGTCTGCTTAGCCTCGGTCAGGGGGATGGGCAGGAGGATGACGATCCGGTGCGACGCCGAACCTTCGTCGGGCTGACCGGTGCATCGCTGTTCAACGCGATGCTCCCTGCCGTCGCGCCCGGCAGCACGCCCGGTGGTGCTGAGCCTCTCGTCGCCGTGCTCACCGGGCAGACCCTGGACCCAGCGCCGGGCACACTCGGCGTGCCCCCTGACATCGCCGCCCTGGAGGTAGCCGTCAACCGGGCCCGCGAGCAGTACCAGGCGTGCCGCTACAGCGAACTGATCCGGCACCTGCCGGACCTGCTGGCGCGGCTGGGTGCCGCCTGCGATGCCCTGGATGGCGAGGCACAGTGCCGCGCCTGTGCGCTGTCGGCTGATGCTCACCATGTGGCGGCTGGGCTGTTGCTCAAGCTCGGTGACCAGGGCCTTGCCTATCTGGCGGCTGATCGCAGCCTGCGGGCCGCCCGGGCCAGCGAAGACCCCATCACGGTGGGGGCGAGCGCCCGGATCATCACCCACGCGCTGATGAGCGGCCGGCATCTCGGGGCCGCTGTCTCCACGGCCAGCAGCCATGCGGTGCGCCTTGACCGGGCAGTGACCAGGCACACCCCGGACTCGTTGTCGGTGTATGGCTCGCTGTTGCTGCGGAGGGCTGTCGCCGCCGCCCAGCAGGGCGAGCGCGACACCGCCTACCAGTTGCTGTCCGAGGCAGAGGAGGCTGGGCGGCGGGCTGGGTGTGGATGCCAATAGGCGCTGGACCGCGTTCGGCCCGTCCAACGCCCGCCAGCACCGGGTCAACGTCGCGGTCACGCTCGGGGACGCGGGGACTGCGGTCGATGTCGCCCGTGGCATCGACCTGGCCAAGATCAACGTCACCGAGCGCAAGGCCAGCCTGCTCATCGACACCGCCCGGGCGTTCCTCCAATGGGGCAAGCACGACAGGGCATACATCGCGCTGCGCGCGGCTGAGGAGACCGCACCGGAGGAGGTCACCCGGCGTCCCTCCGTGCACCACCTCGTCCGCGAACTCGTCATCTCAGCCCCGCGCAGCATCCGGGGAGACGCGGAGCACTTCGCCGCCCAGATCGGAGTGGCCCGGTGACCCCTGACACGGACAGGCCCGTCCTGGCGGTCATCGTGTGCGCGGCGGGACCGGCCACCGCCGTAGGCACTCTCGTCAAGCTTGCCCACCAACGGGGCTGGGCCGTGCAAGTCATCGCCACTCCGTCCGCACTGGAGTTCTTCGACGCCGCTGCCATCGAGGCCCAGACCGGCAGCCCTGTCCGCAGCGAGTACCGCAAGCCAGGCGAGCCCAGGTCTGCGCTCGCGGATGCGGTTATTGTCGCCCCGGCGACCTACAACACGATCAACAAATGGGCGCATGGCATCAGCGACACCTACGCCTTGGGTGTGCTGGCCGAGACCACCGGACTCGGGTTCCCCGTTGTCGTCTTGCCGTTCGTCAACTCGGCCCTGGCCGCCCGCATGCCGTTCAAGCGCAGCGTCGATGCGCTGCGTGGCGAAGGCGTGCGAATCCTCCTGGGACCGGGAGGCATCCAGCCACACCCGCCGCGAACAGGCGGCGACCTGATCGACAGCTACCCCTGGCACCTCGCGCTAGACGAAGCCGAACGCCTTCTTGGCATCACCCAGCCCACGGGTTGAGCCGCGGCAGCGGTCCTCGCCACGCTCAACCCCATCATCCGGGGCTGGGCTGCCCACTACCGGACGGTGGTGTCGTCCAGGACGTTCCATGCCCTGGACAGCTACCTGTGGAAGCTCACTTACAAGTGGGCAACATGGGGCCACCGGGGGCAAGCCGAAGCACTGGGTTGTCAGCAGGTACTTCGGCAAGTTCAACAGGTTCAGGAACGACAGGTGGGTCTTCGGTGACCGCCGCAGCAGCGCCTACCTGCTGAAGTTCTCCTGGGCCCCGGTCATCCGGCATGTCATGGTCAAAGGCGCGGCATCCCCCGATGACCCCGCCCTTGGGCAGTACTGGGCCGACCGGCGGCGCAGGACCAAGCCCTCTCTCGACGAGTACACCCTGCGCCTGCTCGCCAGGCAGGCCGGGCGGTGCCCGCTCTGCAGGGAGCACCTGCTCACACCGGACCAGCATGACGATCGGGAAACAATCTGCGAATCTGAGACCAAGAGAATCCCTCAGGGCAGAGGCCGGCCGCAGGAGGGTGGGGCGTGAGGCGCTGGCTGCTCGGGCACGGGGATGGTCGCCGGCCGACGGCTGCGGTCGCTGGCCCCGGCGAGTCCACAGACCCGCAAGACCCAGGTCACAGACTGGCGCAGGCGGTCAGTGCTGGCCCGGAGGTGTTTGCCCAGCTGCTGGGCGAGCCCGGCTTCCTCGCGGCCGCTGACCCTGAGACGCTGTGCGCCTTGCTGTGGGCAGCCGGCCCGCAGGCCTACGACGCAGTGCGCGTGTACCGGCGAGTCCGCCCCCTGCTCGGCGCCGACGCCAACGCCAACGCGGCCTATCTCGGCGAGGCTGCCCGGGCGCTGACAGGGTCGCCACTGCCCCTGGGCCAGGGGGTCCGGCCGATGTACCGGACCCGGCTGGCATCGGTGCGCCGCGACAACACCCTGCTGACGCTGACCGGCCACACCGCTTTGGTAGGGGCCGTGGCATTCGGTACCGCCCCGGACGGGCGGCTGCTGCTCGCCTCCTGTGCTGATGACCACACGGTGCGGCTGTGGGACCCGGTTGCCGGCAGCCCGGTCGGCGTGCCGCTGACCGGCCACACCGGGCACGTCTTCTGGGTGGAGTTCGGCAGCTCCCCCGACGGGCGGTTCTTCCTCGCTTCCTGCGGAGGCGACGAAACGGTGCGGCTGTGGGACCCACTGACTGGCGCACCGCTTGGTGGACCGCTCACCGGCCACACGGGTGGCGTGAACATGGTCGCGTTCGGCACCGTGACGGGGGAGGCGGGTGAGGGGCGCTGGCTGCTCGCGTCAGGTGGCGCCGACCGGACAGTCAGGCTGTGGGATCCGCTCACCGGCGAGGCGGTTGGTTATCCGCTCACCGGCCACGGGCATGAGGTGTGGTCGCTCGCGTTTGTCAGGGTGGGCGGGCGGCTGCTGCTCGTCACGTCCAGTTTCGACGACACGATCCGGTTCTGGGATCCGCTCACCCGGGCAGAAGCCGGCGACCCGCTGACCGAACACCTGGCCATGGTCATGGCCACCGGTACAGCCCCGGACGGCAGGGTATTGCTCGCGACCGGGACCCGTGAGGGGAAGGTCCGGGTCTGGGATGTGCTCACCCGCACCGTGGTCTGCGGGCCGCTCGCCGCTCACCTGGACCGGGTGGGCCTGGTGGCGTTCGCGACCTCCCCGGACGGGCAGTTCCTCCTCGCCTCCTCAGGCTTGGACGAGTCGATACGCCTGTGGGAGCCACTGACCGGCACCCCGGTCGGTGGGCCTCTGGACGGCCACACGGGGTATGGCTACTCGCTAGCGTTCGGCACAGCGACGGGGAGTGGGCAGGCGGGTGAAGGACGGCTGCTGCTGGCCTCCAGCTCCGCCAAAGCCGTCCTCGTCTGGGATCCGCTGGCCGCTGCCCAAGGGGGTCAGGCCGCCTGATGGCCACACGGCCTGCGTGACGTCCGTGGCGTTCGCCACAGCGCCCGGGCGGGGGCCGCTGGTTGTCTCGGGCAGCGCCGATGAGTCGGTGCGGGTGTGGGATCCCGGCACCGGCACACCAGCCGCGCAGCCGCTCACCGGATTCACAGGCGGGGTGGACACGGTGGCGTTCGGCACAGCGGCCGGGGATGGGGAGACGGGTGGGGGACGGCTGCTGCTGGCTGTCAGCAGCGGCGGCAACACCGTGCGGGTGTGGGATCCATTCACCGGCGCACCGGTAACGAAGCCGCTCGCAGGGCACACGGTCCGGGTGCGTTCGCTGGCCTTCGGCAGGGCATCCGGCGGGCGGCTGTTGCTGGCCTCCGGCGGCGACGACCGCACCGTCCAGGTCTGGGAACCGCTCACAGGTGCGCTGGCGGGTCAGGCGCTGACTGGCCATACCGGCTGGGTGGACTCGGTCGCGTTCGGCGTGGCCCCCAGCGGGCGGCTGCTCCTGGCCTCCGGCGGCGGCGACAAGACGGTGCGGGTCTGGGACGTGGCGACGCGGCACTGCCTGGCTACGGTCCACCGCCGCAGCACCGTCCGCTCGCTGGCCATGGCGGGCACGGTCCTCGCCATCGGCGACGACGACGGCCTGTCTGTCATCGAGCCAGACGTGGCGGCGACGCAGACGGCATGCCCTGTGCCCACGGCCGCGGTGACGGCCCCAGGCAGCGCCAAGTCTGCCGCTGTAACAGTCCGGGCGGACCCGGCGTCTGACCAGTTGCGGCCGCCGATCAACTGGTGAACGTTTGCAGGGCACTGACTCCGGAGATACACCGTGCGACCCTGGAGGGGAGACAGGCCGTAGCGTGGCCACCCGAGGAAGTGGTGTGGGGCGCTGGCTGCGGAAGCGTGAGGCCAGGCGCCGTGAGGAAGCTGTGCCTGCTGACAGTGACCTGTTTGGCGCCGTGCCCACCGGCCCGGGCGGCCGTAACTGGCCAGCCGCCAGCCCTGGCCTGCTCGCCCGGCTGACCGAGCAGACTGCCGCCTCCGGGCCGGAGGCTTTCGCGGCCCTGGTCACCGAGCCCGGCTTTCTCGCAGCCGTCGATCCTGCCATCCTGAGCCCGCTTCTGTGGCAGGCAGGCCCCGGGGCATACGACGCCATACGCGCCTACCGCCGGATCCGCCCATTGCTGGGCGAGGATGCCGGCACCAATACCGCCTACCTCGCCGAGGCCACCCGGGCGCTGACCGGCGCGCAGCTCGTGGCGGGTGCCGGGATACGGCCGCTATACCGCACCCACCTGGCAGCGGTGCGCCGCGACGACACACTCCTCACCCTGTCCGGCCACGCCGCCTTGGTGGGCACAGTCATGTTCGGCACCACGCCGGACGGGCTGCTGCTGCTCGCCTCCTCTGGCGACGACCGGACTGTGCGGGTCTGGGACCCGCTCACTGGCACTTCGCTCGGTGAGCCGCTCACCGGCCACACCGACGAGATCTACTGGGTGACGTTCGGGACCACCCCCGACGGGCGGCTGCTGCTCGCATCCTGTGGCAAGGACCGCACGATCCGGCTGTGGGACCCGGTGGCTGGCGAGCCGTTCGGCGAGCCAATGGCAGGCCACACCGGTGCGGTGTACATGGTGGCCTTCGGGACAGCCCCGGATGGGCGCTGGCTGCTCGCCTCGGTCAGCGAGGACAAGACGTTGCGGCTGTGGGACCCGCTGACCGGCTCGGCGGTCGGCGTGCCGCTCACCGGCCACACCGAGCAGGCCTGGGCGGTCACATTCAGCACTGGGCAGGACGGACGCCCATTGCTCGCCTCTGCGGGCTTTGACGATACGGTCCGCATCTGGGACCTGGTGACCCAGTCGCAGGCCGGCGAAGCCCTCCAGGAGCCGGGGCTACGCGTGCTTGCTTCCGCCCTGGGCCCAGACGGGCAGTTGCTGATCGCGACAGGCAACCTCGACGGTACCGCGCGAGTGTATGACCCGTTCACCCGCGCCCTGGTCAGTGGCCCAATGCCGGTCCCCGCCACAGTGGGGGCAGTGGCGTTCGGAACCTCCCCCAGTAGGCAGTTCCTTCTCGCGGTCACCAGCGAGGGCCGGGGGGTGACGCTGTTCGACCCCCGCAGCGGCGACCCGGTCGGTGAGATCCTCGAGCCAGTGGTGGGCGATGCGTACCCACTCGATTTCGGGACCACGCCGGATCAGCGCCTGCTGCTGGCCTCTGGCAGCGGCAAGGACGTTGTCGTGTGGGATGCGCTCGCCGCCGCTCTGGCCCTCCGGCCAAGGGCCGTGCACCCGGCATGCGCGACCTCTGTGGCGTTCACCAATGTCCCTGGGCAAGGGCTGCTCCTCGCCTCCGGCAGCACAGACGAGACCGTGCGGCTGTGGGATCCGCTCGCGGGCATGCCAGCCGGTGAGCTGGCCACCGGGTTCGCAGACCCGGTGGGCTCGGTGGCGTTCGGCACGGGCCCGGGGGGCCGTCTCGTACTGGCCGCCTGCAGCGGCAAGACAGTAGGTGTCTGGGACTCGCTGACCAGGACACCAGTCACCGAGCGACTGGTGGGTCACAACGGCCAGGTGCGCTCCGTGGCGTTCGGCGTCTGCCCTGGCGGGCTGGTGCTCGCCTCGGCCGGTGACGACCGGATGGTCCTCCTGTGGGACCCGCTCGCCGCAGGGACAGGCAGCAAGCCACTGGCTGGCCACACCGGCTGGGTGGACTCGGTGGCGTTCGGCACGGCCTCCGACGGGCGGCTGCTGCTGGCCTCCGGCGGCGGTGACTGCACCGTGCGTGTCTGGGACCCGCTGACCGGCGAGGCGGTTGGCGAGCCATTGACCGGTCACGCCGATCCGGTCCGCGCGGTCGCGTTCGGCACCACACCCAAGGGACGGCTGCTGCTGGCTTCCGGCAGTGACGACACCACGGTGCGGGTTTGGGACCCGCTGACCGGGACACCCGTTGGCAAGCTACTGGCTGGCCACACCAGGTGGGTAGCCAGTGTTGCGTTCGGCGCCGCCCCGGACGGGCGGCCGCTGCTGGCCTCCGGCGGCGGCGACAAGACCGTCCGCGTCTGGGACGTGGCGGCAGGACGTTGCCTTGTGACCATCCGCCGCCGGGTCACCGTCCTTTCACTCGCCATGGACGGCATGCTGCTCGCCATCGGCGACGACGACGGCCTGTCCGTCATCGAGCCAGATGCGGCGGCCACCAGGAGAGCAGCGTCTCGTGCGGCCCCGGAGGGGAAATAAACCTAAGGATGGCTACCGGAGGAACTGGCGTAGGGCACTGGCTGCGGACACGTGAGGCCAGGCGCCGTGTCCAGCCTGTGGCCACGGACGGTGACCTGCTGAACGCCGTGCCCACCGGCCCAGACGGCCGTGACTGGCCAGCCACCGACCCTGGCCTCATCGCCCGGGTGACCGAGCAGGCCGTCGGCAGTGGCCCGGAGACCCTCGCCGCCCTGATCACCGAGCCTGGGTTCCTCGCGGCGGCCAACCCGGAGGTGCTGAGCCCGCTCCTGTGGGCGGCAGGCCCACGTGTATACGACGCCGTACGTGCCTACCGCCGCATCCGCCCACTGCTCGGAGACGATGCCAACACCAACGCCGCCTACCTCGCCGAGGCCACCCAGGCGCTGACTGGCGCGCCGCTGGTGGCGGGCGCTGGGATCCGGCCGCTGTACCGCACCCACCTGGCGGCCGTGCGCCGCGACGACGCGCTGCTGACCCTGCAAGGTCACACCGCCCTTGTCGGTGCCGTGGCGTTCGGCACACCGGAGGGGGGCGGGGAGGCAGGAGGGGGCGGCCGGCAGTTGCTCGCCTCCTGTGGCGATGACCGGACGGTGCGGCTCTGGGACCCGCTCACCGGCATGCCGGCCGGTGAGCCGCTCACCGGCCACAGCGACGAGATCTACTGGGTGACGTCAGGGACCACCCCGGACGGCCGGCTGCTGTTCGCATCCTGTGGCAAGGACCGCACGATCCGGCTGTGGGACCCGGTGGCTGGCGAGCCGTTCGGCGAGCCAATGGCAGGCCACACCGGTGCGGTGTACATGGTGGCCTTTGGCACGGGCCCGGATGGGCGCTGGCTGCTCGCGTCCGCCAGCGAGGACATGACCCTCCGGCTCTGGGATCCCCTCACCTGCACTGCGGTCGGCGAGCCGCTCACCGGCCACACCGGACTGGTGTGGGCGGTCACGTTCGCCACCGCACCGGACGGCCGCCCATTCCTGGCCTCGGCTGGCTGGGACAACACCATCCGCATCTGGGATCTGCTCACCCGGTCGCAGGCCGGCGACGCCATCGAGGTGCCGGTCAGCCGGTCGCCGGCCGGCCGGTCGCAGGCCGGCGACCCCTTCGAGGGCCTGGACCTACTCGTGATTGCCTCCGCCACGGGCCCCGATGGACGGCTGCTGCTCGCGACCGGCCACCGCAACGGCATCGTGCGCCTGTATGACCCGTGCTCCCGTGCCTTCGTCGGCGGGTTCTTGTCGGTGCCCGCCACCTACGTGGGCGCGGTGGCGTTCGGGACCGCCCCGGACGGGCAGTTCCTCCTCGCGGTGACCGGCCGGGACCGGGGGGTGTGGCTGTTTGACGCGGTGGGCGGTACGCCGGTCGGTGAGCCGCTCGAGACACTGGCGGGCCCGGCGTACGCGCTCGACTTCGCAACCACGCCGCACCAGCGCCTGCTGCTGGCATCGTCCAGCGGCAAGGATGTCATCGTCTGGGATGCGCTCGCCGCCGCCCACGCCGCCCGGCCAACCGCCCGGCACCCGGCCTGCGCGACCTCCGTGGCTTTCACCGATGTCCCCGGGCGGGGGCTGATACTCGCCTCCGCCAGCACGGATGAGACCGTCCGGCTATGGAATCCGCTCGCGGGCACGCCAGCCGGTGAGGTCGCCACAGGGTTCACGGACCCGGTGGGCTCGGTCGCGTTCGGGTACCGGCCCGGGTGGCCGCCTGGTGCTGGCCGCCTGCAGCGACAAGACGGTGGGCGTCTGGGATCCGCTGACCGGGACACCCGTCACCGGGCCACTGGTGGGTCACACCGGCCAGGTGCGCTCGGTGGCGTTCGGCACCGCCCCGGACGGGCTCCTGCTCGCCTCGGCCGGTGATGACCAGATGGTCCTCCTGTGGGACCCGTTCGCAGCCGGCAGCAAGCCACTGGCTGGCCACACCGGATGGGTGGACTCGGTCGCGTTCGGCACCGTGAAGGGAGATGGGCAGGCGGGCGGGGGACGGTTGCTGCTGGCGTCCGGCGGCGGTGACTGCACCGTGCGTGTCTGGGACCCGCTGACTGGTGACCCTATCGGCAGGCCGTTGACCGGCCACGCCGACGCGGTCCGCGCGGTCGCGTTCGGCGCCACGCCGAAAGGCCGGCTGCTGCTGGCGTCGGCCAGCGACGATACGACGGTGCGTGTGTGGGACCCGCTGACCGGGACACCCGTTGGCAAGCCGCTGGCTGGCCACACCGGCTGGGTGGCCAGCGTCGCGTTCGGCGCCGCCCCGGACGGGAGGCCCCTGCTGGCCTCCGGTGGCGGCGACAAGACGATCCGTGTCTGGGACGTGGCGGCCGGGCGCTGCGTTATGACGCTCCGCCGCCGGGTCACCGTCCTGTCGCTTGCCATGACCGGCCTGCTGCTGGCGGTCGGCGACGACGACGGCCTGTCCGTCATCGAGCCCGACCCGTCACTGCTCCAGTCCCCCCGCGGGGGCCGGGGCTAGTGGTTTCCATGATCCTGAAGACTTTTCAGTCACTGTGACTGAAATTCTTACAGGATCATGGAAACCACTGCTCTAGTACTCGTACTGGACCGCGTGGCGGGCGGCGACGATCGGGTTCACGTAGTTCTCGATGACCTTGCGGTGTGCCGGGTGGTCGCGGTAGACGAGGTAGCCTGCAGCGTCGTCGAAGTCAGCCACGACGGCGAAGTCACAGTTGTTCGGGTTGATGCCCGCGTCAGGCCCGAACTGGTAGGCGCGGATCTCCCCGATCGCTGTCGGCAGCTTGGCCAGCTCCTCATCCAGCGCCCGCACCTGGGCGCCGGTCTGTGAGCCCGTCCAAGTGAACACCACCATGTGGCGGAACATATGCCTCCTCAACTCCGGTGGCTGGGCCGGTCAGCTAACCGGGCTGCTGGCCCGGCTGGTCCCAGGCGAGCATCACCAGTGGGTCAGTGAGCATCGCCCCGACGTCACGCAGCACCGCGGAGCCGAGGTCGCCGTCGACGATCCGGTGGTCGAATGACAGCGCAAGCGTCGTCACCTGCCGAACCGCCAAGGCCCCCTCATGCACCCAGGGTGCCTCCTTCACCTGGCCCAGCGCCAGGATCGCCGCCTCACCGGGGGTAAGGATCGGCGTCCCGGTATCCACCCCGAACACTCCCACGTTCGAGATCGTGATGGTGCCCCCTGCCAGGTCAGCGGGCTGGGTCTTGCCGTCGCGCGCCGTGGCCGCCAGGTCCGCGAGTGCCCGCGCCAGCCCAGGCAGCGACAGCGTGTGCGCGTCCTTGATGTTCGGCACGAGCAGCCCGCGGTTCGTCGCCGCCGCGATCCCCAGGTTCACGTAGTGCTTCAGCACGATCTCCTGCGCCGCCTCATCCCACGACGAGTTGATCATCGGATGCCGCCCCACCGCCAGCACCAGCGCCCGCGCCACGAACACCAACGGAGAAACCCGCACCCCCCCAAACTCAGGCAGCCCGGAGACCCGCGCCGCTGCCCGCATCGTCTCCGTGACATCCACCTGCAGGAACTCAGTCACATGCGGCGCCGTAAACGCCGACGAAGAAACCGCCGCCGCCGTATGCTTCCGCACCCCCCGAATAGCAATCCGCTCCTCGCCCCCAGCAACCACGGCCCGGGAAACGGTGCCAGGGACGGCCGACGAAGCCAACGCCGCCCGCACGTCATCCCGCGTGATGACCCCGTTCGGCCCTGTGCCGGTCAGAGCTGCCAGGTCTACCCCCAGATCCTTGGCCAGCTTCCGCACCGGTGGCTTAGCGGCCGGCCGCGCATCGGGGGCGGATGTGCTGGTGGGTCGGTCCGTGAAGGCGGGGCTATTGGGGCGGGAGTGGCCATTGCCGCCTGCCCCTTTCCGTGCCCGCCGAGTAGTCGGTCCCAGCTTCACGCCATATCCGACCAGCACAGCCTGCCGCTCAGCCTTAGGCGCCGGGCTCCCATGGACCCCAGGCTCGACAGCCCCCTCAGCGGGAGGCGGCGGCACAAGGTCAGCCGCACGTGCCGACTCACCCGCTGGTGTGCCAGGGCTGGCCGGCTGGTGAGGGGCCGCCGGCGTTTTGCCCGCCTGAGGCCCCTCACCAGCCGCGCCGGCCCCACCGTCCGCAGCCCCTGAAGAGACGTCGACCTCAATGATCGGCACCCCCACGTCCACGGTCTCCCCCTCAGAGACCAGAACCTGAGTCACGACCCCCTCGAAAGGACAAGGCAACTCCACGAGCGACTTAGCCGTCTCGATTTCCACGATCACCTGGTTAATCGAAACAGAATCCCCGGGCTTCACACGCCACGTCACGATGTCCGCCTCGGTGAGCCCCTCACCTACGTCCGGGAGCCGGAACTGCTTCAGCTCAGCCATGCCAGGTTCCCTCTCAGTAGGCCAGCGTGCGGTCGACGGCGTCGAGCACCCTGTCCAGGTCGGGCAGGTAGTGCTCTTCCAGCCGGGACGGCGGGTAAGGCGTCGAGAACGCGCCGACCCGCAGCACCGGGGCCTCCAGGTGGTAGAAGCACTCCTCGGTCACCCTGGCGGCGACCTCGGCGCCGAGGCCGCCCGTGACCGGCGCCTCATGGACCACTATGCACCGTCCCGTCCGGTGCACCGAGGCCATGATGGTCTCCGTGTCCAGCGGTGACAGCGAACGCAGGTCGATCACCTCGAGCTGGCGGCCTTCCTCCCGCGCCGCAGCAGCCGCCTCCACGCAGGTCCGGACCATCGGCCCGTAGGCCAGCACGGTCACGTCGCTCCCCGCCACCACCGTCCGCGCCGAGGTCATCGGCAAGGCCTGGCCGAGGTCGGCCGCGGTGTCCACGTCCTCCTTGTCCCAGTACCGGCGCTTGGGTTCGAAGAAGATGACCGGGTCGTCAGAGCGGATGGCCTGCTGGATCATGGTGTAGGCATCAGCCGGCCCGGAGCAGGCAACCACCCGCAGACCTGCGGTGTGAACGAAGAAGGCTTCAGGTGACTCACTGTGGTGCTCCACCGCGCCGATCCCGCCGCCGCAGGGGATCCTGACCACCACGGGCATGCGGACGTGCCCGAGTGAGCGCATCCGCTGCTTGGCGAGCTGGCTGACGATCTGGTCGAACGCGGGGAATACGAACCCGTCGAACTGGATCTCACACACGGGCCGGTAACCGCGCTGGGCGAGCCCGATCGCGGTGCCCAAGATGCCGGACTCGGCCAGGGGTGTGTCCACCACCCTGGCCTCGCCGAAGTCCTTCTGCAGCCCGTCGGTGACGCGGAAGACCCCGCCGAGCTTGCCTACGTCCTCGCCCATGATGAGGACCTTGGCGTCGTCCTCGAGGGCCTTGCGCAGGCCCGCGTTGAGGGCCTTGGACAGCGTGAGCGTGGTCATCGGGTGCCCTCCTCGTCCGCGAACGACTCCAGGTAGGCAGCGAACTGCTTGCGCTCCGCGTCGAGCAGCGGGCTCGGGTCGCTGTAGACGTTCTCGAACATCGCCATGGGCGAGGGGTCGGGCATCGTCAGGCAGGACTCGCGCACACGCTTGCCTACCTGGGCCGCTTCGGCGTCGACCTCTTCGAAGAAGGAGGCGTCTGTGGCGCCGGTGCGGACGAGGTATGCCTTGACCCGCTCCAGTGGGTCCTTCAGCTTCCACGCTTCGAGTTCGCTGGCCAGCCGGTACCTCGTGGGGTCGTCCGTGGTGGTGTGGGCACCCATCCGGTACGTGTACGCCTCGATCAGTGTCGGCCCCTGCCCTTCCCGGGCCGCCTGCAGTGCCTTGCGGGTGACCGCCAGGCAGGCGAACACGTCGTTGCCGTCCACCTGTACCCCGGGGAAGCCAAACCCTCGCGCCCGCTGGTACAACGGGATGCGGCTCTGGCGTTCCAGCGGCTCCGAGATCGCCCACTGGTTGTTCTGGCAGAAGAACACGACGGGCGCGTTGAACACCGAGGCCCACACGAAACCCTCGTTCACATCCCCCTGGCTCGTGGCACCGTCGCCGAAGTAGGCGATGACCGCCTCGCCGTTCTCACCGACCTGGCCGTCGCGCTGGATCCCCATGGCGTAGCCGGTGGCGTGCAGCACCTGTGCGCCGATCACGATCGTGTAGAGGTAGAAGCCGTGTTCCTGGGGATCCCAGCCGCCATGGCTGACCCCGCGGAACAGCTCCAGCAGCTTCATGGGGTCCACACCACGGCACCACGCCACACCGTGTTCGCGGTAGGTGGGGAAGGCCATGTCGCGGGGGCCGAGGGCACGCCCGGAGCCGATCTGCGCGGCCTCCTGGCCCAGCAGGGACGCCCAGATGCCGAGTTCCCCCTGGCGCTGCAGTGCGATCGCTTCGGTGTCGATCCGGCGGACCACCACGAGGTCGCGGTAGAGGCTCTTGACTTCGTCGTCGGTGAGTTCGAGGGGGTAGTCGGGGTGGGTGACCCGTTCTCCTTCGGGTGTGAGGAGCTGGATCAGCTCTGGTCGCGACCCGTCCGGCCCGGTAGGGCTGGCGGGTCTCGGTGCGTCTGTGACCACACCGTCGGCGTTGACGGCCACGTGCCACTCCTTGTGTTCAGGGCCGGGTACGGGGTCGCCGCGGGGCCGGCCGGGCCTTACGGGCAGGGTCCACTGCCATCGTGACAGACGGTACCTCCGTTAGAGAACCCACAGTCTGCGCTGGTGCCGGGTGGCAGGATTATCCTGCGTCAAGGGGGCAGCCAACTCCAGCGCTCCGAACACAGAGAGTAGGCAGAGCCATCGCCAGGATCATCGTCGACGTGATGCTCAAGCCGGAGATCCATGACCCGCAGGGTGAGGCCATCTCGCGTGCTTGCCAGCGCCTCGGCTACAACGACGTGCTCAGCGTGCGCCAGGGGAAGCGTTTTGAGGTGGAACTCGACGTGCCCGGAGAGGCCGGTGCGCTGGCGCGGGCCAGTGAGCTCGCCGCCGAATTGCTCGCCAACCCGGTGATCGAGGAGTTCACACTCCGCAAGGCGTGAACTCTGCTCATCCCACTCGCCCTGCTAGCCCCGTTCGCCTCCGGGCCGCCGGTGACCGCCGCCTTCCCTCCTCACTCCTCACTCCGCGCTCGCTGCGCTCGCTTGTCGTTCGTCAGTCCAGGCGGCGGGGCGGCCCTTTGGCTCACGGGGATGAGCGGGCCGCTCGCGCTGCCACAACCTGCCACAACAGGTCTGTCACCGCAGAGCCAGGCAATGCGGGCGGTTACGAAGGCCCCTGCGGGGAAGCACTCAAGTGGCGAGCGTGAACGTGGAGGCGAAAGCCGAGGGGCAGATGCGTGCTTCGGTGAGACGCGCCGAGGAGTTTGACGTGGACATGAAGTTCTGCCTGTTGTTCCCGCGTGAGGCCCTCAGTGTACCGGTGACACGACGCATGCTTGGCGATGCGCTGCGTAGTCTCGGTGCGGAGGACCAGGGCATCGCTGACCTCCTGCTGGCGGTGACCGAGGCGTGCACCAATGTGGTGCGTCATGGGGGAGCAAGCAGCGGCTACGAGGTGGTTGCCAGCCTGGGCAAGGCTGGCTGCCGGGTTGAGGTCGTGAACCGGGGACGGACGGCCGGCTCCCGGCGCCTGCCGGGCGCGCGGCTGCGCGGGCCTGGCTGGCCGACAGCGGTGCCGGTGCCGCGTACCCGCCGGGGTACGCGCACGGAGAGCCTGAGCCGTGCGCTGCGGAACGGCGGACGGGCGGCCCAGCGGGCATGGCGTGGGGCCGAGGACACGGCACAAGAAGGCCCGGTCAGCAACGAGAGCATTGCGGGGTTGCCCGAGTCAGGCCGTGGGCTGGCCATCATGCGTGCGTGCGTGGATGACGTGACCCTCATCACCCGGCCGGAGCAAGGGACCGTGGTCTCGTTGCGCAAGCGGATCGCCTGGCGTGGCGACGGTCCCTTGACGGCCGAGCCCGCGCCCGAGTACGCGGACGTGGGCTGAGGGTCGAGCCATGCCGGCCGCCCGCGGCGGCTCGGGCATACGGGACACAACCCTGAGCCGGTAGCCTGCGGAGGAGCCCACCAGCTGCCCGGTGGGCGGTGCCGTGACTGACGCGGCTGCCCCCAATCCACTTGCGAGGATGTCCATGACCGCCCGCGTGGGGATCGTGACGTTCCCGGGGTCGCTCGACGACCGTGACGCCGCCCGTGCCGTAGCCCGTGCGGGCGGCCGCGCGGTTGCGCTGTGGCACGCCGACCACGACCTGCAATCCGTTGATGCGGTGGTGTTGCCCGGAGGGTTCTCCTACGGCGACTACCTCCGCTGCGGCGCCATCGCCCGGTTCGCGCCGATCATGGCCGAGCTGGTGCCCGCGGCCCTGTCCGGGCTGCCGGTGCTGGGGATCTGCAATGGTTTCCAGATACTCTGCGAGGCCCACCTGCTGCCCGGTGCCCTGGTCCGCAACGCTGGCCTGCGGTTCCTCGACCGTGACGTGGTGGCGCGCATCGAGGACGCCGCGACACCCTGGACCGGTGACTATGACCAGGGCCAGGAGGTCACCCTCGTGCTGAAGAGCGGCGAAGGGTCGTATCTTGCCGACCCCGCCACCCTGGCCACGCTGGAGGCCAGCGGCCAGGTGGTGGCCCGCTACGCAGGCACCAACCCCAATGCCTCCGCCAACGACATCGCCGCGGTCCGCAACGAACAGGGAAACGTGGTAGGGATGATGCCCCACCCCGAGCACGCCATCGACGCGCTGACCGGACCCGGGACCGACGGGCTCGGGTTCTTCACCTCCGTGCTGCGGGCACTGGTATGAGCGGGCGGGACGCCACGGTGAGCGAGGCGGACGGCAGCGTGACATCGATGGACACCGTGGCGCGCGCCGCGGCCACCCCCGACCACCCGCAGCCCTACACCGAGCTCGGGCTGACCGGCGAGGAGTACGCGCGCATCAGGCAGATGCTCGGCAGGCGGCCCACCGAAGCCGAGCTGGCGATCTACTCGGTGATGTGGAGTGAGCACTGCTCCTACAAGTCCTCCCGGGTCCACCTGCGCCAGTTCGCGGACAAGGCGCCGCACTCCGACGCGCTGCTGGCCGGCATCGGGCACAACGCCGGCGTCGTGGACGTCGGCCAGGGCTACGCGGTCACGTTCAAGGTCGAGTCGCACAACCACCCGTCCTATGTGGAGCCGTTCCAGGGTGCGGCCACGGGTGTGGGCGGGATCGTGCGTGACATTCTCGCGATGGGCGCCCGGCCGGTGGCGGTGATGGACTCGCTGCGGTTCGGTCCCGCCGACGCCGCCGACACCGCCAGGGTCCTGCCCGGAGTGGTCAGCGGCATCTCCTTCTACGGCAACTGCCTGGGTTTGCCCAACATCGGCGGTGAGCTTGCCTTCGACGCCTGTTACGCGGGTAACCCACTGGTCAATGCGCTGTGCGTCGGGGTCATGCGGCACGAGGACGTGCAGGTCGCCGCCGCCCGTGGGGTGGGCAACAAGGTGGTCCTGTTCGGTGCCCGCACCGGGCCGGATGGCATCGGTGGTGCCTCGGTACTGGCGAGTGCCACCTTTGGCGGCGGTGAGGCCGCCAAACGGCCCAGTGTGCAGGTTGGCGACCCGTTCATGGAGAAACTCCTGGTGGAGTGCTGCCTGGAGCTTGTCTCGCAGCGGCTGGTGACCGGGCTCCAGGACCTGGGGGCGGCCGGCGTCTCCTGCGCGACCGCGGAACTGGCCGCGAGCGGCGGCGCGGGCATGCGGGTCCGCCTGGACGAGGTGCCCCTGCGTGACCCAACCCTCGGCCCGGCCGCGATCCTGATGAGCGAGTCCCAGGAACGCATGATGGCCGTTGTGGCTCCCGCCGATGTCGCACGCTTCCTCGCGGTCTGTCAGCGGTGGGAGGTGCCCGCGACGGTCATCGGCGAAGTGACCAGCACAGGCAGGCTGGAGATGACCTGGCACGGCGAGACGGTCGTCGACATCGCGCCGGAGACCGCCGCCAACGAGGGCCCCGTCTACCACCGGCCCGCCGCGCGGCCAGCATCCCAGGACGCGCTGGCCGCAGACGGCCCAGCGGGCCTGCCATGTCCCAGCGACGGCACCGGCCTGCGCGACACCCTCTACGCGCTGCTGCGCTGGCCGAACCTGGCCGACAAGACATGGGTCACCGAGCAGTACGACCGGCATGTCCGCGGCGACACGGTGCTCGCGGTGCCCGACGACGCCGGAGTCATCCGGATCGATGAAGCCAGCGGGCTCGGAGTCGCGCTCGCCACCGATGGAAACGGCCGCTACGCCCGGTTGGACCCCTATGCCGGAGCACAGCTCGCGCTCGCCGAGGCCTACCGCAACGTGGCCGCCAGCGGTGCCCGGCCGCTCGCGGTCACGAACTGCCTCAACTTCGGCTCACCCGAAGACCCGGCGGTGATGTGGCAGTTCGCCGAGGCGGTGCGCGGCCTGGCGGACGGCTGTGCCGTCCTGGGGACGCCGGTGACCGGCGGCAATGTGAGCTTCTACAACGCCACCGGCGAGACCGCTATCCATCCCACGCCCATCGTCGGTGTGCTTGGGGTACTCGCGGACGTGCGGCACCGGCTCCCGCTGGCGTTCACCACACCAGGTGCCCAGGTCGTGCTGCTGGGCGCCACGGCAGCGGAGTTCGGCGGCTCGGCGTGGGCGGCCATGGCACACGGCCACCTGGGTGGCCGCCCGCCGGTGGTGGACCTGCCGGCCGAACGCAACCTGGCTGCCGTGCTGGTCAGCGCCGCCGAGCGCGGCACGCTCTCCGCCGCCCATGACCTGTCAGAGGGTGGGCTCGCAGTGGCGTTGGCAGAGAGTTGCCTGGCTGGGGGGGTGGGCTGCCGGGTGAGGCTGCCGGGGGACGAGTTCACGTACCTGTTCAGCGAGTCCGCAGCGCGCGCGGTCGTCGAGGTCGCCCCCGGAGCTGAGGAGGACTTCGCGGCCCTGTGCGCCGCCCACGCGGTGCCCGCCATGGTGCTGGGCACGGCCGGGGGCGACAGCCTGGATGTACTTGGGTGCTTTAGCGCGCCGCTGGCGGAGTTGGCCGCGGCATCGGCCGCGGTGCTCCCCGCCTTGTTCGGCTGAGGCCACCGATGCCGGCCCGTCAGGTGAACGCGGTGCGGCTGCGCGCCGCCCTGGATGAGCAGCTCGCGGCACTGGGTGAGCCCGCCTACACCGGAGCCAGCGACCCGGTGTCGCTGGGCCGCGCGTGTGCGGCAGCGGTGGCCCGTGCGCTGCGCGCCGGCGCTCAGCCGTGCCCGGCGGCGCTGCGTGCTGCCACCAGCGCTTTGCTCGATGCGCTGGCCGCGCGGGCGCCCGGCCGGGCGGTGGAGGTCCGCGTGCCTCCCTACGCGGCCGTGCAGTGCGGGGAAGGCCCACGGCACACACGCGGAACCCCCGGCAACGTGGTGGAGACCGACCCGCAGACCTGGGTCCGGCTCGCCACGGGCATGCTGGCCTGGCCCGATGCGCTGGCTTCCGGGCTGGTGCACGCGAGCGGCGTCCGCGCCGACCTGTCCCCCTGGCTCCCGCTCATCAGCGCCTAAGTGCCCGGCAGGGAGCGCTACATAGATTTCCTTGTTCGTTCTTGGGAGGCGTCGGCGATCACGGCCGGTGTGAAGCCTTCTTGGTCGATCGCCTCGCCTACCAGGGGCTTCTCTGGTCCCAGCAGTGACACGCCGCACAGTGATTAAGCTGTGACAAACAAGTCATCGTCAGGAGTCCGCCATGGCCGCCGAGCCGCTTGCCCGCCTGTCCCAGGTGCTCGACCTGGCCCAGTCGCTGATCGACAAGGTCCGGCCGGAGCAGGCTGGGCTGCCCACGCCGTGCCGGTCATGGGACGTCCGGGCGCTAGTCGCACACCTGGTCAACGACACCGGCCAGTTCACCGCCGCAGCCACCGGCGGCCGGCCGGACTGGGACGCGCCAGCGCCCGAGATCGGCGGCGACTGGGCGAGCGCGTTCCGCGCGGGCGCGGCCGAGCTGCGGGCGGCCTGGCAACGGGCCGGCGACCTGAGTCAGGAAATCGACCTGCCGATCGGGCGGGTAACGAAATCCTTCGTGGTCAGCCAGCAGATCGCCGAGTTCGCCGTGCACTCCTGGGACCTGGCCACCGCGACGGGGCAGCAGGCAAGCTTCCCGGCCGAACCGTGCGACGCAGCCCTGGCCTGGGCCAGGACCGCGCTGCTCCCGGAGTACCGCGGGGACGAGGCCAGCGGCATGGCATTCGGGCCGGAGGTACCGGTACCCGGCGACGCGCCCGCCGAGGACCGGCTCGCCGCGTTCTTCGGCCGCCACCCCAGACCGGCGCAATAGGCCAGATGCCAGCGTCCAACCCGGCAAGGCACTGGTGCGCAAAGCGGCAGTCGCCTTCGACCGGGTGCGGGGGGATGCACTGCCCCGAGACGCCTCACGAGAGCTGATCTTGAAAGTAGCTGATGAGCGATGGAAACCATAGACCAGCGCTGGCGCAGGTCCAGCTATAGCGGTAACGGGGGTGGCAACTGCATCGAGGTGGCCAACACGCCCAACCTCGTCGCGGTTCGCGACTCCAAAGACCCAGACGGCCCTGAACTGCGGATGACCCCGCAGCAGTGGCGGCACCTGGTGGCAGCCGTAAAGGCTAGCCGCCACCCCTAGCCAGACCAGACGAAAGCGGCTCCGCCGAGTGGGCCGCCACGGTGGCTGAACGTAAGCCCCACTGGCCAATGTTGCGGGCTAGCGCGCACAGGCTGTCGGCGGACGCTCCGTTGGCTAGGCAACTTGGCGACGCTAGTCCTCGCAGGTCTTCTCGTAGCGCTTACCTCACACCCAGGCGATACGCCGTTGTCGTTGCACTATGACTGGAAGCCACGACTTGTCGCCGCTATGCGCTTGACCTGGCCCGCTCGGCGCTCGCAGACCCATACACTGACTAAGTGGTCATGCCCGATGGTCGGCTGACGGATGAACTCGATCCAACGGACCGGCCCCCCCGGGACGCGTGTGGCGTCTTCGGTGTCTGGGCTCCGGGTGAGGACGTCGCCAACCTCGCGTACTTCGGCCTGTACGCGCTGCAGCACCGGGGGCAGGAGTCGGCGGGCATCGCGGTCAGCGACGGCACCCGGATCGTGGTCTACAAGGACATGGGCCTGGTCGCCCAGGTCTTCAACGAGTATGTGCTCAGTACCTTGCGCGGCCACCTCGCTGTGGGGCACTGCCGCTACTCGACCAGCGGTTCGTCGGTGTGGGAGAACGCGCAGCCGACGTTTAGGTCCACACCGTCGGGCAGTCTCGCACTCGGCCACAACGGCAACCTGATCAACACGCGTGACCTGGCCGCCCTGGTGGCCTCACAGGCGGGCGCCCAGGGGCCGTCGCCCACGTCCGACACGCATGTGGTCTGCGCCACCTCCGACACCGACGTGCTCACGGCCTTGTTCGCCGACCAGCGTCGCACCAGCGTCTGGGACAGCGCGCTGGCCGTGCTGCCGCTGGTGCGGGGCGCCTACTCACTGGTCTTCATGGATGAGCAGACCCTCTACGCCGCGCGCGACCCGCAGGGGTTCCGCCCGCTCGTGCTTGGCCGGCTCCCGCAGGGCTGGGTGGTGGCCAGCGAGACGGCAGCCCTGGACATCGTGGGGGCCGAGTTCGAACGCGAGGTCGCCCCGGGCGAACTGGTCGCTATCAACGCCTCAGGAGTGAGGTCTGCGGCCTTTGCAGAGCCACAGCCCAAGGGATGCCTGTTCGAGTACGTCTACCTGGCACGCCCGGACACCACCATCGCGGGCCGCAGCCTCCACCAGACAAGAGTCGAGGTGGGCCGCCGCCTGGCCGCCGAGCACCCCGCCGAGGCCGACTTGGTCATCCCTGTGCCCGAGTCGGGCACTCCGGCCGCGGTCGGCTATGCGCAGGCGAGTGGGATCCCCTACAGCCAGGGGCTGGTCAAGAACTCCTACGTAGGGCGGACCTTTATCCAGCCGAGCCAGACCATCCGCCAGCGCGGCATCCGCCTGAAGCTGAACCCTCTGCGCAGTGTCATCGCGGGCAATCGCATCGTGGTCGTGGATGACTCGATCGTCCGCGGCAACACCCAGCGCGCGATCGTGGCGATGCTGCGGGAGGCTGGCGCAGCCGAGGTACACGTGCGCATTTCCAGTCCCCCGGTCATGTGGCCCTGCTTCTACGGCATCGACTTCGCCACCAGGGCGGAGCTGATCGCTGGCAGCCTCAGCGTGGCCGAGGTCCGCGACTCCATCGGTGCGGACTCGCTGGGTTACATCTCACTGGAGAGCCTGGTCGAGGCGAGTGGCCAGCCAGCGGAGCGGCTGTGTCATGCCTGTTTCGACGGCCAGTACCCGATCCCCGTGGCTGAAGACGAGCGCGGCAAGCACGTGCTGGAGACCACGGCGGCCGGGCCGTCGCCACGGACGCGGCCGTGACCGCTGCCGCGGGCGGCGCCTCCTACCAGGAGGCGGGCGTGTCCATCGAGGCGGGAGACCGCGCGGTCGCGCTGATGAAAGACGCGGTCACCGGCGCCAGCAGGCCAGAGGTGCTGGGCGGGATCGGCGGTTTCGCAGGGTTGTTCGATGCCTCCCGCCTGAGCAGGTACCAGCACCCCGTGCTGGCCACCTCCACGGACGGCGTGGGCACCAAAGTGGTTGTGGCCCAGCGCCTCGGGCGCTACGACACGGTCGGTGTGGACCTGGTCGCCATGGGCGTGGATGACCTGGTGACCTGTGGCGCTGAACCACTGTTCCTGACCGACTATGTGGTCTTCGGTGTGCTGCGCCCGGAGCGGGCTGCGGCGGTCGTGGGCGGCGTGGCCCGTGGGTGCGTGATCGCGGGCTGCGCGCTCATCGGCGGGGAGACCGCCGAGCACCCAGGCCACCTGGGCCCGGATGACTTCGACCTGGCCGGTGCGGCCACAGGGGTCGTAGAAGCCGGTCGCATGCTGGGCCCTGACAGGGTCCGGGTGGGCGATGTGGTGCTGGGACTGGGCTCTTCAGGGCTGCATGCAAATGGTTTCTCGCTCGCCCGGCGGGTGCTCGAACGGGCCGGGGTGGGCCTTGCGGACGAGCCCTCCGAACTCGGCAAGTCCATAGGCGAGGAACTGCTGACTCCGACCACCATCTATGCCAAGGACTGCCTGGCCCTCGCGGGCGAGTGTGACGTACACGCCTTTGCCCACATCACCGGGGGTGGTCTGGCCGGTAACCTCGCCCGCGTGCTGCCCACGGGGACGGGGGCGGTCCTGGAACGCAGGACCTGGCGCCCGGCCCCTGTATTCGGCCTGCTCGCTGCCTGGGGAGACGTGACCGGTGACGAGATGGAACGCGTCTTCAACATGGGAGTGGGCATGGCAACGGTGGTCGCCGCGGAAGACGCCGACCGGGCCCAGGCGGTCCTAGCCGCCAGAGGCTTGCATGCATGGGCGATGGGCGAGGTGACCGAGGAAGCAGACGTACGCCTCGTGGGCCGTCATCCAGCCTGACCGCTACCCTCGCAACCCGAGCCTTGGGCTACGGGGCCGGGGGCGGCGGCGACAGTCAGACGCCGCGCTGGCTACTCGTCTACGTCCTCGTAGTCGTTGTATTCCTCGTCCTCGCCGTCGCCGTCGAGGTCGCTGAAACGATCCGCGTGGTCTGCATAGGCGTGGTCATCGCCTTGCCCGCCTCCGCCGATGCCCAGCTCGGTCCGCAGCCGGTCAAGGTCAGTGCCGCCGCTGTTGTACTTGAGCTGGCGTGCCACCTTTACCTGCTTGGCCTTGGCTCGGCCGCGCCCCATTGGCTCGACCCCCTTGAACATGCGGGACCTGCATAGCCCCTAGTTCCCTGCGTTAGGCACTCCAGACCCGGTGCAGCTTACTAGTCGCCGCCCCTCCACCGCCTGGAGCGCGACGTACGCCGGAATCCTGCAATGCATCTCTTACGGTACCTGGTCTGGGCGGTGACCGCCTCCTGTGGACTCACGTGGCGGCTGGTGTGTGGGGTGCAATAGGTCATACACCGCAGCCCAGCCGGGGTCTGGCCGCTGTGATGGCGTCTGCAGGATCTTTATCGGCCACCTAGCCATATACCCCGCAACCGGCCAATTTCGGCCATTCGCCGCTCGGCCAGCCGGTCCGCCGCCACAGCGGGCGGGACACCCTCCTCGTCGGCGAGTTCGAGCACCTTCGCGGTGGTAGCAAAGATCTGCTCTGCCCTTGCTGACGCGCGTTCCAGGTTGAACCCGCCGAGCTCATCAGCGACCTGGATCACCCCGCCCGCGTTCACCACGTAGTCGGGCGCGTAGAGGATGCCGCGGTCGGCCAGTACTTTTTGCAGGCTGGCGTGCTCGAGCTGGTTGTTGGCGCCGCCGCATATCACCCGGGCGGTCATCGCCGCTACGGACTGGTCGTTGACCGAGCCGCCCAGCGCGCAAGGGGAGAACACCTCCAGGGGCAGGGCCAGCAGAGCGGCCTGGTCCGCCACCACCTCGACGCTCGGTTGGGAGTCACGGACACCCTGGACCGCGTGCGGGTCCACATCGCAGACCGCGACCTTGGCGCCAGCCTCGACGAGTTTCCCTACCAGCCTGCGCCCGACCTTGCCAACACCTTCGACCCCGACCAGGCGGCCTTCCAGGCTCGTGGAGCCCCATACGTGGGCAGCTGCCGCGCGCATCCCCTGGAACACGCCGAGCGCGGTGAGCAGAGAGGAGTCGCCAGCGCCTCCGTTGGGCACCGTCCGCCCGGTGACGTGGCAGCTCTCGCGCGCGACCACGTCCATGTCCTCGCTGTAGGTGCCGACGTCACAAGCGGTGATGTAACGCCCGCCGAGGGACTCGACGAACCGGCCGTAGGCCCGCAACAGCGCCTCTGACTTGTCCCGGGCCGGGTCACCGATGATGACCGCCTTGCCGCCGCCGTGGTCCAGCCCGGCCAGGGCATTCTTGTATGCCATGGCACGGGATAGGTTCAGCACGTCGGCCAGGGCCGCGTCTTCCCCGCTGTACGGGTAGAACCGGGTGCCGCCAAGCGATGGGCCAAGCGCGGTCGAGTAGATAGCGATGATCGCCTTCAGGCCGGTCTGGTTGTCCTGGCAGAACACGACCTGCTCGTGCCCGTCCTGGCTGGCCTGAGACCATCGTGTGGCTGTGCCGTGGGGGTCACCCGGGGCATCGCCTTCTGAGCTGGCTGTGAACACGTTCGTCACGGTGGTGACTCCTCGCGTCGTCCCGTGTCCTCGTCGACAAGGGCTCCCAGTCAGCGTATTCCGTCGGCAGCCGCCTACCGGGGTGGATCACTACGTGCTGCCGGTGTCCCTGCGCGCGTGAGGGGCGAGTGGGGCTGGGCTGGCCAGAACTGCCGGTGACGATCTCGTTATGTGTCGCATCGTTGCCTTGCGGTAACGGCGTGGCACGATTCGGTGGTGCTTCCCTACGCCGCGCATATGCGCGTCTACGAGCCGTTGTCCGCCTTTGGAGAGGCGGAGCGCCGCCGTTGGTCCGAGTACGCGTCCTCGGAGGACCGCCCGCGCAGGGCGACCGCGCTCGCGGCCGAACAGGCGGAGGCGATGAGGCGCCTCATCGCGGTGCCGCCCGTGCCCGCGCCAGAGGGGGAGAGCCGCGATGCCTACGTGCGCTGGGCGGAGGGAGTCACCTACATCTGTCCCTGGCAGACCCGGCTGCGTTCATGGCTGGCGCTGTCTCGGCTACGCGCGATGGCGCCGTCACTTGTGCGCTCGGCATTCCCGGCAGGCGCCGCCGAGGCTGCCGTCCAGGACTTCGCGAGTTGGCAGTACCAGGAGTCCTCGTTGCGTGTCTACATCCAGACGAGTACATGGACCGTGCCCTTCGCTTGGTTCCTTCCGTTCTCCACGGACGAGCGCTGGCTGGTCCTCGGGGCCGGCGGGGATCCCGGTGAGGGCGGGCAGATGACCGCTGCTGGGCCACGAACCCTGGTGTATGCGACCACCATGGCGCGCGCCCGTGAGCGGGCCTGCTGGGCGTTGGATGTGATGCGGGACACCCCTGGCTGGACTGCCTCCGACGTCATGGTTACCGGCTTGGAACAACTCCAGCGCTGGCTGGGGGAATTCCACGCCCAGGGCCTGGTTGAGCTTGACTATGGGGGACTCGTGCACCTGCTCGACAACGATGCGCTGTGCGCGGACCAGTCTGTGGTCGAAGTCACGGCGGCGGTCGGTGCCTTGGCCACTGGGGAGCGCGAGTTTGCGGCAGCCATGTATCAGCGGTTCGCCAGCCGGTGGCGAGCACTCGAAGTACTACAGCGCGTCAACTAACTGGCCTCAGAACCGACCCTCCACCGACATGATGTATACGGGGCGTGATCACGGGGCTGCGGCGTGTCAACTGCGCGGCACGAGACGACTTTTCCCAATCTCCGCCCTCGCAACTATACGTATCGCTAGAATCACGCAGCGTGACTCAGATCAGTGGACCAACGGGACACCTGGCACAGAATCTTTGCTCCCGGTGGTCGACTTGTCACCGCTGGTGATGGCAATATGGTCTCAGTGGGCCATATAGGACATCCACGGCAAGGTTCCACCTGGAGCCAAGCAGAGCTACAAAGCAGGGGCCGCAGAAGGAGCGGTCCTGGAGGAGAGGCCGTACATATGTCTGCACGCACACCCGAGGCCGAGCCGCTATTGACGCCGGCCGAGGTCGCGACAATGTTCCGCGTAGACCCGAAGACCGTCACGCGGTGGGCGAAGGCCGGGAAACTAACGTCCATCCGTACGCTGGGCGGTCATCGGCGCTACCGCGAGACCGAAGTTCGAGCTCTGCTGGCGGGTATCCCGCAGCCGCGTTCTGAGTAATGCCAACCCATGCGCGGCGTCCTGGGCCCCTCCTGGTCAGTGATCCTGGCCGGAGGCTGGTCGTGGGCGCCTCGCGCCGGACTGCGCGAGCGGTCCACCGGCACATGGGTGGGGGCGTCGGCGGCTATCAGGCTGGGCTGGCGGTGGCATGGACATCGTGTCCGCCACTATCGCCAGCCAGGTTGAAGCCGTCGGAGCCGAACCTGCCATGGGGGGAAGAGTCCCAAGCCGGGGGAGCGGATCCGGGAGCCCGGAGGGGGAACCCGGCCGTCGGGGAGCTAACAGGTCCGCGACGGCCGGGGCAGTTCTCATCATCCCACAGTAATCATCGGGTGACTTTCTGTAATTTCAGGCGTGCATCTCTGTAGTCAGCCATACTTGGTCGGCAGGCCCCGTTGGCTGGTGTCTTCCGGGGGTTGGTGCGCGCTGCACCGCCTGGTCAGGCATCACTACAGGCGCTTTGGCGTCCGCTAAAGCGCCGCCCCACCAGCGTTGGGCGCGGGGGTGCAATATCGCTGTTCAGGGGAGGGTCGCACATGCGTGATCCACAGATGATGGCGCGCGCGCAGCGCGCTGCGGTAACGCTCGAACAGGCGTGGCGGCGCTGGCGTGTGGTGCATGGCCTGGCCGAGGAGTCAGTGTCGCCGGTCTCCAGCTACGTCGGCTATTCCACAGAGGAGCCGTGGGGGAGGCCCCGTGTGGTCTTCGGGGTGGGTGCGCACGATGCCGAGTTGCTGGCCGAGCTATTGGAGCGGCATGAGTGTTCGGTGCCCGTGCTGGAGGCCCAGTGGCCCGAGCCGGCCGGCCGGGTGCCAGCACAGGGGACGCCAGCAAGGCAGGGTCCAGTACCTCAGTCCCTCACACCGCAGTCCCTAGCGCCACAGCCTCCGGCGCAGCCCACTGGCGCTGCCGTGGCCGCGGCCGCCCGGAGCAGTGCCCCGGTAGGCCACGGTGCGGTGGACCCGGGTTTCGGCGGCCAGCCGGAGGTCAGGGTCGCCCCGGTAGTGGGCACTGCTCGCGCTGGGGCCACCCTCGGCGGCGCCTTCGGAGACGTCCCACGGCAGCGGATGAGCGAGCCACCGTCCCGTGTGGGGCAACCACACACCAGTGCAGAGCGGGCCGCCACACAACGGGCCGGTGCGCAGCGAGCCGCTGCGGAGTCGACCACTGCACAACGAGTCACCGCACAGCGAACTGCTGCACAACACGCCAGTGCACAACACGCCAGTGCACAGCAAGCTGCTGCGCAGCAGACCAGTGCGCGGCAAACCGCTGCACGACAAACGGCTGCGCAGCAAGCTGCCGCGCAGGGTACTGCCGCGACAGGTGTCACAGCCCCGGAGACCGCGCTACGCGGCCCGGCCACGCGCCGCCCCGCGACGCAGGACCCCGTCCCCTTGGATGCGGCCGGGCGAGGGTACGTGCTGCCGGGCAGCCGTAACCCCGATGAGCGCCGCGCCACCAGTGCCCGCCCAGCAATGGGCCGGGCCGAAGGATCTGACTCCGGGTTCCGGCCCGAGCAGGGCCCAGCCGCCCGACCTGGCACGAACCGGGACGCGGCTGCGGGCAAACCTGCCGCCCACTGGTTCAACAGGCACTCCCCCGAACCAAGGACGCCCACCGCCAGCGACTCCGCTGGTCGGCCGGGTGTGCCCCGGACCGATATGCCGTCCGCGCCCGCGACATCGGCGGCCAGGCCAGCACGCCAGACTGCGGCCAGTGGCCCGCATATGGAGACAGCGCCTACTGGTGCGGCCCCTGCCGTAGTGGCCGGACCCACCGTGGCCGGACCCACCATGGCCGGACCCACCGTGGCCGGATCCGCCATGGCCGGACCCACCGCCGCAGTCCCTGACATGGGCAGCGTGGCGTTTGGCGGCGGCAGCATCACGGCCGAACTCGCGGGGTGGGCCTCAGGCGAACTGCCAGGGCAGGCGTCAGCAGGGCTGGCCGCCTGGGAGTCCATCGGCGGGGTACCCGCCCCGGGCACCAGGCGAGAGGGCGCCCCGGTCATCGGCGCGGCGGCCACCATCACCACCACGAATCCATAGCCGCTGGCCCGGCAGGCCTGCTGGGTTCCGGCGGGACCGGGGCCTGGGAATGACGTGGCCAGGGCGCACAATCTGATTCGTGCGGGTCGCGATGGTGCCTGGACCAGGCGGCCGTTGCTGGACAGCCGAGCTGGCCAGTGATGGTGCCGCGCTGGGGCAGGCCGTCACGCATGACAGTGTCCCTGCGGCCGTGGCCGCGCTGGAGCGGGCAGCCAGCGGTCAGCCCGATGGTGTGCGCTGGGTCTGGCCCACGACGGCCAGTGTCTACCCTGCGTTGTTGCGCGCCGGCGTCGAGGTGGCGCGCTGCTACGACGTGGCCCTGCTAGAGGCGCTGCTGCTTGGCCGGGAAGGCCGCATGAAAGAGCCCGCGTCGCTCGCGGGGGCATGGGCCCGGCTGCACGGCCTCGCGGCGCCTGCCAGCCGGCCAGGACAGCAGGCAGCCCAGCAGCAGGCCGTGCTGTTCGAGCCCGCCGACCCAGTGTTCCCCACACCCGAGGCGGCGCTGGCGGCCGTCATCGAAGTCCACGCCGACCAGCAGCGGCGGATCACGGCCGACGAGCACCCGGACCGGTTCACGCTGCTCGCCGCCGCTGACTCGGCGGGCAGCCTCGCCGCCGCGGAAATGAGCCACCACGGGCTGCCCTGGCGGGCCGATGTGCATACGGACCTGCTGACCGCCCTGCTGGGCATCAGACCCGCCCCTGGGATGCGCCCACCCCGGCTCGCCAGCCTGGCGGCTGCGATCTCGGAGGCGTTCGGTGGCCGTCCGGTGAACCCGGACTCACCTGCCCAGGTGAGCCGGGCGCTCGCGGCCGATGGCGTGCGGGTGCCGTCCACCCGGTCCGCGGTGTTGCGGGAGTGCGGTCACCCGGCCGCCCCGCTGCTGCTCGAGTACAAGGAACTCGCCCGGCTGCACACTGCGAATGGCTGGACGTGGCTGGAGGAATGGGTCAGCGACGGGCGGTTCCGGCCTGAGTACGTGGTCGCGGGCGTCGTTTCCGGACGCTGGGCCAGCCGTGGCGGCGGCGCGCTGCAGATCCCCCGGGTGCTGCGCAGGGCAGTCGTGGCCGACCCCGGCTGGGTGCTCGTAGTGGCCGACGCCGCGCAACTCGAGCCGCGCGTGCTCGCAGCGCTGTCCGGCGACAGCGCACTCGCCGTGGCCGCTGGCACCGGCGACCTGTATGAGGCGCTGGCAGGGATGTTCGGCGGGGACCGCGCCAAAGTGAAGATCGCCCTGCTCTCCGCCATGTACGGTGGGGCGGCCGGTGAGGCCAGGCAGTTGCTGGCCGTACTGCAGAGCAGGTTCCCGGACGCGGCCCGCTATGTCGAAGAGGCGGCACGCGCTGGCGAGGAAGGCCGGGTCGTCCGCTCCCGGCTCGGCCGGACGTGCCCACCGCCGTCCCAGGCCTGGCGCGGCCTGACCGCGGTGGCGGACGACCCGGCGACTGGAGACCGGCGCGCAGGCTTGTCGCTGCGGGCGCGGGGCCGGTTCACCCGCAACTTCGTGGTGCAGGCCAGTGCGGCCGATTGGGCGGCTGTGCTGCTCGCGCTGCTGCGCACCCGCCTGGCAACCCTGGAGGTACCTGACACAGGTGATGTGCCCAACAACCCCGATCGTGCCCACCTGGTGTTCTTCCAGCACGACGAGGTCGTCGTCCACTGTCCCTCGTCACAGGCGGAAGCGGCCGTAGCAGCGGTCCAAGAAGCGGCCGATGAGGCCGGTCGCCTGGTCTTCGGCCACACCCCCGTGAGGTTCCCAGTGACCACGGCCGTGGTCCCCACCTACGCCGACGCCAAGTAGCCGCCGCAGCACCACCGCCGCAGCACCACCATCGCCCCCGACACCCCACCGAACCACCGATAACGCCCCCTCTACCCCGCCGCGTCCCGGCCGGCATTCGCCTGACCGGACACCTCGTCACGAGTCAGGGTCAGCAGGGCCGCCCCAGGGGCCGGGGGTTCTCGTACCCAGGTCGCGGAGCCGGTCGCGGAGGATGGTGCCGGCGGCAGGGGCTGGGTGTTGTTCGGGGACTGGCGCGGGAGGCACCTCAGAGGTGCAGAACATGCAGCGCTTGGCGGCGACCGGGATAGTGCCCAGGCACTCGGGGCACGAGCGGTACAGGGCTTCCTCGCGGCTCTCTGATATCGCGGCCAGGTGGTCGGTGGGCAGCACGACCAGGTAGTACACGGTGGCCGCGAGCACGAGGAACGAAAGCATGGAATTGATGAAGTCGCCGTAGTGGAACGTGGAGTTGTGGAATCGGAATGACAGCCCCGCGAAGTTGGGCTGCCCGCCTACCGCGGCGATGAGAGGGGTAACCAGGTCTTGGATGAGCGCGTGCACCGCCGCGTTGAACGCGACACCAACCACCACCGCGACCGCGAGGTCGACCAGCGTGCCCCGCAGCACGAACTTCCTGAAGCCGTGCATCTCCTGCTCTCAGCTTCGGTTGCTTCCGGGTATCTCCCGCACTCACTTCACGCTATCGACACCGGTGTGTGGTCACGACCAGGTCACCCGGAACGTGCCCAGTGTCACTCTGCGCCGTCCTGACGCAGTCGCTTTACCTCGGAGCGGCGGCGCTTGGCGGCCAGCCGGCGTTCCGTGGCCCCCCGGGTTGGCTTCGTGGGGCGCCGCCGGGCGGGCGGCGGGGCTGTCGCCGCGGTCAGCAGTGCGGTCAGGCGCCGCAGCGCCGCTTCCCGGTTGCGCAACTGGGAGCGGTGCTCGGACCCGCTCACCGTTATGACGCCATTGACCAGCCGGTCAGCCAATGCGCGCAGCGCCCGTTCCTTGAGCACCGGTCCCAGCACGGTGGAGCCAGCCAGGTCGTAGGAGAGTTCGACGCGGCTGTCAGTGGTGTTCACGGACTGCCCGCCCGGGCCAGAGGACCTTGAGAAGCGCCAGGACAGTTCTTCAGGCGGTATGAGGGCACCACGGACCCAAATCGGATCGGCCATTCTCCTATAGTGGGCTGCCGCACGAGCGGACTGCGCACAGGGCCGGCTTATTCCCGGTCTGCGCTGGCGTGGCCCCCCGTCCGGGTTCGTCCGTGTTCAGTCGGTCGAGGGCATGTTTGGGTGGGCCGAGATGCGCTTTCGCCTGCGGACCCAGTGACGGGCGGATACTGCGGATGCCCTGCGCAGGTACTGGCCACGGCGGCCTTGTGCCTTCTATGTCGCAATGCGTGCATTCAGCGGACCACACCGAACGTCATCTTGAATCTTCCCGGTCAGCTGCTGGTGTAAGGGGTTGCCCATCGTGGAATAGGTCTCCCATTAATTGATCACTACGGGGGAGATCAATGCCTGTGCAAACCACGACCCGCCGCCCCGCCCGCCAGGGTACGACTGGTGGTGCCCGTGCCAAGTCTGGGGGCACCAAACCGACTGCACGCACGGCCGACAAACCGAAGTCCAGCGCAGGTACGGCCACCAAGAGCCGCACTGCCGCCACGAGCCGCGCTGCGAGCGCACGGACCAGCAGCGCCAGGACCACCGCCGCCAAGGCGACCAGGCCAACGGCTGCGTCAGGTGCGGGCGCAACGGCTGCGGCGCGGACGGTCTCCTCCGCGGCGGCCAAGGTCACTTCAGCCGCCACCAAGATGACGACAGCAGCCACCAAGGCCACGACCTCAGCCAAGACCATGTCCGGTGCGCTTGCGGCCATGAACGCCGCCAAGGCCATGACCGCCGCATCCAAGGCGCTGGCCGCCGCATCCAAGGCGCTGGCCGCCGCGGCCAAGAGCATGTCCGCGGTGAAGCCGGCCGTGACGGTTTCCAGTGCGGGGCCAGGCACCGGGACGGCCCAGGCGAAGGCACCATCGAAGTCACCGGGCAGGACCACGCGCGCCGCCAGCTCACGTCCTGCGGCAGGCACCACCAAGTCCAGAGCGACTGCGAGCCGGCCCAAGGCCACCACCTCGCGGACCGAGGCGGGCACCTCGCGGCCCAAGGCTGGCAGTTCGCGGACCGAGGCTGGCACCAGCAGGGCCAAGTCGGCAGCCAGGCCCCGCGCCATCGCGAAGTCCGCGGCCTCGGCAGAGCCGAAGGGCATCACCAAGACCCCGGCCACCCTCCGCCCGGTGCCCGCGCAGCCAGCGGCGCGTCCAACAGCCCCCCTGGCGGGGCCTGGGCCGGACAACCACCCCGAGTCGGTCCGCTCAGGCTCCCGCGAGGTCGCGGCGGCCGAAAGCCACGCCGCCGGCTAGTGCCGCTGCCACGCCGACCGCAACCAGCGCGCCAGCGCTGGTCCAGTCCGGGCTGACCGCGGGAGCCGCCGTCATGTGGTGGAACACCGACGTGTCGAGCAGCCAGTGGTCGGAACTGAAGAACCCGCCCACGAGCTGGATCAGCAGCGACCACGTCAGCAGGCCATAGGTGACTACGGTGGTGGCCCGCGGCCACACCCCGAACGCGAGCACACCCACGCCGAGAACGCACACCGCTGGTGCCACCACGTTGAGTCCCGCGCCGAGTATGCTCGCCAGCCCTACCCCTGCGTTGTCGCTGAGCGCGCCGAACCAGGTGAACAGCCCTGCCAGCAGGCCGCTCACCACCAGCACCACGAGGGCGAGCCCGGCCCGCCCGGCCAGCCACGACCACCGGGAGACCGGCCTGACCAGGAGGTGCTCCAGGTATCCCTCGGCCTCCTCGCCCCGGACGGCACTGACCTGGCTGGCCGCGATGAAGGCGACGAGCCAGGCGACCGTCAGGAACGTGAACCCGAGGTAGACGCTCGCGCCGTTACCGGGTGCGGCCACCCGCGAGATGAAGTGCTCGAAGCTCGATGAGGCCGTCATCACGCTGCCGCCCTGTTTGGCGATGGAACCCAGCACCAGTGCCCAAGCGCTGATCGCCACGGCCCACCCCAGGACGGCGGGGCGTGTCAGCCGCATGGCCAGCCCTACCGGGCCCGACAGCAACCAGGTGCGCGGCTTCGCAGTCGCCCGGTCGGGCAGGATGCTTGCCCCCAGGTCACGCCTGCCTGCCAGGTACACCGTCAAGCCGCACAGCACGGCGACCAGCCCCACGATCGGCGCCAGTGCCCACGGGTGGGGGGCGGTGAACGGCTGGAGTTCCTCGGCCCACCCGAGCGGCGTCACCCAGCGCAGCCACGCCAGGCCGGTCCCTGAGTCCGCGATCATCCGCAGTGCGTAGCAGGCACCCAGCGCCGCCCCCGCATAGCCAGCCGCCTGGCGGCGGGTGGCGGCCAGTTGACTGGCGAGCGCCCCGGCAGCGAGGAACACGGCGGCCGGTGTGACCAGGGTTAGCACGAAGAACAGCGACGGGCCGGGTGCGAGGCCGACCTTGGGGAGCCGGCCCACCACGACCGTGATCACCGATGCCAGCAGCCACAGGACGGCCAGGCCCGCGCCGAGCCCGGCGAGCGCCTGGCCAGCCGCGCCCCGCCTGGTCGTCTGCCCGGTCAGCAGGAGTTCCCAGCGTCCGGCGTCCTCCTCACCGCGCAGCAGCTTGGTCCCGGTCAGCAGCCCCCAGACGCCACCGACAATGGCCAGGAACATGAAGCTCTTCCACACGGTGTAGCCGGGGACTGTCTGGATGTCGCGTGCAGGCCCATTGATCGCCGCTAGCCCGGTGTTGTGGGCGAACAGCACGGCCAGGCGCGACCGTTCCAGGACCGTCTTGTAGGCCGTAGCGAAACTCCACGCCGATGACGCGACCGTGGCGCCGAAGATGTAGCCCCACAACGCCCCTGAGCGGGTGGCCCGGCGCGCCGTGGTGACGGCCACCACCGCACCCGGGTAGCGGCCCGCGGACATGGGGACGCGCGCGGCGAGTTCAGCCTGCATGGGACTGCGCCTGCTCTGCCGGGGCCGCGGGCACCGCTTCGGGCCCGGGTGCCGTGTCGCTCTCCCGCTTCCCGTAGTGCGCGAGGAATAGCTCTTCCAGTGATGGCTCCCGGCTCAGCAGCTCATGGACACCTGCGGCTGCCAGTACCTCGAGCAGTGGCTGCACGCTGCCGCGAACCTGGCAGCGCATCACCCGGCCGGTGACCTCGACGCCGCTGATTCCTGGCACCCCCGACAGGTCGGGGACGGCCCCGTCGAAGGTGGCCTCCACCGTGAGCGCTGACAGGTGGCGCATCTCGGCCAGGGTTCCCATCTCGACCAGCACTCCGTCGCGCAGGATCCCCACCCGGTCGCACAGGGCCTCCACCTCGCTCAGGATGTGGGAGGACAGGAACACGGTCTGGCCGCGCTCCCGCGCCTCCTGCACACAGGTGCGGAAGGCCTGCTCCATGAGCGGGTCGAGCCCGCTGGTCGGCTCGTCGAGCATGAGCAGGTCGGCGCGGGACATGAGGGCCGCGATGAGGGCGAGTTTCTGGCGGTTCCCCTTGGAGTAGGCCCGCACCTTCTTGTTCGGGTCCAGGTCGAACCGGCTGATCAGCTCGTCGCGGTAGGCGGTGTCCAGGCGCCCCTGCACCCGGCCGAGCAGGTGCAGTGTCTCCATGCCCGTCAGCGAGGGCCACAGGCTTGCCTCACCTGCCACGTAGGCCAGCCGCTGGTGGGCCTGGACCGCTTGGCGCTGACAGTCGAGGCCGAACACCTCGGCCTTGCCTGACGTGGGCCGTATCAGGCCCAGCAGCAGCCGGATCGTGGTCGTCTTCCCGGCCCCGTTCGGGCCCAGGTAGCCGACCACCTCACCCTCGGCGACCTCAAAGTCGAGGTCCCGCAGCGCCTCGACGGCGCCGTAACGCTTGGTCAATCCCTGTGTGAGGATTGCTGTCACTGTCATGGCCGCCAACTGCCTCCGGTGTCGGTGTGAGCTGGTCGATGGCCGCTCGCGCCTGAGCGGCCAGGTCAGCGCTGAGCAGCGGCTGCGAATAGAACTCGATCTTCGTCTTCGCCAGCCGCAGATGCCCCTGCGGGCTGAGGATGTCGGTGCCCAGTGCCCGCGACAACTGGTCCTTCATCGCGAGCGCCCCAAGCTCCATGGCGATGAGCACCGCGGCATAGGACCGCGGGTCGCTGAACTGGCCAGCGTGGTTGCGGGTGATCCACTGCTCGCCGAGTTCGACCATCTCGTCGAACATCGCCTGGGCCGAGGGTGAGCCGTCCATCATCGAGCGCGCCAGGTAGCGGTACAGGGCCAGCACCTCGGGCTGGACGGTGGACAGGAACCCGGGACTGGCCAGCTCGCCTCCGAGGACCGCCTGTTCCTTGAAACGCATGAGCCTGCTGAGCGCATACGCGTCGCACGCGTCGCGGAGCCCTTCTTTGGACCCGAAGTGGTGCCGGACCAGCCCGGCGGACACCCCCGCCGCGTGCGCGATGTCGCGGACCGACGCCCCCTCGGTACCGCGGTCGGCGAACAGCGCCAGTGCGGCGTCCCTGATCCGGGCGCGCGCCGTCAGATCTTCGCGGTCTGGTTCTCCCAGCGGGCTCGCCACTGCACCCTGCCCTGTCTATGCGAGTGCCCTGCCTATACGAAGGCGTTGCATCCTATGTTCAGGAACAACATCCTATACAAACGTATAGGCAGGGCAAGTCCCAAGTTACATCGAACGCTGGTAGGCACGGAACGCCCGCGTGGCCGCCACCGCCGTCAGCGCGACACCCAGCACCAGGAAGCCGGCGTAGGAGCCAACCGTGCCCCAGGCGGCGTGGCCCTCCACTGCGGCCCGCCCGGCCGCCGCGGCCCAGTTGACAGGGTTGTACCGCGCGATGTGCGCGATCCAGCCGGGCACCAGCTGCAGTGACAGGAACGCACCGGAGAGGAACGTAAGGGGCATCACCAGCGTGGTCGAGGCGCCGATCAGTGCCTCGCGCTGCCGGGTCAGCAGCGCGAACGCATTGGACAGCCCGGACATCGCCAGCGCGATCAGCGCAGCGGCGCCGACGAGCACGGCGATGCCCGCGGCGCCGCCAGGGAAGTGTGCGCCGATTGCCCAGCCGAGCAGGATGATCACTGCGGACTGGACCACCGTGATGATCGCCTGGTAGGCGAGCATCGCTGCGGTCAGTGCCCCACGG